>JABZHP010000066.1 GCA_015258785.1 Atopobium sp.
TCGCAATAAAGTGTTCTGCCATAGGCTTAGCTGCAACTTTTCCGTAAAGTTGTTCCATCTTTTGCACGGAGAGCTTGGGGTCTGCAATGGCTGTGCGGTGCTTGGCAAGGAACACTTTCTTGAGCACAAACTCAAGCGTGGAAGCCAGGAATCCACCCGTCCAAAAGCTTGTTCCCTCAAAGAAGAGGTGGTCAAAGGATAGGTCTGGGAACTTGAGAAGCTCAGATAGAACTACTCCACCTAAAGAGGCACCAAAGCCAAGGGAGAGATGGATTATGTTGTGCTCCAGCAGCCAGTCATGAATCTGCGCAGCTTCTTGGGACGCTGAGACATATTCCGTTGCATCTTCTTCTCCGTGGGCGGCAAGATCTGGGATTAGATAGCGCAGGTCATCACCCATGTTACTTACAAGAACAGTCTTGATTCCTTCTGCTGACGAGAGCATGGGATGAATCAGCAATACGGTAGGTGTGGTTTCAGCGCAAGCGTCGGGTTCAATGAGGTGCATCTTCATGGCAGTTCTCCCTCTATTGTTTACCTGCGATTATATCCCTATCTATCACGTGGGTTTGCTGTTTGTTCACCAAAGCTGACATTTTCCGCGAACGGTAGGGGTGGAGCTGTGAGGGATGTCCGGGAGGAAGCTTGAGATTTATTTCTGTTCTCGCATTAAATCAAAAAACGCATCAGGTGCATTACTGGTTGAATTCCAAATATTTGGAAAGCCCCATGCTGTCAGAAGTCTCATAACTGATGGAAAGTTCTCTGGGTATGCATTATGCCCAGCATTCGATAGAAAGCCATGCTCTAAAACCGCCTCAAATTCCCACGTAAATGGAGGTCTACCATTAGTAGGAATAGACTCATAGGTATTCTCCCAGTTAAGAATTCCGGCATCTAAAAATCCACCTAATAATTCACATGATGGTTTGTAGTTTGACGTACATTCTTCGTAGGACACATCATCTGGCCAGTATCCATACCAATCAAGAAGACCAATAGACTGTTCTGGTTTCTCGCCAATTCTATAGAATCCATACCATCCTGCACCGTAACAACCATCTCTGCGACTGTGTCGTTCAATTCTCAAATGAATTTCCTGATTTGGTGTGTCGTCAACATGTATCAAAAATGACAGTTGTGAACTATTAAGCAGCAGTGTCCTTTGTTTTTCTTCTTCAGGAGTCGTATTAAGCCATGGAAGTAGTGACGAGATGGTCTCATACTCTGCTTCAGATTGCCCCCAACCCTTAAAGTTCATACCATGGTTGCTGCGTGTATACATGCGCTTAATAACATATGGTGAAAAAACTTTTTGGCACCTAAAGTTATGAATCAACTCTCTACTCATTACAATTCTAATGAGCCCTCGTGAACCTCTATGTTTGCCTAGTACAGCGATTTTTTCGTATCCATCGCCCCATTGAACTGGAAGACAATAAACCTTTGTTCCAGGAGAAAAATGTCGCGTCCCATGAACAACTGTATGGTCTTCTCCAAAAGGATGTTCGTCAATTACGTTACCAACCAGACACCAAATCCATTCTGGGAGTTTATTTGTTTCTACAAAATCCCAGTAATCTCCTTCTGTGCTCGGAGTAGTTTTCTTTTTTCTACGGCCAAAGTCATAGTCTGGCCTGAACATTTTCTTGATATGATCCAATTTGAATAGACATCTATCAAGAAGTGAGCTTTTTGCTGCAGTATAGAGAAGTCCAACTCCTTTAGGATCTTCGGTAACGCACTTGGTGATGATTGCATAGATGCATTCTTTGTTTAAAACAAGCTCGTTAATATTAGAAAGTGTCTCAGCATCGTTTGTAATGTCTACACCATATTTATCAAGAATTTTTTGATAGTTATAAGCATTTTCTTGTTCGCGTATTTCGGACTTAAATAAACAAGCAAATTTTTCAAGCACTCCAGGAATTTGATAATGGGGGATGTCAAACGGTATATCAAATAAGCTTACGTTGTTGTCGATGTAGTCGCAAAAATCGTGTAGTTCAACAAAATGCCCAGACCAGGAATTAGTTGTTGCAAGGAACCAACCAGCTAAATCCGTTAAGTTCTGTACATACATAGACGTCTCCCAAATAGTGAACTCACTTGAGTCAAAGCAACAATTACTTAATGCGGTCTTCTATCTGTGCGAATTAAATCAGTTGTGATTCAACCTTCAGCAAGTCTAATAGGAAGCAAACTTTTAACTGTCCATTGTATTACCCACTTATCTTGCCGCATGAGTGCCATACTCCTGCAAAGTTACGTACAGATGTACATAGCCTGTCCTCGCTATATAAAATCTTGCTGATATGAGACACTAAGTAGCGTTAAATAGTCGTGCTGTATACTCAGGATTATGTGAAGTTTGAACGCTCACATTTTGTGGACGTAACTTCTCCACTGGTGGCGACGCAATAACATACCGAATCAGCCAAGAAAGGAAGGCTCATGGCATACGAGTCTCGCGAAGAAATTGACAGCAAATATAAGTGGGACCTGTCCTCAATGTTCCCTAGTGATGAGGCATTTGAGGCTGGACTTGAGGAGCTCAAGGCTTACTGCCCAAAGCTGCTTGCGTTCAAGGGTAAGATTTCCGCCTCCGCACAGGCTCTTCTGGAGTATCTGCAGCTTGAGGACCAGATGACCCTTCTGCTCTACAAGATTATCAACTACGCTGAGCGCAAGAGCGACGAGGATACCCGCGTTGCTAAGTACCAGGCATACGTCGCAAACGCTACCAGCGTATATACTCAGGTTGGCGAGGCAACTTCTTGGTTTGCCGCAGAGCTTCTGGCCATTCCAGCAGAATCTGTCGAGAAGTTCTATGCAGAGGTTCCAGCGCTTGAGTTCTATCGCCGTAAGCTCAACAAGATCTTGAACCAGCGCGAGCACACCCTTTCTGCTGAGGAAGAGGCTCTTTTGGCACGCGCTGAAGAGCTTGCCGTTCAGCCAACCAATATCTTCTCCATGTTTGATGATGCAGACCTTACCTTCGACGACGCAGTTGATTCTGAGGGCAAGACCCATAAGCTGACCAGTGGCTCATTTGTTCCTCTGCTGATGGATGCTGACCGCGTTCTGCGTGAGTCCGCATTCAAGCAGCTTTACAGCCGCTTTGGTGAGTTCCGCAACACTTCCGCTGCAATTTTGACCAGTCAAGTTAAGAACCTGCAGTTCTTCTCGTCATCAAGAAAATATGCAAGCTCCCTTGAGGCTGCTCTTGCAGAGAATGAGATTCCTGTTGAGGTCTACAACAACCTTATTGACGCTGTTCACCAGAATTTCCCAGCGTTCTACAAGTACGTTGACCTGCGCAAGCGCGTTATGGGCTTGGATGAGCTGCACTTCTGGGACGTCTACACTCCTCTTGTTGACGACGTTGACATGAAGTTCACCTACGAGGAGGCTTGCGACCTTATTGTTAAGGCGCTGGCACCTATGGGCGAGGAGTACGTCAGCCTGGTCAAGAAGGGTCTGGAGAGCCGTTGGGTTGACGTGTACGAAACCCCAGGTAAGCGCTCCGGTGCTTATTCCGCAGGTGGTAAGGGCATGAACCCCGTTATGCTTCTCAACTTCCAGGGCGGCCTCGACGACGTCTACACCCTTATTCACGAAATGGGCCACTCCCTGCACACGTATTTCTCGTCCCACAACCAGGAGATTACCTACTCTGACTACTCCATCTTTGTTGCAGAGGTTGCATCCACCTGCAACGAGGCGCTGCTCTCGCACTACCTGCTTGAGCACGAGACTGATCCCGCGCGCCACGCGTACATTCTCAACCACTTCCTTGAGGGCTTCCGTGGCACCATCTATCGCCAGTGCATGTTTGCCGAGTTTGAGCGCGACATCAGCCAGATGAACGCTGATGGTGTGGCTCTGAACGCCGAGGTTCTCTCCGAGCGCTACGGCAAGCTTTGCGCAGAGTACTTTGGACCTGGCATTAAGCTGGACGAAGAGATCAAGCTAGAGTGGTCGCGCATCCCTCACTTCTACTACAACTTCTACGTCTACCAGTACTGCATTGGTTTCTCGGCAGCTATTGCCCTGTCGCAGCGCATCCTTTCTGAGGGTGAGCCTGCGGTCAAGGACTACATTGGCTACCTGTCCGGCGGCTGCTCCAAGACCCCAATCGAGCTGCTTCGCGGCGCTGGCGTTGACATGGCCACTCCAGACCCCGTTAACGCTGCGCTCAAGTACTTCGGCGAGCTTGTCGATCAGCTTGAGCAGGAGCTCAACTAAGCGCGAGTTAGGCGTACAACAAAGGAGGATTTATGCAGGCACGATTTGTTCACCGCTGCACCCACGTTTTGGATAACGAGAAAACCGTCGAGTTCTACAAGAAGGCTCTGGGATTCCGTGTTGACCGCGTTAAGGGACCAGAGGACGGCTCTTGGACCAACACGTTTTTGGTAAACGACTGGTCTCCTTTTGAGCTGGAGCTCACGTGGAACCGCGGTTGGGTAGACCCCTACGACAATGGTGGAAAAGATACGCACATTGCGTTCCGCGTTGACGATTTTGATGCGTTCCACGCACTTCACGAGGAGATGGGCTGCATTGTTAAAGAGAACCCAAAGATGGGTCTCTACTTTATCGCAGACCCTGATGGCTGCTGGATTGAGATTCTGCCAGAGAAGTAAACATGACGGATTACGGTTTACTTGCAAAACAGATTATCTCGCTTGCTGAGGTTGACGCTCACTGGCTGCCGGTGTTGTCTAACGCCGCAGCTCTTCTGTGGGACGCGCTCGACGACATCAATTGGGCGGGGTTCTACCTGGTAGATCCCGCCACGGTGTCGGGCGTGGAGCCGGACGCGGGTTCGGGCGCGGTCGCGGAGCTGGACGCGGCCCCGGGTGTGGAGCCGGGCGCAGCCCCGGATGCGGAGCCGGACGCGGTCCCGGGTGCGGAGCCGGACGTAGCCCCGAGCGACCACGAGCCGCGCACTCCCGAGCTGCGCCTGGGACCGTTCCAGGGCAAAGTTGCCTGCGTGCGCATTCCGTTTGGACGGGGAGTGTGCGGTACCGCCGCGGCAACAAGGACAAGTCAGCTGGTAGAGGACGTGCATCAGTTCCCGGGACATATTGCATGCGACTCTGCATCAAACTCTGAGGTGGTTGTTCCTATCTTCAAGGATGGCCAGGTAGTTGGCGTGTTGGATATTGATAGTCCGAGCGTGGCAAGGTTTACCCAAGAAGATCTCACTGGTCTTGAGCAGGTGGTAAAAGCGCTTGAGGGCTGTGTGAATTTCTCGGACTTCTGTTAAATACGACTACAGAGCTAACATTTGGGTACACAAATCATGTACGGGCAGGTTTGCTCGTGCATGATTTTTATTTACACAGCATTCTCGGAGAGGTCTGCTTATGAAGAAAATTGTATTTATCATCGGTTCTGGCCGAAAAAACTCGTTTAACAAAACGCTGAGCCAGGTTGCGGCAAAGGCACTCGAAGGTAAGGCGGAGATTGAGGTCGTTGACGTTTTGGACGTCCCTCTGCTTAACCAGGACGAAGAATTCCCAGCTCCTGAAGGTGTCCAAAAGGTTAGGGACGCAGTCATGGCCGCCGATGGCGTATGGCTCTTTACTCCGGAGTACAACTACAGCATTCCCGGCACTGTCAAGAATATCCTGGATTGGTTGAGCCGTCCGCTCACTTCCGATTACGAGAAGAAGTCCGAGACCGCCATTGCTGGCAAGGTTGTTACTGCAAGCGGTGTTGGCGGCCGAAACAAGACTGCAGGATCGCTCGCCGTGGTAAAGCAGCAGTTCCTGGCTCTGCGCACCAAGCCAGTTGAGCCGTTCAATGGTTTCTCGCTTCCTGTTACCGCTTGGACTGAGGGAACTTGGGAGCCAGAACCCGAGGTTCACGAGGCAATTGCTCAGCAAGCAGAGGATTTTCTCGCCGCGCTGTAAGGTGTGCGCCTGGAAACGTGCCCGCAAGCTCGCGCCCATATAGCGCCCGGTGCGCCTGATTTCTGCAAAGAATCTGTAACTTTTGCCTGAAAGCATAAAAGAATCGGTGGATTCTGCCTGATTTCATCAAAGAATCTGTGTCCCAAACACAGATTCTTTGTACTTTTCAGGCGCGTTTCAAACAAGTTTCAGTTGGTCCTTAAAACGCACAGGAGACTTCCTTTAGGGAGCCTGATTTTCTCGTCAAGTCTGAATGATTTGCCGGAAAAGGGTCGTGTCCCGAAAAGTGGTGTAAGTAAGCATTTCAGTCATTTAAAAGAAGTGCGGTTATTTCCTAAAATATAGTC
>JABZHP010000067.1 GCA_015258785.1 Atopobium sp.
CCTTACCTCCGTGACCGTCACGGGCGTAACGGAGCGCGCCGGCCTCACGCGCCGAACCTTTTATTCCCACTACAAAGACATCCCTGACCTGGTGCTTCACATTGAGAAGGAAGCGCTGGCGGAGCTGCGACCTGCTGTTGAGCAGCTTGCTCGCGTCAATCTTGTTGAGCTCAAGGAGGCCATTGACTCCTACAAGCCATGTCCCGGCGCAACAGAGATGCTTCGCAGCATTCGCAAGCACGGCTTCTACCTGCGCCCTTTGCTGGGCAACGGCGGCGACCCCGCCTTCCAGGATAAGCTAAAGCACCTGGTACACGAGGTTATCGCCCAGCGCGCCCTGCACGACCTTGATCCGCGCGCACTTGGTCCCTTCTTTGACTACTATCTGACCTTCGCAATTTCTGCCGAGGTCGGCGTCCTTATCCGCTGGTTAATCGGCGGCATGCGCGAGAGCGACGAGCAGATGGCGGGCCTTATGACCGGCCTGATGTTTGTTGCACCTGGCGATCTGTACGGCAAGCCAATCAAGCTAGACGTCCCACGATTTGCGCTTGCAACTCTTGTTCTCGGAGAGGAAAACAATGATTAGTCCAAAGTTTGAGCTGGTAGAGAACGGTGCAGAGCTTGCACCAAACGTTCCACTTGACCTATCTCAGGCCCACCTTATGCTGGGCATTGACGTTGGTTCCACAACCGTAAAGCTGTCCGTCATCGACGAGGACGGCACGCTGGTCTACGCAAACTACGAGCGTCACCACACTGACGTTCGCGCAACCGCGCGCTCCCTGTTTGTCAAAGCTCAGAAGCACATTGGCGAGACACCCATGTACGCCGCAATCACCGGTTCCGGCGGAATGCTCTTGGCGCAATGGCTTGACCTGGAGTTTGTCCAGGAGGTTATCGCTTCCAAGCGCGCTGTTGAGACGCTGATCCCTCAGACCGACGTTGCCATTGAGCTGGGCGGCGAGGACGCAAAGATCATCTACTTTGACAACGGCATTGAGCAGCGCATGAATGGTACCTGCGCAGGTGGTACCGGTGCGTTTATCGACCAGATGGCGTCTCTCCTCAAGACCGACGCAACTGGCCTCAACGAGCTGGCAAAAGACGTCAAGCAGATCTACCCAATTGCATCTCGATGCGGCGTTTTTGCTAAGTCCGACGTTCAGCCGCTGCTCAACGAGGGTGCCGCTCCTGCTGACATTGCTGCTTCCATCTTCCAAGCTGTTGCAAACCAGACCGTCTCGGGCTTGGCCTGTGGTCACCCTATCCGCGGCTACGTTGCGTTTCTCGGTGGTCCTCTGCAGTACCTCTCTGAGCTGCGCCGCCGCTTCTACATCACGCTTAACTTGGACGACGAGCACATCGTCTTGCCAAAGAACGCCCACCTCTTTGTTGCAACGGGCGCTGCTCTTGCGGGCGAGTCAGACCGACCAATCACCTTTACGCAGGTCATGGAGGCACTGGACAACCTCAAGGACATCCAGGGCTCCGAGGTTGCCCGTCTGGATCCGCTCTTTGCTACTCAGCAGGACTTTGACGACTTCAAGGCCCGCCACGACCAAGAGGTAGTCCCCAAAGGTCAGCTGGCCAACTACCACGGCCGCGTGTTCATTGGCATCGACGCAGGTTCTACCACTATGAAGGCTGCTGTTGTTGGCGAGAAGGGCGAGCTTCTTTACACCTGGTACGACAATAACAACGGCGATATTCTGGGCACCGCTCGCAAGATCATGGACTCCATCTACGACGAGATGCCTTCCGACTGCATTATTGGCCACGTCACAACCACCGGTTATGGTGAGGGCATCCTGATTGAGGCTCTGCGCGCAGACTCGGGCGAGATTGAGACCGTTGCTCACCTGCGCGGTGCTAAGGCATTTGTCCCAGACGTTGATTTCATTCTTGATATTGGCGGTCAGGACATGAAGTGTCTGCAGGTCAAAGACGGCGTCATTGAGCACATCATGCTGAACGAGGCTTGCTCTGCAGGCTGCGGCTCCTTTATTGCGTCCTTCGCCGACTCCATGAAGATGGACGTTCGCGAGTTTGCAACCGCTGCAACCAAGGCAACACTCCCTGTTGACCTGGGCTCCCGTTGTACCGTCTTCATGAACTCCCGCGTCAAGCAGGCGCAGAAGGAGGGTGCAACCATCGGCGACGTTGCTGCTGGTCTTTCGTACTCCGTCATCAAGAACGCCCTGTTCAAGGTCATCAAGCTCCGCGACTTTAGCGAGATTGGCGAGCACTGCATTGTTCAGGGCGGTACTTTCATGTCCGACGCAACGCTCCGCGCATTTGAGCTGCTCACTGGTAGAGACGTCATCCGTCCAGACATTGCAGGTGTTATGGGTGCCTACGGCGCCGCTCTTCTCGCCCGCGACCGCGCAGGTATTGACGGCGTATCCACCCTGCTTGACCGCGAGTCCATCGACAACCTGCAGGTCAAGCTTACCAACACACACTGCCGCATCTGCCCTAACAGCTGCATGCTTACCATCAACGACTTTGGCAGCGGCCACAGGTTTATCACCGGTAACCGTTGCGAGAAAGGCGCAGGTAAGAAGCGTGGCGCTAAGAAGAACGAGGCGCCAAACCTCTTTGCTTTCAAGAACAAGCTACTGTTTGACCGCGAGTCGCTTCCCGCTGACGAGGCTCCACGCGGCACCGTTGGTATTCCTCGCTCGCTGAACATGTACGAGAACTATCCGTTCTGGCACACGTTTTTCACTAAGCTGGGCTTCTCGGTCATTTTGTCCGACCAGACCACTGCAAAGACCTACGACGCAGGTATCGAGTCCATGCCTTCCGAGTCTGCTTGCTATCCCGCAAAGCTTTCCCACGGCCATATCATGAATCTGCTGGCCAAGGACCCAGACTTTATTTGGATGCCATGTATTCGTTGGGAGCGCAAGGAGGACGACTCCGCAACCAACCATTACAACTGCCCAATTGTCATGAGCTACCCTCAGGCGTTGGGTCTCAACGTGGACGAACTCTCCGATCCGTCCATCCAGTACATGGCTCCGTTCATTCCGTACGACAAGAAGAACGAGCTCAAGCGCCGTTTGTACGAGCTCATCAGCGAACAGCGCGAGAAGGACGCCCAGGTAGGCAAGGGTCGCTTCCGCGGCGAGCACATCACGCGCGCCGAAATTGACGCCGCTGTTGAGGCTGCATGGCAGGAAGACATCAACGTCAAGGACCAGATGCACCGTGCAGGTGACGAGGCTCTTGCGTGGATTGAGGAGCACGACGCTCACGGTATTGTTCTTGCAGGTCGCCCATACCATAACGACCCAGAGATTAACCACGCCATCCCTGAGCTGGTTTCTTCGTTTGGCTTTGCCGTTCTCACCGAGGATTCCATTGCTCATAAGATGATGCCTGAGCGCCCCATCCGCATTGTTGACCAGTGGATGTACCACTCGCGTCTGTACCGTGCGGCTCGCTTTGTTGCATCCCGAAACGATCTGGACCTCATCCAGCTCTTCTCGTTTGGTTGCGGCCTTGACGCACTGACCACCGACCAGGTCCAGGAGATTCTTGAGGCTTCGGGCAAGATTTACACTATGCTCAAGGTTGACCAGGTCTCCAACTTGGGCGCTGCGCGCATTCGTATCCGCTCGCTGATGGCTGCTCTGAACGAGCAGCAGGCAGAGCTCGAGCGACTTGCAGCTGCTGGCCTGGTTACCGAGGCCGTTCCACAGGGCGTTCGCATGGCCGACGGCTCTCTGGAAAAGGCCAGGAGCACTAGTTCTTCTCGCCGTGCGCCGGTGTACCGCGAGGCAGAATCCGCAGCTTACGAGAAGGTCCGCTACACCAAGGAGATGCAGGAAGCGGGCTACACCATCCTGGCTCCGCAGATGGCGCCGATCCACTTTGAGCTGGTAGAGGAGCTGCTGAAGGGCGCGGGCTACAACGTTGTGCTGCTGCCTTCGGTTGACCAGGGCGCCGTTGACATGGGCCTTCGCTACGTCAACAACGACATCTGCTACCCATCCATCCTGGTCACAGGCCAGATTATGGAGGCGGTGCTTTCCGGCAAGTATGACCTGACCAAGACCGCGGTTCTGATTTCTCAGACCGGCGGCGGCTGCCGTGCAACCAACTACATTGCGCTGATTCGTAAGGCGCTCAAAGATGCAGGTCATCCAGAGATTCCGGTCATTTCCGTTTCTGCTGCTTCCGGCCTTGACGAGGACAACCCAGGATTCAAGCTGTTCAAGCCCGATTTGCTGATTAAGGCAGTCTATGCGCTCCTGTACGGCGACCTGATCATGCAGCTGCTGTATCGTGTGCGTCCCTACGAGGCCGTTAAGGGTTCGGCAAACGAGCTGTATGACCAGCTCATGGCCGATACACGCTCCAAGATCAACGGAATTTCTCGCAAGGAATTCTACAAGCAGTGCCAGCGCACTATTGAGCTGTTTGACAGCCTGCCTGTGGTCAACGACCGCCAGAAGCCACGCGTCGGCATCGTCGGTGAGATTCTGGTCAAGTTCCACCCAACGGCCAACAACGAGCTGGTCAAGGTCATCGAGTCTGAGGGCTGCGAGGCTAACGTTCCGGGCCTGGTCGACTTCTTCCTGTTTGGTCTCTCCAACGCGATCAACACGCACAAGGAGCTGGGCACCACGCTCAAGAGCCGCATGACGCACATCGCGGGCATCAAGATGGTTCAGGGCCTGCGCGCGCCAATCAACAAGATGCTGGAGAAGTCCGAGCGCTTTGAGCCATACCCTAACATCAATGAGCTGGCCGAGAAGGCCGAGCAGATCCTTTCGCTCTGCAACACGATGGGCGAGGGCTGGCTGCTGACCGCTGAGATGTGCGACCTCATTGAGACGGGCACGCCAAACATCGTCTGTGCTCAGCCATTTGCCTGTCTGCCTAACCACGTTGTCGGCAAGGCGGTCATCAAGCGCCTGCGCCAGATGCACCCCGAGTCCAACATTGTTGCTGTCGACTACGACCCAGGCGCGTCCGAGGTTAACCAGCTCAACCGTATTAAGCTGATGATTTCGGTTGCTAAGGAGAACTACAAGAACGGCGTAAACGGCGAGTTCAAGCTGGAAAACGCTGACGACCCCGTTACCAACGACGCAACCATGCCATATACCGGTCGCGATAAGTTTGGCCTGGATTCCGTTGTCCGCGAGGGCGGTCACTCTTGCTCGTCGCATCACATGTCTGCGCTGGAAGCAACTGGCGCCAACCTGGGCGATCACGGCCGCACTGCTCCTGACCACGGAAAAGATTACGGTTCCATTAGGCTTTCCGAGGAGCAAATGGCTGCTATCGAGCGCGCCAAGAAGAAGGCCGGCGTCAAGTAGCACGAATGCGCGCAGGTCGCGGGCTGGTGGCCGGCGGCCGACGCGAAGCTGCGGAGGTCGTGCGATCAGCGCGAACGCGTGCGAACAGCGCGACCAGCGCGAACGCGCGCGCAACCGGCTGCGACCGGCGCGAACATTAAGGTTTGCACGTTAATGAGCCCCAAACTTTTGTTTGGGGCTCATTTTTGGCGAATTTGGGCCCAAAAAGGTAAAAAATGCGTTTAGTTGGAGTATTCATTTTGAAAAAGAGGTGTTTTGGCGTAATCAGTTAAAGAAATAGTTAAAACTTTTTCGCCTTTCCTGGGCAAACGTAAAGATAAAAAATTGAACTAAATTCCTCGATTCCCAACTAAACGGGTTTTTTACCGCTTTAGCTATCAAAAACGGCGAATTTTCGCACCAAAGAAAAATTTTGCGTATAAAACGTGTAAAATATGCAATATAATGCATAACGTCGTCAATCCGTGGCTACAAACAGTACTCCTTTGGTGTCGGAGCAAGACTACGCCAAGCAAATCTACTGAATTACGCGACTAGGCTGTATGCTCGCGAGCCAGAAGCAACAAAAGTGCTGTTCAACGCTAGACGCTCGGACGCAGGGAACCATCGCGTCGAGAAAACTACGCGACCGTCGTTCAGGTAAATCTCCACGGTAGAGCCGTCGGCAATAACACGAAGGTCAGAAAGCTGCTTTAGCTCAATACAGCGTTGAGTTCTGCCTGCGGCGGTGTCCTTGTCAATGAATTGCAAGGCAAAAATGCCCTTGGAGTAAGAAAGCACAAGCGCATCGTTGAGGACAAGAGTTCCATCTCCGGAGATGCCAGAGATCTCAATATCCGCAGATAGTTGATCTATTTCGACGAAGCCGTCACTGCCGAATTCCACACATTCGTGTCGCTTAGAATCAAGCTCTTTAATTGGATGTTGCAGGAT
>JABZHP010000068.1 GCA_015258785.1 Atopobium sp.
CAGGGTAACCGCCATAATCTGCTGTCCATAGCAGAAACCAAAGACAGGAAGACCAAGCTCCAGAATCTCTGGGTCAATCTTTGGCGCGTCCTCGGCGTAAACGGAAGCAGGGCCGCCGGACAAAATAAGCGCAGATGGATTGAGCTCACGAAGCTCATCTGCGGAAATATCACAAGGAACAATCTCGGAGTAGACGTTAAGATCGCGCACGCGACGTGCAATTAACTGGCCGTACTGGGCACCAAAGTCTAGAACTGCAACAAACTGCTTGGGCCTGGACTCGCTCATGCATGACTCCGCTTCTCCGGTTTCCCGGTCACTCTTAGATTCTGCGCCAACGCAATGCCGCACGTATGGACACATATCTCTACCACGAATTTATTGCTATTAATAATACCTTCAACCAGCCAATAACACCACGAGAGATTGCGAGCGCCAAAAACTCTTCTTATTCTGCGCAAACAAAAGACGGCAAAGTTCTATAATCTGACGAGAAATGCTACTAATTTCTAACAATTATAAAACGCAAAATATGGCGAGAAGAGCAGGTCAAAGACACTATAACTTGAAATGTAATTGTTTTGTGACGACCAAAACTGGTAACAGTTTTTAAGTACCTATCTGCAATAATTTTCTCACGTTTGAAATACGAATTGGAGTTTGGTTTATGAAAAAAGTACTGGTCAGACTGGGTGCATTTCTTGTTCCTTTTATGATTGTTGTTACTTTCGTGGCAACATTCGCTTCAGCTGCAACTGTTTCACCGGTTCAAATTACCAGCATGTCTGTGGCTGATGATACTTATACACCAGTCAATGAGATTACCACTGATAATCTGTACCATATTACAATCAACTGGGAATCTACCGCTTCTACCGTGGCAGAAGGTGACTATTTTGATATTACCCTGCCCGATAAAGTCCAGTTCACAGCCACACAAAACACAACTCCAATTGAAGTTAAAGATCCTAACGGCGCAACCGTAGCTTGGGCTTACCCAACTCCAGCAGCAGGCAGCATTTTTGGCGGCACCCTGCATGTTGTTTATACAGACTATGCAAACACCCATACTCAAATTAAGGGTACCTTCTCGCTGTCCGCTCTCTACGACCGCGACGCCATCAACGCTGGCGATAATACCCACATTGATTTTGGCGTTAACGGCACCGCTGTTCCTCTCAACATGATTGTTCGTCCAAAGAACACCATTGGCGAAGAGTGGCTCAACAAGTGGGGCGGTCCTGTTACCGGTACCGAGTCCGAGGTACTTTGGTATGTTCGTCTTAACTACTCCGCTTCTAACATGACTGGCGTTGAGTTCTCTGACTCCCTCTCTGATAGAAACGGTGGCGACCTGCCAGCATCAGTAACCTACATTGCCAACTCTTTCCACCTCTATCGTGCAGACTTTGATGGAACGGGTAACTTCAGCAACCTTCAGGAGGTCACCATTCCAAATGGTGCACTTTCTATTGCAGCTGACGGCCACTCCTACCACCTTAACCTGAGCGGCGTTGACTTCTCCCAGGGTCAGCGTTACCTCCTGCAGTACCGCACCACCTTTATCCCAGGCATGGCTCTGCATAACTATGGTGTGCTTACCAATGCTGGCGGTGCTCCAAGAAGCGAGATTGGCTTTACCTACTACTCTCCAAGCAACTCCGGCGGCGCAATCGGCAATCTTGTCGGCCGCATCCGCATCATCAAGGTTGACGCTGACAACGCAACTACCCAGCTTCCAGGCGCAACTTTTAAGGTAACAAGTGTTGCTAACCCAGCTGATTCTTGGACTCTTACTACAGGCGCCGACGGAACTGCAACCTCCGAAAGGCTCACTACCGGCTCCTACACCATCGAAGAGCTCACTGCTCCAGATGGTTACGTGCGCGACACCACCGTTTACACCGTAAACGTTGACAATCAGTCCGGCACTATCAAGATTATTGAGAACAAGAAGAACGCTCACGCAGACATCCCCGTACAGAAGGTCTGGAATGGTGCCGAGGGCGGAGCAGTAACTGTTCACCTGCTCGCTAACGGCGTTGACACTGGTAAGACCCTTACCTTGAGCTCTGACAATAACTGGCAGGATTCCTTCACGGGTCTTGAGGCTTATGCTGCTGACGGCTCCGAGATTACCTACACCATCTCTGAGGACGAGGTAGCCGGCTACACCAGCCAGATTACGGGCGATGCAACTCAGGGCTTTGTAGTCACTAACACTCAGGTTTCTTCAACTCCAGAGAAACCTGCTAAGACTCGCAAGAAGTCCAACCTCCCCTACACCGGAGATGCATCTTCTGTTGCAGGCGTCCTCTTTGGATCTTTGGCAGCACTGGGCAGCGCAGTTGCACTTAAGCGTCGCAAGTAAGCCTGACGCGCAATCGTAGTAGCACAGACGCGCAGCTCCACACAACGTTACAAGAACGTCTTGTCCTCGTGACAAGGCGTTCTTTTTTTGGCGAGAAACCCGTCTATCTTGCGAGACTCCACAGAACTTCTCGCCTCCTTAATTGCATACAGAAAAATGACCTATTCGGAATCACGTATAAAAAGTGACTAATGTCCAGCATTTGAATTTATTAGAGATAATATTTATCCATTTTTATTACGTTAAGCTGCACATAGTGCGGAATGTTTGTTGTGAACAATTGTGAAGAACCTGTGAATTTACCTGTACTTTATTTAAAAGGTATCAGAAAAAAAACCGATAAATTCCTTGTACCTGCATAAATATTTGAACTTTAAAAAAGCTATATAAATATATACAGAATCTCAAATAAATTCTCTTTGTAATAGGTGAAAATAGACGCATCTATTGCAAAGGAGTCCTGATGAACAAACGACTGTTTAAGCTGTTAAGTTTTGTCTTCATGCTGGTCCTGGCGCTTCCGCTTGCTGCAAAATCAGCTTTTGCTGAGACTGCAAGCACTGAAGCTGCTACAGGCACCCCTAAAGCGGTTGTCGCAACCATTACAGACTTTAGAGTTGAAGATCGTTTTGGCAATCCAACTACCGTTGTTAACAAGGCAAATGTGTATGCCATTGCTATGACGTGGGACGCCTCTGCAAACGCTAACGTAGAGCCGGGCGATTACTTTGACGTCACCCTCCCTAACGAGATGAGGTTTACCGCAGCTCATCCTGCGTCTACCTTTAACATCACCGATGCAGCAACCGGTGAGGTCATGGCAGTGGCTCACGTCACCCCTGGTACCGATGGTTTTGGTGGAAACATGCGTGTTGTCTTTACCAACTACGTTAATAACCACACTGACCTGCGCGGTACCGCTCGACTTGGCTTTACCATTGATTCACATCGTGTTCAGACAGGTACCGGTAAATCTTTTATCTTTACTGTCTCTGGCAGCCCTGTTCCTGTAACGTTTGACGTCACCGCTCCTGGTACCATTGGTACTGAGTACCTCTCCAAGTGGGGCAAGATTATTGAGGGCAACGCAAACGAGATTCAGTGGACCGGCCGCATCAACTACTCTGGTGGTAACTTCCACAACGTCCGTCTACACGACCAGCTATCCGACCAGGGCGGCGGAGATCTTCCTGCAGAGATTAGGTATGTTCCAAACACCTTTGAGCTCTGGAGCGCTCGCTTTGACGAGTACGGCTCAACCATCCCAGGAACCGCTACGCGCATCCCTATTACCCCAGGTATGCTCACCATTTCTCCTGATGGACAGTCGTTTGATCTTGACCTTTCTGGCATAGACCTCAGCAACGGTCAGAGCTTTAAGTTCACGTATCGCACCACGTACGTTCCAGGTGTTGCTCTGCGTAACCTCATCAAGATGTACTCCGATAACCCTGAGTACAGCTCCGATTGGGTATATCGCAACGCAACTTCCGGCGGAGAAGGTACTTCTACCCTCATCGCTCGTATCCGCATCGTCAAGGTGGATAAGAACGACCACAACACCAAGCTTGCGGGTGCAGTCTTTAAGGTAACCAACACCACTGATCCAACCAAGACCTGGACCATTACCACTGGTGCAGATGGTACCGCTACCACCGAGAAGCTCCCTGCTGGCACCTACAACGTTCAGGAGATTACCGCTCCTGCTGGCTACCAGCTCAATACTGATACGTATAACCTCACCGTTTCTGCAACCACCGGCGTTATTAAGACCGTTGAGGACGAGAAGACCCCAACAGTTGATGTACAAGTTAACAAGACATGGGTAGGAACTGTCGGCGGTCCTGTTACCGTCAGGCTCTACAAAGACGGCGTTGCTAGCACCGAGACAGTCACTCTTGACCAGACCAATAACTGGGCTGCAACATTTAGCGGTCTTCTCCGCAACGATGCAACAGACGGTCACGTTATTGCTTACACCGTAGTAGAAGAGAACGTTCCTGCTGGATATACCAGCGCAGTCTCGGGCAACCAGACTGATGGCTTCACGGTTACCAACACCGAGATTCCACCAAACACTCCTCCTACCACGCCTCCAAATACGCCACCAAACACCCCACCAGCAACTCCTCCATCAGAGACTCCAAAGAAGCCAAAGAAGAAGCAGCCTAAGCTTCCTGAGACTGGCGACTTCTCCGAGATTGCTCTTGTTGCAGTAGCTACCGTGGGCAGCGTTATTACAACGCTTGGCTATGCTCTGAAGGATCGTCGTAAGTAAGACAGCGTTGCGCAGTAAGTAACGCCATGAGCAAAAGTTGCTCGTACTTCTCGCGCCAAGCTCTATGAACTTCTCGCACACATCCCCGCTTCACACGTTGAAGCGGGGATTTTTTGTGGCAGGTTTGTTTCTATGCAGCACAAAGACGCAAAATTGCGTATAGTAGATGTTTGACAAAACGCATTGGGCAAAACGCAGATTAAACACAAAGGAGCCCCAATGGCCAGAAGGTCACATTCATCTCAGAATCACGGTCACAACAGCCGTGATAGGTACGAAGATACCCCTGAGTACGATACAGAGGACTTCGCACAGGACGATTATGACGCTTATAATCAGGGTGCATATCAACCTCGCACGCTCGGAAGTGTCAGAAGCGCAGGTGCAAGTTCTGCACGCAACAATCACGAATCCCACGGCTCCAGGTTTACGCGCGAGCCTTTGATTGGCCAGACCAATGTCGGCGACGAGTGGCCTGAAGAAGCCCCAGCTCAGCAGCAAAAACACACCCACTTTGCTGCACATCGAGCGGGTGCCGTGAGCCATGCACCTTCTCGCGCAGAAGGTGTGGGCGCATATTCCAAGAAGCGCCAAGGATCTTCTCGCGGTCGTGGTCTTAAGATCTTTGCTGGCATTCTGGGCACGTTGCTGCTGGTAGCAGGTGTAGCGTTTGCCTGGTGGATGCTGGATACCAACTCAAAACTCCGACAGGGCTTGGACGCAAACCTGCAGGCCACACTGGTACAGGTTGCTCCATCCGACCCGTTCTACATGCTGCTTCTGGGCGTGGATAAGGACGAGGGACGCGCAGAGAACTGGGGTGATTCCGACGCAAACTTCCGCGCCGACACTATCATTCTGGCTCGCGTAGATCCTAAGAACAAGAAGATTACCCTGATTTCCATCCCCCGAGACACTATGGTTGACCTAGGAGAACACGGAAAGCAAAAGATTAACTCTGCATACAGCTACGGCGGCGCATCCGGAATGGTCGAGGCCGTTTCCAAGCTGGCAAACGTCAACATCTCGCACTACGCCGAGGTAGACTTTGAGTCGTTCACCAAGATTGTGGACTCCATCGGCGGCATTACGGTCAACCTGCCCGTAGCCGTCTCTGACATGCAATACTCAGGTATCGACCTTCCTGCCGGCGAGCAGCAGCTCAACGGCCAGCAAGCGCTCGGCCTTTCTCGCAGTCGTCACGCATACGACAACTACGGCGCAGGCGACTTCTACCGCGCGGCTAACCAGCGCATGATTCTGACAGCTATTGCCAAGAAAGTCCTCCAGCTGGACCCCGTTTCTATGTCGGGCGCCGTATCTACCATGGCCGAGAGCGTAACTACTGACTTCAACGTTACCGATATTGTGGGACTGGCCATGTCGTTTAGGGGTATGGACACCTCCAAGGATATGTATTCCGCACGTACGCCGACGACGTCCGAGCTCATTG
>JABZHP010000069.1 GCA_015258785.1 Atopobium sp.
GCACGTTTTTCTCGACTGATGGTGGAGATTCTTACATGAAGTCTTTGATTGTGTATTATTCGTATTCCGGCATCACAAGAAGGCTTGCGGAGGATATTGCGCTGATTACAGATACCGAGTTGCTGGAGCTTAAGCCTCAAGAGCCCTATTCTTTCTCGTATAACACGGCGGTAAAAGAGGTTAGAGCTCAGATAGAAAAGGGCGTTTGTCCTGCGCTTATGCAATTCGCTATAGACGTTGCTGACTTTGATACTGTCTTTATAGGATCGCCTAACTGGCTAAAAACATTTGCTCCTCCGGTGCTTTCGTTCTTACGGGCAACGGATTTGAGTGGTAAGACAGTCATTCCGTTCTGCACGCACGGCGGCGGAGGATTTGGCAACATGATTGAGGAGTACAAGAAGGAGTGCGGTGCTTCTCGTGTGATACCAGGGTTAGCGGTAAAAGGCACGTATACTTTTAGTGAAGTGCAAAAATGGCTGGAGTCGATAGGGTTAGACGATGCGAGTACTTCTAGCTGAAGACGAGAAGAGAATGGCTGCAGCTATTGTGGCTCTATAAAGAAAATGGCGTGCCCTCTCTCTCTGCAGAGCGAGGATGCGCGCCGGTGTTATATGTAATATATCATATTTTTTCTTGAATAAAAGTATCGTATATAGACGTCTTTCTCGACAAGGCGTCTTTTTTATTTATGCAGGTAGATAGATGTCTTACAAAATATGCGAAAATCGCATATTTATGGGTTGACGTGCAGTTTTAAAAATATTCTAAAATCGCATATTTTTACTTTTATCTGGGGTTACTCGGATTCCGTATCATCATGCGCAAGTAGGGAGTTGAACAGCTCGTCGATATCGGTGTGTCGCTGAGCGGTTTCTTCCTCGGCTAGTATCCACGAGCCGTCTTTGTAGTAGAGTACATCGCCCTGACAAGCATTGCTTGGTAGCTCATCGACAGAAACGGTCAGCATATTGCCTGGCTGATCATTCAATTCAAGCACGGCAAGATTGTTGTCTTCAAATCGATCAATGATTGCTTTCATTACTTGGACCTCGATGTCGACGACGTGCCAGATTTATCTTGTGAGGTTGGAGCTACCACTGTGCCGGGTTTCTCGCCAGATATATCAATGTTTGTACCATCGCAGGTAATAGTAATGGTTCCGTTGGCGCCCGTGCCCCAGACCTCCACGGAATGCTTGTGGAGGGCGTTCAGGACTGACTGCATGGGGTGGCCGTAGGAGTTGTCCACGGCATACGAGAGGACGGCGTAGGTGGGCGAGAGCTTGTGAATCAGCACCTCGGTAGTTCCTGTTCGGGAGCCGTGATGCGAGAGTTTGAGCACGTCAATGTGACCTGGATTGGAGTTCAGGATGGCATTTGTGGGCGCGTCTCCCGTGAAGAGAAACGTCTTGTTGCCAACGGTCAGCTTGATGATTATCGAGTAATCGTTGGTTTCGGGGAAATTTGCGTCTTTTTTGGGCCAGAGAATTTCTAGCTTGTAGTCGTCGGTTTGGTCGATGATGGTGCCCGCCTCGGCAAGGGTTATCTGCAGGTTTTTGTTCTGGATAGCGGTCAGAAACTTTCTGTATGTTGCCGTGTTGTTTGTCTTATTTGGTGCGTAAATGGTCCCAATTTGGGTGTTGGAGATGACATCCGCCATGCCACCGATGTGATCTTCATCGGGATGGGTGGCTACCAGGTAATCAATCTTGTTTCGACCAAGTTCTTGGAGCACCTGGGCAATTTTTGGAGCAGACCCTGTGGGACCGGCGTCGATAAGCACGGTTTTCTCGGGAAGTGCAATGAGAATGGCTTCTCCCTGGCCCACGTCGATGAACTTGATGGTTACGTTTGTGCTGGCCTGTGCGGTGTCAGACAGCGCGCTGGAGTTTGGTTGTGATGGCGCGGCGGAGTCTGCGTGCAGCGAATCCGCAGGTGACATGACAGTTGGAAGCGGTTGCGTGAGCGCTGCGCTAAAGTAGAGCGCTACCGTCAGCGTGGCGAGCGCGATTCCAGCTTTCTGTTTTCCGGCGTATCGTTTATGGGGTTTGAGCTTGCCTTTTATGAGCTTTTTGGGAGCACTAGCATCCTCGTAGATGAGGTTTAGAGCGCTCTCGATAACCGGAAGCGAAAAAATTGCTGGTAGAAGGTAAGAAAGCATCGACGGCGAGGCAAGGGTTTGCACCAGGGCAAATGCGCCAACAATCAGCGCTGCGTTCACGGCAAGCCTAGTAAGCCCCGATTTCCAGCCTTTGAGATACAACTGCGGAATACCAAAAATGCCAAAGATTAAGGAAAGAATGAGCGCAAATAAGTAGTCAGATTGCTTGCCAGAGGATGTACCGGGTGATTCAGTTTTGCTGTCAAATTGCTTTTGGTTGGGCATAAAACCTCTCTGGACACGTGCGTTCTGAAGAATCTTACCCTATTTGACCAGCCAGTCCAGGGCTTTCTGCATTCTTCCTTCAACGTTTTGGAAGTGGTTTCCGCGGTTAAGCTCAAACGTCGAGGTTATCCCCGCGTTCTTCAGCTTGTTGGCGAGAAGTTCTGCGTTTTCCCGCACGTGCATTATTTGTGGATTGGGGGTTCGTGCTTCTCGGTCACCCAGAGAAAGATAGGCGTGTGTGAGGCCGACCGCTCCTCCGTTGAGCTGCTGATCTACGTAGTTCAAAAGGTCTGGGAACCAGAACGATCCCGATACAGCTCCGATGCGCTGAAAGGTTGGGGTGGGGGCGTCGACGCGCGGCGCGTCGGGCTGCGACGGGACGTCGTCGGGCTGGCAGCCGCGTGCGACCTGCTGCGACACGCCGGGCTGCGACACGCCGGCCCAGAGGCTGAATAGGCCTGCAAGCGAGTATCCCACAAGCACCCTATACGCCGGTGGCTCGGTGAGCTCCAACTCCGCCCAGGGGATGACCTGGTTGATAAGGGTATCGAGCGTTTTCTGGGCGCCGTCGCCAAAGTTTGATCCCTTGGCAAAAACGCGCGGGGCGCACCAGGGCGAGAAGTTCTCTTCCCACAGGTCAACGCCAATGTTCACTAGGCAGACGCCCTCAGGTACCTGAATGGGGGAGTTGTCGGCCACGTCACCCAAGAGGTAGACAATAGGAGCTCCAGCTACAGAGGACATCTGCGTGTGGATGGAAAGTCCGGAGATGATTGTTGTTCTCGCCACGGGGTTGGCGGGGTGCGCGGCAGTGTTGGCAGTGGGGTGCGTATCTGGTGTAGCGCTCATGCTACTTACTCAACGTCATTTGCAGGTAGTATACGTTTTCGCGCAGGTGAGAGGCAACCTCGCGGTCGATGACACCCTCAAACTGCAGGCGCGAAATCTGGTCCAACTCAATGCGCAGGGCGTTTTCTGCCACGTCGTCGGCGTACTTTCGAGCGTCCGCAATCTGCTGCCTAAAGTGAGGCGACATCTTGTGTGAGCTCAGGTTGTAAGGCAGCAGGTAGGAGACTTGAGTGGTGCTGGAGTCATGCTCATCATTGATGTTGATGCGGCCCCAGATGGACTCAATTGCTGACTCATGGTCGATCATCAGATTAGATGCGATGACCGCCAGCTCCTCATCGTCACCGTTAGCGATGCGTTCCAGGTCATCAAGCTCCGCGTATTCCATCTCAAGCGCGTATAAACACGCCTGGTAGTAGGACTGGTCTGCGTCCTCAAGGTGCCTGATTTCGCCGTCGATGATGCGTTGCGCTGCCAGCTTAAGCTCGTGAAGAGCAACGGTAATACGCGAGCGGTGGTTTGTTGTTGCAGCAATGTTTGCGATGGGTCCGTAATAGCCTACTGACCTGCGGATTGAAGTAATATCATCGACAATTTGATCCCACGGAATGGGGTTGTGCGTTTTAATATGGCGCTCGCGTAGCTCCTCGAGGCATTTCTGCTGGACTTCTGTCTCGTGAAGGACCAGCTTTTTAACAAGTTCGCCCGAGCCAGGGACAGTGATACGAGAGGCAAATAAGCGGTTGGTATAGCGCGTGATAGCCAAACGAAGCGCAGGTAGATACTTTGCTTTGGCGTTTTCTGACTGCAACATGCTCCTGAGCTCGCCAAGAGTTGCCTCAAGAACGGCAATCTCTCCTTCGTGGAGACGTTCGGGCAGGTCAGAGTCTGCTTCAGGGGACTTTGATAGCACGGGTAATAGATTGTCCGCTAAAAGCAACGTGGCGAGAATAACGCCGGCAGCGATGGTGATCAGCAAATCCCTCTGCGGAAACGCTGCTCCGGACTGGGTTGTGAGCGGCAAGGTGAGGATAATCGACAACGTTACCGCACCTTTTGCGCCCGCAATGGTAGTGACCAGCACGTTCTTGATGAGCTCGGCCGACGTGATTGAGATGGGCTTTATGGCGCACGTGGGTTTGGGCTGCTCAGCGATCTGCTCCGAGGTTTGCTCCGAGCCCAGTTCAGCGAGCGGCTGGTCGGGTTTCTCGCCGTCGGAGCTGCTACCTGCGAGGTCATTCTCGCCGTCGACGGCGTCTTTCCCGGTGCAGAGATGGCCGCCCTTGTGGAGCTTGTAAGTTTCCAACGCGTAGAGCCACGCAAAGCGAACTGCGTGCATGAACAGGGTAATCACGACAACAATTCCTAGAATCTGCAGGATATTGAGGCCGCCGTTGGTGCCAGGAAGCACGGCAAGGGGGAGCTGCATTCCTAGGAAGACAAAGATGGTACCGTTGATCAGGAAGCTGATGACTTTCCACGTGGAATCTGAGACCAATTTTTGCCTTGCAAATAGCGCATTATTGCTCTGCCTTCGTGGGAGCGCAATCACCAAGCCGGCTGCTACAACAGCAAGTACGCCAGAAACGTGGAAGGTTTCGGCAAGAAGATAGACAAGAAACGGCGTCAGTACTTCATAGAGAACGTTTGCAACGGTGTCCTCGTAACCCAACCTACCAAGCATTGCGTTGATGGCAGAGAAGGCAAAGCCAGTGACAATTCCCATTGCCACGCCGCCTACAAAAAGCACCGTGAAAGATCTCGCTGCGTCTACCAGCGAGAATGCACCCGTTACGGCCGCAGCTACGGAGAACTGGAATGCAACGACGCCGGATGCGTCGTTAATCAGAGACTCTCCCGAGAGAAGCGTCTGCTGGCGATGGGTCAGGTGGATGTTGGACTTAAGCGCGGTGACGGTGGCTGCATCGGTTGGCCCCAGGGCCGAGGCCAGCGCAAACGCCGCAGCTAGAGGAATTGAGGGGACCATCAGATGGAGGGCGTAGCCGACCGAAAGCACGCTGACAACTACCAGAGCAATCGCCAGCGACAAAATACTGTTCAGGTTGAGGAGAAGTGCACGAATGTTGGTTTCTCTCGTCTCGTTGAACAGGAGTGGGGCAATAAAGAGCAGCATAAAGAGCTCGGATTCCAGGTGAACCTCCTGGACGCTGGGCAGCACAAGCGCAACGAGCAGGCCAATAACAACCTAGATAACGGGGATGGAGACGTTGACAAACTTGTCGATAACCGAGGAAGCCGCGACGCAGGTCAAAACAATGAGCACAAATTCGAATGTCTCCAACAGGCTTCCTTTCTGGTCGTAGGTGGTAACGACGGCGAGCGTCGAGCGACGGGTCCGTGACGAGCGGCGGGTCCGCAACGAGCGGACGTCGGGTCCGCGATGAGCGGCGGATCCGTGACGAGCGGCGGATCCACGAGGGTTCCGAGCACACGGGGCTTCTCGCCAGATAACGCTTCATTCGAGTATATACGGTTTTGCGGCTCTAGCTTGACTTGGCGCAGATAACACATGGTTTCTGCGGTGATTCGTGAGCTCTATCGGCGAGGCTTGGAATTGCGTGCCTGAAAAGTGCATGAAGTCTGAGTACATTTACTCAGACATAACGAGAAAAACCG
>JABZHP010000006.1 GCA_015258785.1 Atopobium sp.
TTCTAACTCTCTAATATGTTCTGCACTGGTATCAACTATTCTTTCTTCTGCTTCTTGAGCTTTACTATCTATCTTAGGTTTATCCAATGTTTTCTTTCGACCTTTCCTGCGAGATTTTAAAGCGTCAGGCCCGGCGGCACGAAAGCGATTAACCCAGTTAGCAATCATACTCGGATTGTTTATACCTTCTTGAATTGCCAAGTCTTGATATGAAATTTCACTTGATAGATATAGTTCTACAACAGAAATCTTCTTTTCGAAAGAGTATTTTGTTTGTTTACGAGACCGCATTAATCCTTCATCACCGAACGCATTGTATGCATTAATCCATTTGCGTAGTTGTGAATTAGAACCAAGTCCATATTTTTTAGAAAGATATGGCGTTCCACCTTTGCCATCCAAATATTCTAAAACGACTTTCTTCTTGAACTCAAAACTATGTTTTGCCATAAAAAATACCGACCTCCTAATCGTTAGATTTTGGTCTAACTTTTGGGGGTCGGTACAAAGCACAGCCTCTTTAGCGCTTGTAATCTGTAATCCAATAACTAACGGCGAACCTTTACAGAATACGCAAGACCAGAAGCAATAATACCTGCAGCTGCAAGTGCGCTTGCAATGGACATTGCATCGCCAGTATCAGGCAGGTTAGACCTCTTCTTCTTAGGAGTCTTAGGCTTTGGATCTGGATTAGGATTTTGCGTTGGGGTTGGTGTAGGAGTTATTGGCTTATCAGCTGTTGTAACTTCCGCAGGAACAATAGTCTCATCTGCAGCATTAAACGTTGCAGGAGCTACAGTAAATGGAATCTGATTTGTGTTGAGTTCATATCCCTCTGGAGATGCGGTCTCAACCAGATAATAATCGCCCGGTGTCAGATAGAACTTATCTCCATCCTGATAAATGCCCTTGGTCAGTAGGTCTGCAGTTGCTGCAGTGTTCTGAACCAGTGCGGTTAGCTCTGTCTTTGTAAGAATATCGCCGGATGTGAAAGTACCATCAGCGCCAGTAGTAAGCCCCTCTTTAACCAGTGTGCCATCAGCCTTGTATAGGCTATAGGTTGCACCAGCAACAGGCTTGGAGGCATCATCAGAGTCAGTCTTCACAAGCTTCAAAGGAGAAGGAACTGCACGATACGTGAGGTAATACTGCCTGGTACGGTTTACAGAACCGTCTGCGTTGAAGCCAGGAGCCAAAACCGAATTATCGCGAGGGCCAGAGTTATACGTACCAATTGCAAGAGATGTTCCCTCTGGGACATCGATATCGTTTGCAATGTAGACGTAAGAATCACCAGGTCCCGCGGCCTTAATCTCGTCAACCGACTTACGAACAGTGGTCAGCAACAGATTGGTTGAAGGATCAGTCTCAAACTTATTACCGCCGGCAACAGAGTCATCTGCAGTAACGCCAGCATACTCGGGCATGTACACAACATGACCCTTTGTGTTGTAACGAGCAGACACCTGACGATCCTCAAATGCTGCGGAGGTTGTATAGGTAGCAGCAAGATCATCAAGACCAAGAACACTTACTGCACCGTTACCATAAATAGGGAGGCCAGCATTTCTTTGCGCAATAGGATCACTTAGACCAAGGCCATTAAGCTGCCTGTATGCAAGATCGTCGACATAGTGATACACAGCCGTTGCTGTATCAATAACTCGCGCAGGATAACGCTTGGTGTATGCGTGAGTGCCTCCCCAAGATTTCTTGATACCACCCTGAATTCCCAGTTGATAAGACCTATCAGAGATGTTCAGTGGTGCGGAGAACTCAATGTACTGACGAGCTGTGACTGGTGCAGTAAATACAGCAGCAGGCTCTTCATAAGAAGTGCCACCCATAATAGACTGACCATTGACCTTGACGGTAAACATCAAATTAGTCTTTGGACCACCACCCGAAAGAGCACCTGTTGCATCCATTGGCTTGTACGTATCAACAGCAGCATGCGCCGAAACAGCCACCTTACGCAGGCCATAACCATTTGGATCATTGTGTGGGAAGTTGATCAGATTCTCTGTATCGCCGAGAAGGACGTAGTAAGCACGAATTTCTCCGCCCTCAGCAATCATCTGCGCAACAGAATATTTAGTTGGATCCATGTCCAGCTTGAGCGCAGTGCCATCAGGCTTTACCCAGTAATAACGCGCGATGACACCCGTACGGTCCTCTCGCGGCTTGGCAGCCTGAGCATTAATCTCTGCCTGAATCTCAGCATCAGAGATAAAATCTGGGAATGGATTTGCCGAGGTATGTGTTCCGTCCAGCGGAGCGCCGTCCACATCTTCGGAATAAACTGTTGGGTCAGCAGCAAATGCCGTGCGTGGAAAGGCAAACGCCAGAATTGCGCCCACAAAAAGCATGCAAATTGCTAAAACCGTAAAGCGAGAAAACCAAGCGCTTCTTCCGCTTCTAACAGAAGTACTGTTCATACATCCTTCTTTCAACGTGAAGGGTGAATATTTATGCATATACCATAGCTCATTTCATACATTCTCGTGCAGATGAGGACATATCAATTATCATTTTCGTACATTAAACCGCTAAAGGGACACATTCAAACGGCCTAGACTACTAGTCTAGGCCGCTCGTTTAGATTACTCGTTAAGACTGCATTAGACCGCTGGCTTAGGCTTAAGCAGTGGTTTACTTGTCTGTACTGCTTACATTACTTGTCAGGAGTAAGATGCCAAATCTCATCGTTATATTCAGCGATAGTTCTATCAGATGAGAATGTTCCTGCCATAGCAATATTGACAAGAGACTTCTGAAGCCACGCTCTCCTATCCTCATAGTCATTAAACACGCGCTCTTTTGTTGAAATGAATGCCTCCAAATCAAGAAGCGTCATGAACCAGTCTTTTGAGCACAGGTTTTTGTGAAGTCGCTCCAGGCGTTCCTTATTTCCAAGAGAAATAAATTCTGGACTGATTAAGAAATCAACGAGTGGTTTAATCTGGGGTTTCTCATAAAACTCTTTTGCTTTATACCCTTTGCGCTCATAGAGGTCCACAACCTCATCGCTTGATGCGCCAAACGTGTAGATATTCTCCTCGCCTACCAAATCAGCAATTTCTACATTAGCGCCGTCAATAGTGCAAACGGTAACAGCACCGTTAAGCATGAACTTCATGTTGGAAGTTCCAGAAGCCTCCTTGGAAGCCAGTGAAATCTGCTCAGAGATATCCGCTGCCGGAATAACATGCTCAGCTGCAGTAACGTTGTAATTCTCGATCATTATCACCTGAAGATACGGAGAAACATCTGCGTCGTTTGCAATCAATGATGAGAGAACAAGAATTGCATGGATGATGTCTTGAGCAGCTACGTATGCTGGTGCTGCCTTTCCACCAAAAATGACAGTAATAGGATGTTTTGGTAGATGGCCAGACTTAATATCAAAATATTTCCAGATCAAATAGAGTAACAACATTTGCTGACGCTTATATTCGTGGAAACGCTTTACCTGGACATCAATGATGGAATCAGCGTTGACCCTTGCATCTTGATTATCCAGTAAAAACTTAACCATTCGATCTTTAGCAGCTTGCTTGATGTCTTGTAGTTTATTGAGGACCTCTTCGTTGTCTCGATACTCTAAAAGTCCCTCGAGATGAGCAGTTGTTCTCCAACTATCTCCTAATAACGTATCAAGATACTCTGCGAGCTCAGGATTACAACCCATTAACCAGCGACGGAACGTAATTCCATTAGTCTTGTTTGAGAACTTTTCTGGATACAAATCAAAGAATGGCTTGAGTTCTGTCTCTTCCAAAATCTTAGTATGAAGTGCTGCAACACCATTGATACTAAAGCCGTAATGAATGGCGAGGTTAGCCATGTGAACTTTCTTATCAATAATGACTTGTACGCTTGGATCAGCAACGGTACTGCGGATGCGCTGATCAAGCTTTTTGATAATCGAAGCAATCTTTGGAGAAACTTCCTCGATGAATTTAAGGGGCCATTTCTCAAGAGCCTCTGCCAAAATCGTATGATTTGTGTACGCGACCAGTGAAGAAACAATGTCTACAGACTCTTCAAACGAGATTTCGTATTTCTCGGTCAAGATACGAATAAGCTCTGGAATTACCATTGTTGGGTGCGTGTCGTTAATCTGAATCACAACATAATCAGCAAGGTCGTGAATATTGCTGCCGCGCTCAACCGCCTCTTTAACAATCAGCTGCGCAGCATTAGAAACCATAAAATATTGCTGATAAACGCGAAGAAGCTGGCCATCTTCATCAGAATCATCGGGATACAAAAAGAGCGTTAAATTCTTTTTTAATGCAGTTTTATCAAAATCAATAGCGTCATCAGAAACTAATGAGTCATCAATGCTTTGCAAGTCAAACAAGCGAAGTCTGTTTTTCTTTGTTCGGTCATATCCCAAAACGTCAATGGAATAGAGCTCAGACGTCACCGAGAAATCGCCAAATTCCACGGTAAATGACGTCTTCTCATCTTCAAGCCACCTGTCATCAGAAAGCCAAGCGTCTGGAACAGTGGTTTGCTGTCTGTCTGAAAACTTCTGATGGAAGAGGCCAAAATGATACTTAAGACCTACACCATCGCCTGGCAGACCAAGTGTTGACATGGAGTCGATAAAGCATGCTGCCAATCGACCAAGACCACCGTTACCGAGTGAAGGCTCAACTTCAATCTCTTCGATGTCTTCGAGCGAATGGCCTGCTTTAGAAAGCTGCGATTTTACCTCGTTATAAATTCCCAGATTGATGAGGTTATTTGAAAGCAGTTTGCCAATCAGAAACTCTGCGGAGATGTAATAGAGCCTCTTCTTACCATTGTTTAACGGTAGAGCGTCTGACTTACTCTTAACCACCTGAAGCAGTAATTCAAAAACCTGACTGTCAGTAATTTCAGACAGTGGCTGACCAAATTGTTGAAGAGATAAGGTGTCTAAGTTCATTACTTCTCCTCTTTGTACACCCTGAAGTACATCTCAGTGATAGTTCTTAAGAAATCTTCTGTGTGACGCGTGATAGCCCCTTGCTTCATACGCCAACACCAGTTACCGCCAACAGTGGCCGGAATATTCATGCGTGCAGAATCATCTAAGCCGAGAAGATCTTGCATGGTGTGAATACAAGTGTCGCTCACAGAAGCTGCAATTCCACGCGAAAGCGCCTCGCCAATTGGCTCATCTTTTGAGCGATGCAGGTAGATATCTGCCTGCTCACGCTCTCTATCAGTAGCCTGTGTCTCGTACCAACCACGAGCCGTTGGATTGTCATGTGTTCCTACATATGCAATGGTATTTGCAGTGTAGTTGTGAGGAAGATCTCTTGAATCATGCTTTCCGTCAAATCCGTATTGCAAGATTTTCATTCCTGGGAAACCAGTTTTTTCTCGCATGACAATAAGCTCTGGTGTAATCAGACCTAGGTCCTCTGCGATGATTGGAAGCTTTCCAAGCTGTTTCTCTAGCTCCTCAAACAGTTCCATATCTGGACCTTTAGTCCATTTGCCTTCTGTGGCATTTGCAGCTCCGTAAGGAATCTCCCAGTATGCTTCAAAGCCTCTAAAATGATCGATTCGAAGCACATCAAACATCTCAAGATTTGTCTGTACTCGCCAAACCCACCATGCGTAGTGCGATTTTTTCATATACTCCCAGTTATAAATGGGGTTTCCCCAATATTGACCGGTAGAAGAAAATTGATCGGGAGGAGTACCCGCAACCGTAATAGGCCGTCCTGTTTCATCCGTTTTAAACAGTTCTGGCTGTGCCCACATCTCAACAGAATCGCGCGAGACATAAATGGGAAGGTCACCGATTATAAGTACTCCCCTTTTATTGGCATAAGACTTAACCTTTGCCCATTGAGTAAAGAAGAAATACTGAGTCATCTTGTGATACAAAACTGACTTTTGCAGTTTCTTAATCTCTTGTGCAGTTGTTTCATTTCTTTGCTGGTATTGTTTTGGCCACTCCCAGTAGGCTTTATGACCAAACTCTTCCTTCAAAGACATGAACTCCGCGTAAGGATCAAGCCACTCTGCCTGATCGTGGCAGAACTTCTCAAAATCAGCAGGTACATCTTGCACAAAGCTATCAAAGGCACGATTAAGCAAGCGACGATGGTTCACAAAAAGCGCACCATAATCAATGCAGGTTTTGCTAGTCCCAAAAGAAATATCTTCAAAGTCATCTGACTTCAAATATCCAAGTTTCTCAAGATCTTTTAAATCAATATAGTAAGGACTTCCTGCTGCTGCAGAAAATGACTGATAAGGAGAGTCGCCATAACTTGTAGTAGTAAGGGGTAAGACCTGCCAATACCTTTGTTTAGTTCTGACGAGAAAATCGATAAAATCGTAGGCTTCTTTGCCAAACGTGCCAATCCCATATGAATTTGGAAGAGAAGAAACGGCCAAAAGTACTCCGCTTGCTCGTCCCATAGTTGCCTCTTTCGCAAAAAGAGTACTGGCTTATCTCTTTCAAGATAAGCCAGTACAAAGCTTTAATACTTAACTAGATTATCTTGCGTGTTCTTATCAAAGAGATGAACGGCGTTATCTTCAAATTTAAACCATACCTGGTCGCCAATGTTGAGGTTTCGTTTTGCAAGCTCAGTTGCAGGAACGATAAGAACAAAGTTGCCGTCATCAGTATGAACATGAAGGTGAACTGTGGAACCCATAAGCTCGCTTACTTCAAGATTGCCCTTGAAGGCGCCAATTTCATTTGGCTCAGTCAGATAAATCTGCTCTGGTCTAATGCCAACAATAACATCTGTTGCAGGGGCAGCTACCCAAGACTGTGCTAACAGATTGGCCATCTCAGGAGAAATATCAAATGACATGCTTTCTGTCTCTACATGGAACTCATTGTCCACGCGGATAAGATGTGCGTCAAAGAAATTCATTTGTGGCATGCCAATAAATCCAGCAACAAAGAGGTTTGCGGGCCTATTGAACACTTCTTGAGGAGTTCCAATTTGCTGAACAAAGCCATCTTTCATAATGACAATACGATCACCCAAGGTCATAGCCTCTGTTTGGTCGTGTGTAACATAGACAAAAGTTCCATTGACCTTTTGACGAAGCTTAATGATCTCTGTACGCATCTGATTTCTTAGCTTTGCATCAAGGTTTGAGAGTGGCTCGTCCATCAAGAAGACTTTTGGATCACGGACAATCGCGCGACCAATTGCAACACGCTGACGCTGACCACCGGAAAGAGCCTTTGGCTTACGATCAAGATATGCCGTGATGCCTAATGTTTCTGCAGCTGCACGGACCTTCTCGTCAATGACTTGTGGATCTACCTTCTTAAGCTTAAGGGTAAATGCCATGTTGTCGTAGACGGTCATATTTGGATACAGCGCATAGCTTTGGAAGACCATTGCAATGTCACGGTCTTTTGGCGCAACGTCATTGACCAGCTTTCCGTCAATATAAAGCTCACCAGCAGAAATATCTTCTAGACCTGCAATCATACGCAGCGTAGTAGATTTTCCACAACCTGAAGGACCTACGAGGACTACAAACTCGTGCTCTTTAATAGTGAGATTGAAATCCTGAACAGCGACAACGCCCTCTTCAGTTACCTCAAGGTTGCTCTTTTTCTGCTCAGTTTTCTTACCAAAGAGAGACTTGCGCTTTTTCTCATTTGGATAAATCTTTTTTATATTCTTTAAAACGATTTCTGCCATGATAAAACCTTTCAGAAATGCCTATAGTCTGCTGCAATACATTGAGATTTAGCCTTTTACCGCGCCAGAAATGACACCATTGATGATGTAGCGCTGGCACAGCAAATACATAATGACAATGGGGATAATAACCATCATGATGCAGGCAAACATTGGACCCATCTCTACTTTTCCATATCCACCTCTAAAGTACTGAATCAAAATTGGAATAGTTTGGTATTTAGTCCTATCCAGTACAAGATATGGCAGCAAATAGTCATTCCAGACCCACATGGTTTCGAGAATACCAACAGAAATATACGTTGGCTTCATAATAGGCAAAACAACATGGAAGAACGTCTGAAGTGGGTTGCAACCATCAATAGTTGCAGCTTCTTCAATCTCAAGTGGAATGGTCTTAACAAATCCAGCAAACATAAATACTGCTAATCCAGCGCCAAAGCCCAAATAAATAAAGCAAATATTGAAAGGAGTATTAAATCCAAGCGTATTTGCCATATTGGACAGCGTAAACATAAGCATCTGGAAAGGCACTACCATCGAGAAAACAAACAGGTAGTACAAAATGTTGCTAATGCGATTTTTTACACGGACAATAAACCATGCACACATTGAGCAGCACACCAAAATCAGTGCAACAGATGTGATGGTAATTACTAGAGAATATCCAAAGGCTGCTAAGAAACCTTGCTTCTCTAAAGCGGCAATGTAGTTAGCAAAACCTGCAGAGTTCTCTGATGTAACAAAATCAAATGCCGTAGATGTAGTAATAGTTGTTTCTTCCTTGAATGAATTCATCAAGATCATAACCATTGGATAAATCCATGCAAGAGAAAGAACGGTAAAGAATACAGCAAGAATTTTATTAATGATTTGATCGCGCTTCATTATTGCTGCACCTCCCTTGACCTGGTGGCTCTCAGCTGAATCATGACAATACAAATAACTAGAATGCAGAAAATAACAGCTTTAGCCTGGCCGATACCCATCCACTTTGCTCCCTGCCGAGCGTAGAAGGTATTGTAAATATTAAGAGCAAGCATTTCGGTTGCATGCTTAGGCTCACCTGCAGTAAGTGCCAGGTTCTGATCAAATAATTTAAAGCCATTTGTTACCGTCAAGAAAAGACAAATGGTAATAGTAGACATTAAGTTTGGAATTTTTACCTTCCAAAGTGTCTGCCAAGCATTTGCTCCATCAACTCGCGCTGCTTCAAGATAGTCACTTGGAATAGACTGCAGGCCGGCAATATAAATAATCATCATGTAACCAACCTGCTGCCAAAGGGTAAGGAAAATCATTCCCCAGAATCCAGCAATGCTATTAAGCGCAAGAAGCTGCTCGCCCACAATAGAGAGCACACAGTTAATCAAAATATTCCAGATGTAACCCAAAACAATGCCACCGATAAGGTTTGGCATAAAAAAGACAGTCCTAAATGAATTGGTGCCCTTAAGATTCTTGCGAGTTAAAGCGAGTGCAATTGCAAGCGCCAACACGTTAATAAGAACTGTTGAGACAAGCGCAAATAATGCGGTGTACCAAAAAGCATGAGCAAACTGTGGGTCAGAAAAAGCTGCTACATAGTTATCTAGACCAACTGGTTTAGCATCACTGATGGTAATAAATTTACAAAATGAAAGATAGAATCCCTGAACAAACGGGATCATAAAGCCAAACAAAAAAGAGAGCGCTGTGGGCAGAACAAATAATGGCCACCACCGCTTCAACATCTTAGCCATAGAGATACCCTCCAATAACAAGAGACGAGAAGAGAGATCTCTCTTCTCGTCTCTCACCAATCAAAGTATTACTAGAAGGACTACTATGCGTTAGCCTCTTTCTCAGTCTTCCAACCATCAACGAATGCGGACTTAACAGCATCCCAGCCCTCTGTTCCTGCTGCATAGCCCTTAAGCGCACTGGAGAGGTTGTTCTTCCACTCCTGAGAAGGAATGTAAATGAAGTCCCAAGCCACGGGCTCATTGCCCTTCTTTGCATACTCAGCTGCAATGTTTGCAAGTGCATTCTTAGTTGCCTTTGCGTTCTTGAATGGAATGGTGAAGCCCATTTCCTCAGCAATTGCAGTGGTAGCAGTATCAGAAGTTACGCACCAATAGATAAAGTCAAGTGTTGCCTTCTGGGAAGCGTCGTCTGCCTTGGAGCTTACGCACCAATAGTTCTCACCGCCAGAGCACATACCCTGCTTCTCTTCACCCTTAACGCCGATGTAAATTGGAATCATACCAAGGGCATCGTCGCCAAGTTTCTTGATGTCATTGTATGCCCAGGTACCATTTTGGTAGAAGACTGCTTCACCGTTAACAAACTCTGCAACAGCGTCATCGCCAGTCTTGCCAGAAAGCTCAGTTGGACTGCATGTAGCGTTGTTGATATAGAGGTCAAAAATCTGCTTGTAGTTAGGAAGATAGGTTCCCTTGATTTCCTTAGCCTCTGGATCACCAGTATCCTTGAACTCATAGTACAAAGGAAGGTTTGCAAGGTGTGTGGTAAAGCGCCAGTCAGAACTGGAATCAAGACCAGCGCTGGTGAATGCGCCCTTTACGCCAAGCTCTGCCTTGCGAGCCTGAATATCTTCAGCAATCTTCTTTAGGGAAGCAAAGTCCTTGATATCGTCTCCCTTATAACCTGCCTTCTCAAGCAGCTTCTTGTTGTAGATAATGCCGTAGTCTTCCTCTACGTAGTCAACACCGTAGACAACGCCATCCTCCTGAAGCTTAAGAGCATCATTAGTGAGCTCATCCAGGATCTTGGCACCCTTAAGGTCAATGCAGTAGTCCTTTACGCCAATAAGACCAGAAGGACCATTTGTCTGGAACAGTGTTGGTGCTACAGAAGCATCCTTGTTAATCTCAGACTGGAATGTCTGTGCATAAGTATCAGAAGCAGCAGTTACTACCTTTACAGGAACCTTAGTTTCCTCAGTATACTTAGCTGCAAGATCTTTCCACTGCTGATCAGACTCAGGCTTGAAGTTTAGAAAATAAACTGAGCCTTTTGCTGAATCAGAATCTCCCTTCTTTGAGGGGTTATTTCCGCCACAAGCAACAAGACCCAGTGAGCAAAGAGCTGACGCACTTAAGGTGACAAACTGCCTACGATTGATACCAGACATAAGACTCCTCCTTAGAGAGCGCTCCTAACCCTTTGCTAGGTTGACGTCTCTTCTCATGATTTTCATAAGCCATGCTTTGACACACTGTCAAAACAATTTTGCTTACGTCTACAAAGAAAAGTATATTTGTAGTATCAAGTTGTTTAAACAACTCACTTCCGAACGGTATGAAATTGTCGGTAAATGGTATGAAAGGAACCATTTTATGTTTGTTTCATTTTTATAAAGCTACTATCTAATCAATGGTAGTTTGAACACGTAACTTTGAACTTCAGCAGCCTGTTAAGGAAATACTATGCCAAGTGCACGATTCGATACGATTTATCAGGATTTGAAAAATAAAATCTTAGACGGTACCTACGCCTATGAGTCTTTTTTACCCACCGAGATGGAGCTGACCAAAACATATTCTTGCTCAAGAAACACTGTTCGACGAGCACTTACTCTCCTATCGGATGAAGCGCTCCTTCAACCAATTCATGGCAGGGGCGTGCGTGTCATATGGCAGAAAAAACCAAGTGAAGTTATTGGCTCACTAGAAGGACTTGAGTCCTTTCAAGAATATGCCCATAGAAATCATCTTATACCTGATACGGATGTCATTGTCTTTGAGCATGTACCATGCACAGATGACATTTCTCATCAAACTGGTTTTAGGGCGGGAGAAGAACTTATTCACATTGTTCGAATCCGCAAACTCAACGGATCTTCTCGCCAAATAGATAACGATTATCTCTTGGCATCCGCAGTGGGAAATTTAGGCAAAGACGATGCGGCAACCTCGATTTTTGCGTATTTAGAGAACACGCTTCACATGAAAATTCTAAAGAGCAAAAGAACCATCAGTGTTGAGCTGGCAACTGAAGAAGACCAGCAACATTTAGAGCTTGGAGATTTTAATTGCGTAGCGGTGGTAGAGAGCCATTCGTTTAACTCGAGAGGCGTTATGTTTGGCTTTACGCAAACTCGCAGCCACCCAGAAACGTTCTGCTATAAAGTTATTTCAAAGAGATAGCCTGGCGTTAAATGTGCAGAATAAATTTCTTCTCTAGTTTGTGGAAGACGGTGTAGCCAATAACTAGGGCAAGAACTGCAGAAACAAGGCAACCTAAAATGGTGCTTGTTGCAGGGAATTTCTGGAAAAGAAGACAGTCTCTAATAAACGTTACAAAGTGGAACATTGGATTAAAACGCTCGATCTGAAGCATCCAAGGCGACATGATATTAACGGAGTAGAACAGAGGCGTACCATACATCCAGGCCGTAGTCACAACACTCCACAGGTGAATAACATCTCTAAAGAAGACCGCAAGGGCCGAGAGAAGCATTGCAAGACCAATACAGAAACACGCCAAAAGTAGCAAAGCTACAGGTGTGAGCAGGGCATAAATTGTGAGCGGGATGCGGAAGACAAGCATGACAATGCCAACAGCTATGAGCGAGAAAAGATAGTTTACAACCGCAAAAAGTACTTTCTGAACAGGGAACACAACGCGGTTGATGCGGACTTTTTTAAGCAGGCTGGATGCATCAATAATTGAACGCATACCCATAGTAGTTGCATCGTTCATCAGCTGAAACGCCGTATTACCAAGAATAAGATACAGAGGATAGTTCACAACATCCTCGGCGCGGTTGCCTAAAAACGTAGAAAAGACAACTGCCATAACGGTCATCATCAAAAGTGGGTTCAAAACTGACCACACAACGCCCAAAATGGAACGGCGATATTTGAGCTTAAAGTCTTTACTTACCAGCTGACGCAAAATGAACTGGTCACGCTGATGTGTTGGATACCATGCATCTCGAGCAGAAACAGCTACAAGACTTGCACTTGCACCATTTGTATTTGCAGAAACTATGCTTGCATCCTGCGCATTATTGGTTTGTGTTGAAGACTCGCTCACGCGCTATCCTTTTCTACCGATTTCTGTATGGTTTATCCTAGCACAGACAGACAAAGCCGTTTAAACTTGAAACGTTGTTGAACTGTTTTCTCCACTATTTTGTTTGTACATGTGGTGACAAAACTATTTAGAAACAGTGCTACTTGGCAGCCTTTAGTAAAAACGCTGCTTTGCAGTCCTAATAGAAATGGTGCAAAATGTCTCAATCCCCTCTTGGACGCACGCTTATCATAGCTAATCCCGCTGCTCACAGTGGTAAGGGCGCTGCAGGCGCAGAGTTTGCTCGTCACTTTTTGACCAGCTATTCAGCTGCGACTGACGGATACGAGCTTAAGCTCACCACGGCCATGGGAGATGCTCGTATCATGGCTGCAGAAGCTGCAGATTTTGATACGGTTGTCGCACTTGGCGGAGATGGCGTCATCCATGAAGTGGTCAACGGCCTCATGACCTTATCGCCAGAGGTTCGTCCAGCACTTGGCATTATTCCTATGGGTTCCGGAAACGATTATGCACGCACGCTTGGCATGAAGATCAACGACCCAGAAGGCGCTTTTGCACAGCTGGTTCGCGGCAAAGTTAAGCAGCTAGAAATTGGTCGCATCAACGACGTCTACTTCATGGAGACCATGTCGTTTGGACTTGATGCGGCTATTGCAGCCGATACCACAAAGCGCCGCGCAAACAACTCGTCAACTGAGGGCGAAGCACTCTTCTTGACCTCGGGACTCAAGTTTATGGCTGCAGGCAGCAAGGGTTACCCCTGCACTGTCTCGTTTGATGGCGAGAAGGACATTGATCTTCAAGCGCTTATCATGGCCTTCCAGATTGGTCCTACGTATGGTGGCGGCTTTAAGGTCTGTCCACACGCCCAGCCAGACGATGGTCTTCTCACCGTCTGCTACAACACCAAGGTGCCCAACATTCCGCACCTGCTGGCTTTGTTTGGCTTGGCAAGGGCTGGTAAGCACGTCAACTCACGCATCATTGAAGAGCGCCACCTTAAGCGCGCAGAGGTGACTTTCCACGAGCCGGTTCCTGTTCAGGTTGACGGCGAAGAGCTCCCTTTTGCGGAAAAGTTTGTCATTGAGGTCATTCCCGCCGCGCTTTCCGTGATTGTTCCCTAGCGCACAGAGCGACTCCTGCGCCGTAGGTCGCGCTTCGCGGCTCGGGCTTTGCTGGTTGCGCATTGCGAGAAGATCGATCTTCTCGCCAGAAGGTTTAACGTTAAAGAAACAGGGGCACCTGCCAGCGCAGATGCCCCTGAATTTGTTTGTGTGAGCTAAGACTTAGCGAGCTTCACGCTCAAGCAGAGCCTTAACCTCAGCTGCGGTATCAAGCTCCATGACGCGAGCGGTGAGCTCGTCTGCCTCAGCCTTTGTCCAAGCAGCAATGGTCTTGCGGGTGCGCAGGACAGATGGTGCAGAAACGGAGAACTCGTCCAGACCGAAGGAAAGCAGGACTGGAATGAGCAGTGGGTCTGCAGCTGCCTCGCCGCACATACCAACCATGATCTTCTCCTTGTTACCCTCACCAATGAGGAACTTGAGGGAACGGAGAACGGATGGCTGGTAAACCTCGTAGAGGTAGGCAACGCGGTCATTACCGCGGTCAGCGCACATGGTGTAGCCAATAAGGTCGTTGGTGCCAATGGAGAAGAAGTCGCACTCACGAGCCAGCTTGTCTGCAATCAGGGATGCAGATGGAGTCTCGATCATGGTACCGACCTCGATGTCCTTGTTGTAAGCTACGCCCTCAGCGTCAAGCTCACGCTTGCACTCCTCAACAAGAGCCTTTGCCTGGCGGACCTCATCGACGGTAGTAACAAGAGGAAGCATAATCTTAATGTCGCCAAATGCGGATGCGCGGAGAAGAGCGCGGAGCTGAACCTTGTACTGCTCAGCATTGTTGAGACAGTAACGGATAGCGCGGAAGCCCATGAATGGGTTCTCCTCAGCCTTCATGTTGAGGTAAGGAATCTCCTTATCGCCACCGACATCAAGCGTACGAATAATGACTGGCTTATCCTTCATGCGAAGAGCAACCTTCTGGTAAGCAGCAAACTGCTCCTCCTCGCTTGGGAGCTCCTTAGCGTCCATGAACAGGAATTCGGAGCGGAAAAGACCAATGCCCTCAGCGTCAGCATCAACTGCGCCGTTTGCGTCATCTGGGTTACCGATGTTAGCAACAAGCAGAACCTTGATGCCGTCAGCAGTTACGGTCTCCTTGCCGCGATAAGCCTCAAGAGCGGCCTTCTCTGCAGCATAAGCCTCAGCCTGAGCCTTGTACTCAGCAAGCTCAGTCTCGGAAGGATTGACAACAACCTTACCGTTAGTGCCGTCGACAACAATAGCATTGCCAGTTGCAACCTCAGAAGTGATGTTAGGAACAGAAAGAACTGCAGGAATCTCAAGAGCGCGAGCAATGATTGCGGAGTGAGAAGTACGACCACCAGTCTCGGTAACAATACCTGCAACGTGGTCCTTATCGATGTCCGCGGTCATTGAAGGAGTCAGCTCATGGCAGACAATGACGGAGTTCTCTGGAAGTGTAGAGAGGTCAACAACCTCTTTACCAAGCAGGTCAGCGAGAAGACCAGTCTTAACGTCAGCAACGTCTGCCGCGCGCTCACGGAAGAGCTCGTCCTCCATGCCAAGGAACATGTTGTAGTACATATCGTAGGCGTCGCTTACAGCCTGCTCAACGCAGGTGCCACCATCAATAGCACCGTTAACAGCCTCTTTGATGCCCTCATCCTCAGCAAACTCAATATGGGCACCCATAATAGCAGCTGCTTCCTCGCCCACTGTCTTGGTCATGCGCTCAATCTGTGCGTTAGTCTGTGCAATGAACTTAGTTACAGCCTCTGCGTAACGAGCCTTCTCTGCAGCAGTGTCTTCAACAGTGTGCGGAGTAAAAGTGAGGTCTGGATCTACGGCAACCTGAGCAGTACCGATGCCGATTCCGTTGGATGCATTGACTCCCTCAAACATACATGCTCCTATCATTGTCTGTTTAGCGGTGTATAACGTTCTGCAAGCCTATCCACACAGGACAATAGTCGCAGAAACTAACCTGTCTTTGTACAGGGTAACATTTTTTTGACCTGTTACGTTGTGAGTATCTTTAAATAAATTTCAATAAAAAACACTTGGCGAGAGAATCTTTCTTGCCAAGTGTATGTACGTTCACAATAGTCAAAACGCTCAGTATTTCTTGCGCGGCGAAAGTACACCATCTGAGGGTTTCTCGCCAAAAGAACTACGTGTTCTAGCTGCGATTACTACTCGGAATCTGCAAGCCAAGAAGACTTAGCCTCGCGGCTCTCCTCTTTCTGGCGAGCAAGCTGAATCTCTTCTGCGATAGAGGCAGGCATTTCTCGGCCCATCTTCTTGTAAAGAGCGGTGACAACGCGATCAATGGTTGCGCGCTTTGCGATTCCTCGACTTGCTGCAGTTGCAGTACCGCAAGCTGAAGCGTAAATAAGCGCGGTGTCGTAATCGTAGCCAGCGGTGGTCTTTGCAAGGAAGCCTGCGACCATGGAGTCACCAGCGCCGGTTGCGTTAACCAGTCGAATCTTAGCGGTTGGAACAATGTGCTCGGTTCCGTACTCGTCCAGAAGCAGAGAACCTGCGCCACCGCAAGAAACGATAACGTTGCGAGCGCCGCCATCCTGGAGCTTCTTTGCAAATGGAATGCACTCTTCTGGGGTCTCTGGATTGGCATCAAAGATGCGGCCAACCTCGTGGTTGTTAGGCTTGATCAGGAATGGCTGAGCCTTGATAGCCTCCATAAGTAGCTGACCAGGAGCATCAACAACAAACTGGATGCCGCGACCTGCAAGCTGAGCCATAAGGCGAGTATAGATATCCTCTGGAAGTGAGCTTGGAATAGAACCGGTAAGAACCAGGGTGTCACCTGCACCAACAACGTCCATGCGCTCCAGCAGCTCATCAACCTTTTTCTCTGGAATGCGTGGACCATTGCCGTTGACCATGGTCATAACAATGCCGTTGAGCTTGACATTAATACGAGTAAAGCCAGAATCCAGCTTGACGAAGTTGCTTGGAATTCCCTGACGCTGCAAGTCACTGAGCAGGTATTCACCAGTAAAGCCACCAACAATGCCCATGGCGACGGTGACCTTATCAAGCTCATTGAGAAGCGTGGAGACGTTAATACCATTACCACCGCAGTGCAACTCTTCTGACGAGGAGCGGTTAGTAAAGCCCATGTCCAATGTGTTTGGATGCATGACATAGTCAAGCGCGGGATTAAGCGTCATTGTGTAAATCACGGCGAGTCCTCCGAACTACAATAAAATCATGGAGACTTCAGTATGACGCAATCACTCGAAACAAACAATTAGAATCTAGCGACTCACAAAAAATAAAAACCCCGACGCATGCCGGGGTTTGAAATTCAAATGGTGGATCGTCAGGGGTTCGAACCCTGGACCTTGGGATTAAGAGTCCCCTGCTCTACCAGCTGAGCTAACGATCCAATTAACGTTTCGAATGGGGTGGGAAAAGGGGCTCGAACCCTCGACCTACGGAGCCACAGTCCGTCGCTCTGCCAACTGAGCTACTCCCACCATTTGGCCACCTCATGAAACGCAGCTAAATCATTATTACAGAATCAGAAAAAGATGCAAGCGAGAAACGCAGATTTTTCAAACTCTTTTTTGATTTTCTTTAAAATCAGCCGACTCGATGGGTTTCTCGCCAAACAAAATGCGGAGAAAAACGAGCTTCTCCGCATCTGAGTGAATGTGCTATACGTGCAGATATATGGTGGTGCAGAGCCTAGACGCTACAGACAGCCTGCATAGAAACTGCAGTGAGCGCGCGCAGAAATCGCAGTCAGTACGCGCAGAAATCGCAGCCTGCGCTTAGAAACCGTGGGCCGTAAGAACTGCGTCCAGACGATCCAGTGCCTCTTCGATCTCCACACGAGGAGCTGCCAAATTCCAGCGCTTGAAGCCTTGGGCGGCCTCGCCAAAGAAGACGCCATCGGTGAAGAAGACCTGGGCCTCAAACTGCAACAAGTGGTCAAGCTCTTCTGGCGTGAGACCAAGATCTCTGAAGTCAAGCCACTGGAGGTAAGTTCCTGTGATTGGCGCGAGCTTCACGCGAGGGTGCTTGGTGGCGAAAAAGTCCAGGACCAGCTTCTGGTTATCGTCGACGGCCTTAATGCATGCGTCCAGCCATGCCCCACCCTTGCTGTAAGCCAGCTCACAGGCCTTGAAGCTGATTGGATTGCATGAGGTGGTCTCTCGGGCCTGCAGGCGCTTCTCGAGGCGGCTGCGCAGTTCTGGGTTGCTCACGATGATATTGCTGAACTGCGTGCCAGCCAAGTTGAAACTCTTTGAAGCAGAGGTGCAGGTAATCGCGCGTGCTGCAACCTCATCAGAGATTGTCTCAAAGACGGTGTGTGTGGAGCCTGGCATGATGAGGTCGTGGTGGATCTCGTCAGCGACCACGATGAGATTGTTCTTAACCGCAATCTCTGCAATGCGCGTGAGCTCCTCTTTGGTCCACACGCGACCACTTGGATTGTGAGGTGAGCACAAAATAAGCAGGGTATTCTTTGGGTCGGCAGCAAGCTTTTCTAGCAGCTCAAAGTCAATGTCGTAGTGAGGGCCCTCTGACAGGACAAGCGGACACTCTACAAGTGCACGGTTATTCTCCTCAACTGCCATGTAGAACGGATGGTAGACAGGCGTAAACAGGATGACGCCCTCGTCTGGCTGGGTGAACTCCGCAACCGATGCAAAGAGCGCAGGTACCACGCCTGAAGAGTTGAGCAACCACTCAGGCTTTACGTCCCAATTGTGGCGAGTCTTCATCCACTTGCACACAGCCTGCTTCATCTGATTGGTTGGCATGGAATAGCCAAGGATTGCGTCATTGATGTATTCCTTAAGGCCCTCGACAATCTCTGGAGCTGTGTGATATTCCATGTCAGCAACAGAAAACGGTGGAATACCAGGAGCTACATCAGGATTAACGTCATACATGACGTTCCATTTTCTAGAACCAGTACCAGCGCGATCAACGCGGGATTCAAAATCGTAAGACATAGCGTCTCCATTCACGTAAGCCTATAACCAGTGTAGCTGCTTTTAGTGTAGCCACTTTTCTTTTCCTTTGTCATTCTTCTGATAAGAAAATCTTTGATGGCGCAACGCATTTGCAATCCTTATTGCTATAATGAACGACGCTATATGTCTCCTTAGCTCAGCTGGATAGAGCGTCGGTCTTCTAAACCGCAGGTCGCGCGTTCGAATCGCGCAGGAGGCACCAGAAACTCAAGGTAGATGGCTTGCCGTCTACCTTTTTTGTTAGGCTTTTTTACAAGTGCACCCTTTTTGCCCCCAAACTGCATGACTGCTGCGTAAGAAATTACGTTTTCGTGTCTGATTAACTGACAACGAGCGATTTGTGTATAAACATTGGTCAATATGCAGGAAAATTAATCAAGAAATTGATATGTCGAACGAGAGGTACTGTTTTGGGTAAAAAACCCGTTTAGTTGGGGATTATTTTTGGACTTCGGAGTTTTGGCACTTACGTTTTCCCAGTTCAGAAATTTTGTGATAATTTCCAAAATTTTGTCCACGTAAAATTGCTGATAGATAGCTTGCATAAAATCCGAGCATTTCTGGATTCCCCAACTAAACGCATTTTTTACCACTTTGCCACCGAACGGCACAATTTCTCTGAAAAATCCGGCTTGTACACAAAAATTACCCGTCCGATTCCATGAAATAGAATCGGACGGGTACTGGTTCAGCGAAAATGATGCGTCACGGCGAAAGTCCGTGCGTCAAGCGCGCTTACGCTCGGTGCGCGGCGATGTGCGCGGCTGCACGCCAGGTGTTACAGCAGGTACTCTGCAATCTGGACAGCGTTAGTTGCGGCGCCCTTTCTGATCTGGTCACCGCAGCAGAAGAATGTCAGTGCATGAGTGTCCTTATCAGCAGAGAGATCCTCACGAATACGGCCAACATAAATGAGGTCCTGGTCGGAGGTATCAAGAGGCATTGGGTACTGAAGCTCTGCAGGGTTGTCCACAACCTTAATGCCTGGTGCGTCTTCAAGAATAGCGCGAGCCTCATCTGGGCTCAAAGGACGCTCGAACTCAACAGTGATGGACTCAGAGTGAGAGCGCATCGTTGGAACACGGACGCAGGTGCAGTTAACGCGCAGCTCAGGAAGGTGCATAATCTTGCGACCCTCGTTTTGCATCTTCATTTCCTCAGAGGTATAGCCAACCTCGTCAAAGCCACCAATCTGTGGAATCAGGTTGACTGCCAGCTGGTATGCAAAAGGAGCAGTCTCGGTTACTTCCCTACCTGCAACAACATCAGCCATCTGGTTCTTCAAACTGGTAAGACCTGGAAGTCCAGCGCCAGATGCAGCCTGATAGGTAGAAGCAATAATGCGCTTTGCACCTGCCGCCTTATGCAGAGGATACAGAGGTACCAGACCAATAATGGTTGCGCAATTTGGATTAGAGATGATGCCGTTGTGGTTCTTAATGTCCTCAGCGTTAATCTCTGGAATTACCAGCGGAACATTTGGGTCCATTCTGAATGCATGAGAATTGTCAACGCAGACACAACCGCGCTTGACTGCCTCAGGAAGCAGCTCTTTTGCCTGCTCGTCACCGGCTGCGCCAAGAACAATGTCCACGCCTTCAAAAGCCTCAGGAGTTGCTTCGCGGATAGCAATCTGCTGTCCTGCAAACTCAATAGTCTTACCTGCACTTCGAGCAGACGCCAGAAGCACTAGCTCCTTGATAGGAAAATTACGCTCTTCAAGGCACTGCATCATCTGGGCACCAACAACGCCGGTAGCACCAAGAATTGCAACAACCTTACCGTTTGAATCAAAAGCCATAGTTACCTCGAAACCATTTCGTCACGAACAAATCCGTTATAAATGACGCCAATTGTGCGATCAAAGTCCGCATTATCAACACCCACGATAATACTAATCTCTTCCGAGCTCTGTGTAATCATACGAATGTTGACGCCCGCATTACCCAGCGCACCAAAGATCTTGCCGGAAGTACCGGAACGCCTGGACATATTGCGGCCAACAACAGAAACAAGAGCTAGGCGGTCTACCATCGTAATGTCATCAGGCTCAATCTCGCGACGAATATCGCTGATGATGGAATAGACCGTATCCTTTACATCGGAGGCATTTACCACGATACCAAACGAATCAACACCTGTTGGGATGTGCTCGACAGAGACGCCGTAGCGCTCAACAATATTAAGTGCACGGCTAATAACGCCAACCTCGTTGGACATGTGAGCCTTCTTAACGTGAATGGCCAGGAAGTCTTTTTTGCCTGCAATACCAGTGATCAAGTGCTCGTTTGTATCGCCATCAGCGGTCTCTCGAATGACGGTACCTGCATCTTCTGGACGGTTAGTGTTCTTAATCTGGATTGGAATATTTGCCTCGCGAACAGGGAAAATTGCCTCTTCCTGAAGAACGGAAGCGCCCATGTAAGAAAGCTCGCGCATCTCGTCAAAGGTAATACGGCCAATAGCGCGTGGATTCTGAACAATGCGAGGGTCAGCAGACAGGAAGCCGGAAACGTCAGTCCAGTTCTCATACAAGTCAGCGTCTAGGCAGCGAGCGACAATTGCGCCGGTAATATCGCCACCACCACGCTGGAACAGCTTAATTGCGCCGTCAACGGTAGCACCGTAGAAGCCAGGCAGCACAAACGAGCCGCTGCGAGCAACAACTTCTTTAAGCCTAGAAGCAGTGCGCTCCATATCAATGGTGCCATCATGATGGAACAGCATAACGTCCGCTGCGTCAACAAAAGGCAGACCAAGATACTCAGCAAGGATCTGGCAGGTAAACCACTCGCCCCTACTTACTACATACTCTGGCGAGAAGGACTTGATGTTTGAAGCAAACTTCTCAAACTCCTCAGCGACAGGCCACGCAACTCCCAGCTGGTCAGCAATCTCCACAAAGCGAGTCTCGATGTCTGCAAGCAAAGACGTGCAGTCAACGTGATACTCAATGTGGGCATTTACCAGCAATAGAAGGTCTGTAATCTTGTTGTCAGTCGAATGACGCTTTCCTGCTGCAGACGAAACAATAAAGCGTCTATCAGGGTCAGCCTCAACAATAGCTTTAACTTTTTTGAACTGCTCTGCAGAGGCAACACTTGAGCCGCCAAATTTTGCAATTTTGATCATTTCTAATTCCTCTTTTCAAGTGCAGCCATAAAGGTTGTGGGGTCTTGCAAAAGTGCGCTGGTGAGGAGCGCGCGGGCCTTCTCGGCACTTAAGTTCTTAACCAGCTGAGCGCCTGGCTCCCAGAACGTACCGCCAGGAATGTCGGCTTGTGTCCTAAACACGTAATCGGAAACAAGCAGCTCAGGATTATATGAAAGACCTGCCGAGAAGGTCTGCTGGCCTCCAGCAGGAGCGCCGGCACAGTCAATAATATCCTGAACGACGGCGTTTGCCGTTGGGTCGCCACCAGCGCCTTGACCATAGAACTTGAGCTCGCCAATGGTATTTCCCACGGCAGTTGCAACATTAAAGTTTGTTGGAACGTTTGCCTCAATGGTTGAGAGTGGCACCGCTACTGGCTCAACGGCAACCGCGTACGACGTTCCGTTAGAAACGCCTCGTCCAAAGAGTTTGATGGTCATGTCATGGCTACCAAACATGGCAAGGTCACGCTTAGTTAAATTTCTGATGCCAGACATAGGAATCTGGTCTGTGCAGATAACATCAAAGGCAATGGACGCAGAAATCATAGTCTTAGAGCGGACATCGATGCCGTCAATATCGCTTGACGGGTCTCGCTCAGCGTAACCAAGCTCCTGAGCTTTACTTAAAACCTCAGCAAAGTCCGTTCCATCTTTAAGCATGGAATAGACGATGTAGTTAGTGGTGCCGTTCATGATTCCCCAGAACGCAGAAATCTCGTCAATACGACGAACTTTCTGAATTCCTGCAATCCAAGGAATGCCACCACACACGCAGGCTTCAATCTTGAAGTTGACACCTGCCTCAGCAGCAAGGGTCATGAACTCCTCAAAATGGGCAGATACCACGGCTTTATTTGAGGTGACTACATTTTTCTTAGCAGTGAGGGCTGCTTTAATATACTCATAGGCTGGTGAGAGACCACCCATACACTCGACAACCGTATCGAGCGCAGGGTCAGACAAGAGTGCGTCAAAATCTGACGTTGCGCGAGGGTCAACATGCTCTTTACCAGCTCTAACCAAGATGGACGTCAAGTTAGCGTCAGAGACGCGCTCATCAAGAATGCGCGCAACTGAAGCACCAACCGTTCCAAATCCAAGTAGGGCAACGTTTTGCATATAACTCCAAATCTAGCAGTCATTTTGCGAGAAACCCGATTGCCGGCAAAGCTAAATGAATAGCAAACAACCGCACGCAAAGGTGACTGCACTGATAACAATCTCATAGACAAAAACTACCAAAAACCTAGACAGAATCTAGCCGACAGTTTTTCTCGTCTTCATAATGCTATGAACAATTCTATGTTACAAGCGACATTTACTTCTCACTGTTAAAATAATAGAAACGCAACACGCAAAGCGCGTGCAACATGGCGCGATCAAGACGCGCAGCACGACGCGTTAAACACGCGGCACATTCAACAGATTGGTGGTTTCATGGCCGTCGCATATCACAGCACAAGAAGCTCTGACCATAACGTCTTGGCTAAGCAGGCCATTTTGCAGGGAATTGCTCCCGATGGCGGCCTTTACATCCAAGATTCTATTGGCGAGAAGCCCCTTGATCTTGCAAAGGTTTGTGCTCAAGGCTTTAAGGCCACCGCTTATGACGTGCTTTCTACTCTGCTGGATGATTACTCTGATGAAGAGCTGACTCGCTGTATTGAGGGTGCTTATGGCGCTCAATGGGATACCGAGGCTATCACCCCTGTTTCCGCTATCGGTGAAGACTGGCTGCTGGAGCTCTTCCACGGTCCAACGTCGGCTTTCAAAGACGTTGCACTTCAGATGCTCCCCCGCCTGATGAGTGTCGCTCGCGAGGATGCGGGAGCCGCGGGCGTTACAGGCGCGACCAGCAAGAACATCATGATCGTGACCGCTACCTCCGGAGACACCGGTAAAGCTGCACTTGAGGGCTTCAAAGATGTTCCTGGTATGGGCATTACCGTCTTTTATCCTGAGGGAAAAGTCTCGGACATTCAGCGTCTTCAGATGGTGACCCAGAAGGGCTCAAACGTTGCTGTTTGCGCAGTTAAGGGCAACTTTGACGACGCTCAAAACGCTGCAAAGGCAATCTTTGCTAACAAGGATTTGGCTCAGGAGCTTGCCGGCAAAGGTACCGTACTTTCCAGCGCAAACTCCATCAATATTGGTCGCTTGGCTCCACAGGTAACCTACTACTTTGATGCATATGCCCAGCTGGTTGCCAAGGGCGCCATTACACAGGGCCAAAAGGTTACTTTCTGCGTTCCAACAGGTAACTTTGGCGATGTCCTTGCAGGTTACTTTGCAAAAGAGATGGGACTTCCTGTTGAGCGCCTCATTGTGGCTTCTAACAGCAATAAGGTGCTAACTGATTTCTTAGAAACCGGCGTCTATGATCGCAGACGCGCATTTGAAAAGACTATCTCGCCATCGATGGATATTCTGGTTTCATCAAATCTTGAACGACTCCTCTATCTTGCATCCGGCAAAGACACCGAACTTGTCAGCTATCTGATGAACCAGCTGGTAACCAAGGGTATTTATACGGTACCTGCTCAAGTTATGGATGCCATCCGTGAAACCTTTGACGCTGGATTTGCCACCGACGACCAGACACGTGAGACTATCCGTTCTACCTGGGAGAATTGTCGTGTGCTGATTGACCCTCACACAGCCGTCGCAAAGCACGTGCTCGACAGGATTTCTCGCCAGGCGGGCGACGTGCGCGTTTGTCTGTCCACTGCGAGCCCATATAAGTTCTCGTCCGACGTGCTTGCCGCGCTGGGCCACTCGACCGCTGGCCTGGACGACTTTGCGTGCATGCATACGCTCGCCGAAATCACGGGCACTAATCCGCCAATCCAGCTTTCATCGCTGAATGATAACGTTATCATTCATACTGACGTTCGCGAGAAGGAACAGCTTGCTTCGTACGTTTCTGAAGCATGCGGGCGTATTTTTGCTTGTTAGACTCTGAGAAAGCAGGTTCTACATGCTCGACAACACTATCTTGACCGTTTCTGTACCTGCTACCTCTGCAAACATTGGCGTCGGCTACGATACGCTGGGTCTTGCGTTTAACCTGCGCGCAAAAATTACGTTTAGGGAATCCCCTACGCTCATCATTGACGGCTGCCCTGAGCAGTTCAGAAACGATGACAACCTTGTGTGGACATCGTATATTCGCGCGTGTGAAAAGCTGGGCGAAGAGCCAACTCCTAAGCACATTACTATCGACTCGCCTATTCCGCTTTCCGGCGGACTCGGTTCAAGCTCTACCTGCGTTATTGCAGGTATTGCGGCCGCGATGACCGAGTCTCATAGCGGCTGGGATCCTGAGCGCGCACTTGACTTTGCCTGCCACTTTGAGGGCCATCCCGACAATGTTGCTCCCGCAATCTATGGTGGCTTGACCTCGTCTTTTGTCGAAGGTGGTCATACCATTTGTACCAGAAGGCTTGTGGCGCGCGGACTATCTTTTGTCGCAATTGCGCCGCCCTACACGGTTAACACTGAGGATGCCCGTAAGGTGGTTCCCCAGGAAATCTCACTTGAAACGGCCGTTTACCAGATGGGACGCACTGTTGCTGTCACCCATGCGCTTGAAACAGGAAACGGCGGACTGTTGGCAGCAGCTTGCAACGACAAGCTTCACGAGCCGTATCGCAAGGAGCTCATCCCCGATTACGAGGAGCTCAAGCAGGTGGCCAAACTTGCTCGCGCATGTACGTTTGTCATTTCCGGATCTGGCGCTACCATGGTTGCTATCTGCGACTCCCCTGTTACCGCGCGCGCCGTTGCCGAGAATGCCAAGCAGGTCAGAGGCGACCTCTGGATTCAGATTCTTGAGCCAGCGCTTCTGGGCACCGTCCTCACTTTGGACGACGGTCAGCAGCACCACAACACTTTCGACGAAATTTAACGCCGGCTGTTGGGGGCCTAGCAGCACGGGTACCCGCGCACTCATGAGCGTTCGGGTTTCTCGCCAGGAGCGCCAAAGGCACGTTCTTCTCACTAAGGACGACTTTGCAACATTGCGCGCCTAAAAAGTGCAAAGAATCTGTATTTGAGACACAGATTCTTTGCAGAAATCAGGCAAATCCACAGTTTCTTTTACATTTTTAGGCAAAAGTCACAGATTCTTTGCAGAAATCAGGCGCGTGAAGATAGGCTGCGCTGCTCCAAATTTTGCGCGCCTGAAAACTGCACCGTGTCTGAGTAAAACAGCTCAGACATGACGAGAAAAACCGGCAAATAACTCAGATATGGCCTGCTTTTTCGGCAAATTACTCAGACACGACAACAAAACCCGGCTCCTACGTTGTGTGGGAGCCGGGATGTCGTTTAAGTCGCGTTTTACGCAAGTCGCACTAACCGCAGCGTTGCGTTTTCCGCAAAGCGCGTGTACCGCAAGTCGCGTTATGCGCCGAGGTAGGCCTTGCGAACGTCATCGTCGTGCAGGAGTTCCTGGCCAGTTCCGTGCTTAGCAACCTTGCCAAGCTCAAGAACGTACGCGCGGTCAGCAACCTTAAGTGCCATATTAGCGTTCTGCTCAACCAGCAAAATGGTGGTTCCTGCATCGCCGAGCTGGCGAATAATCTGGAAGATTTCCTCAATCAGAATAGGAGCCAGACCCATGGAAGGCTCGTCAAGCATCAGCAGCTTTGGTCTGCTCATCAGAGCACGACCCATGGCAAGCATCTGCTGCTCGCCACCAGACAGCGTTCCTGCCAGCTGATTCTTGCGCTCACGAAGACGTGGAAAATGCTCGTAGACCATCTTGACGGTCTTTGCATTCTGGGAATCGGACTGAGTATAGCCGCCCATCTCAAGGTTTTCGGCAACACTCATGCGAGAAAACACGCGGCGGCCCTCAGGGCACAATGCCAGGCCAGCCTCAACAATCTTGTGTGCGCGCTGGCCTACAAGGTTTTTCTCGTCAAGTCTAATGGTGCCAGAGTCAGGCTTTACCAGACCAGCAATGGTGTTCAGCGTAGTTGATTTACCTGCACCGTTTGCACCAATTAGGGTAACAATCTCGCCCTCGTGGATGTCAAAAGAGATACCCTGAACTGCATGGATTGCGCCATAAGAAACGTTAAGGTCCTTGACGGACAGCAAGGGTTTTTCTGCGCCTGCTGCCTGAGTATTTGTAGTTTCAGCGGCCATTAGCGCACCTCCTGCTTTCCAAGATAAGCCTCGATAACGCGAGGATTGTTCTGAACTTCTTCTGGCGTACCTTTTGCAATAATGTTGCCGTGATCAAGAACGGCCAGGCCCTCGCAAATACCCATAACAAACTTCATATCATGCTCGATGAGAAGAACGGCAATCTTGAAGTCGTCACGAATCTTAAGGACATTCTCCATAAGCTCGTCGGTCTCTGCTGGATTCATACCTGCAGCTGGCTCGTCAAGCAGCAAAATCTTTGGCTGAGTTGCCAGAGCACGAAGAATCTCAAGCTTGCGCTGAGCGCCATAAGGCAGGTTACCTGCAAGGGTATTTGCAAGGTTCTCCATGCCAAAAATGCGAAGCAGCTCTCGAGCGTTATCGGCGCTCTCTTTCTCCTGCTTCCAGTGAGCTGGAAGACGAAGGACGTCCTCAAAGAAATGAGACGTCATGTGGCTGCCCTGACCAACCTGAATGTTCTCCATAACAGTCATGTTGTTGAACAGACGAATGTTCTGGAAGGTACGAGCAATGCCCATGTGGTTTGCCTCAACAACGCTCTTACCAGCAAGATCATAGCCGTCAATCATAACGGTACCACGGGTTGGCTTGTAGACGTTGGTAAGCAAGTTAAAAACAGTTGTTTTACCTGCACCGTTAGGACCAATGATGCCAGAAATCTCGGTAGGACCAAGAGCAATGTTGAAGTCATTAACAGCCGTCAAGCCACCAAAGTCAATGCCCAAGTGTTCAGCCTGAAGAACTGGAATTGCACCAAGGTCTCGCTCAGGAATGAGGTTGGGAGACTCTTGCCTGATAAGTTTTGTGGTGTTTTTAGTTGCCATCGCTCTTACGCCTCCTTCGAATCAGTTGAGGCTTCTGCCTGCGCGTCTGCCTGCGTATCTGCCTGAACACCCGCCTGCGCGTTGACCTGTACACCAGCCTGCTCATCCGAGTCATCCTTGTTCCAAGGAAAATCCCTATTCATGACTCGCTCAATAATGCGAGACAGCGAGAAGTCATAGGAGCCAAACAGACCCTCTGGTCTAAAGATCATGACCAGAATCAACACGATTGCATAAGCAACCATGCGGTAGTCAGCAAAGGCACGTAGAGCCTCTGGGAGTACGGTCAGGACAGTTGCGGACACAACGGAACCAAACATAGAGCCCATGCCACCAAGAACAACCATAACCAGAATCTCAACAGACTTCATGAAGCCAAACTTGGCAGGCGCCATAACGCCAATGCAGCCCGCGTAAAGGCCGCCGGCAATACCAGCAAGGAATGCGGAGAAAACAAAGGCCAGAGTCTTGTAATACGTGGTGTTAACACCTGAAGCCTCTGCTGCAATCTCGTTATCGCGGATGGCGAGAATAGCGCGTCCATGCCTAGACTTCATAAGAGTATGAATAGCAAAAATGGCAAGCGAGACAACAATTGCTGTGTTCAGGTAACCCGTATATGCAGGAATACCCGTGAGACCAGATGCGCCACCAGTAAGCTTGAATCCAAGAGCGGAGTCAATGTTAACCAGGACAACGCGGATGATCTCTGCAAAGCCCAGGGTAATAATGGCCAGGTAATCACCACGAAGACGCAGTGCTGGAATACCAATAACCACACCCATAAGAGCAGCGCAAATACCGCCGAACAAAAGGCCAACAACAAAAAGAATTACTGCTGGTGTAGAACCTGAAGCCATGGATTGAGCATCCAGTCCAAAGAGTGGCATCATGCGAATAATGAAGATTGCACAGGCATAGCCACCAATGGACATGAAACCAGCGTGACCCAGAGGAAGCTGTCCCAGATATCCGGTAACAATGTTCAGAGAAACGGTCATCAAAACATAAACGCCGATTTGCTCAAAAACAACGGTCTGATAGCGAGAAATAAGGCCCTCTCCTACCAGGAAGTTTCCACCAAAGACAAAAAGTGCAACAAGAATTGCATTGATGGCATAGCGAGCAGGCATAGTAAGCTCACGGCGCTGACCATCTTTTCCACCAAAACCAGTGACAATTACTGGGTTGTGGTTGTTATCGCGTGGATACATTTTAGTCATGTGAGCCTCCTTACACTTTCTCGGTAACTGGTCGACCAAGCAGGCCAGTTGGTTTGACAACAAGAACAAGAATCAAGAGTAAGAAGACTACCGCATCCTGCCAGACAGACAGGCCAAAGGCAGCAACAAAGACCTCGGAGAAGCCAACAATAAGGCCGCCAATAACAGCGCCAGGAATGGAGCCAATGCCGCCAAGAACTGCTGCAACAAAAGCCTTGGTGCCCAGCATGACGCCCATGGTAGGAGAAACCTGCTGGTATGCCATGGAGTACAGAATAGCTGCAATGCCTGCCAGAGCGGAACCAACTGCAAAGGTAAAGCTAATAGTGCTATTGACGTTGACGCCCATCAGACGAGCAGCGCCCATATCCTCAGAAACGGCACGCATTGCCTTACCAAGACGAGTCTTCTGAACCAAAAGGGTCAGAACAACGGTTGCCACAATAGTAACGGCAACAGTCAAAAGTGCCGTGCCGGAGAGCGTCGAACCAAATACCTGAACAGTTCCCAGGTCAATGATGCTTGGAACAACCTTAGCGTCAGCGCCCAGGAGTAGCTGAACGCCGTTCTCAAGCAGGTAAGAGACACCAATTGCGGTGATCAGAATAGAAAGCCTTGGAGCTTCTCTGAGTGGTGCATAGGCAACCTTGTCGATGAGGACGCCAAGCAAAACGCAGCCAAAAATGGCGAGAAGAACGGCGATTGCAGGATTGAGTCCTAACTGAACAAGCGCAATCCAAGCAACGTAGGAGCCAAACATGATGATGTCACCATGTGCAAAGTTAAGAAGCAAGATGATGCCGTACACCATTGTGTAACCAAGCGCCACCAGTGCGTAAATACTGCCCAATTGAAGTCCATTGAGCACCTGAGTCAAAAACATCTGAGGTTCTCTTTTCTATGAAGGATTGATCGTGTCATAGATGGACTCTTTGCCATCTTTAAAGGTAATAATCAAGGTGGACTTCACTGGGTCACCTGTTCCCTGATATGAAAGGGTTCCAGTAACACCTTCGACCACACCAGATGCAATAGCGTCAATAATTGCTTGCCTATACTCATTAGAGTTGTAGGTATAACCACGTTTCTCGACAGTCTTAAGAGCAGAGCAAAGAATCATTGCTGCGTCATAGCCCAAAGAACAGAAGTTAGTTGGAGCCTCACCGTATTCCTCGGTATAAGCCTTAACAAAATGCTGAACTTTTTCATCTGGATTTGAAGCAACAAATGCAGAACAATAGAAGCAACCTTCAAGGTCAGCTGCAGAAGCATAGTCCTGCTCACCGCCAATAATGCCTGCCCAACCATCTGCACCCATAAAAGGCTTCTTGCAGCCAAGGTGACGAGCCTGCGTCACAATCTTACCGTTATCCTGGTAATAGTTTGGTGCCAAGATAGCATCAGGATCAAGTCCGATAATGCTGGTAAGCTGGGCGTTAAAGTCAACAGCTCCTGTTGGGTAACCTTGCTGAGATACAACCTCAACACCCAACTCACGAGCCCTCTGAACAAATGCGTTATTAACGCCAATCTCGTAATCGCCGCCGGAGTTAAAGATGGTTCCTACGCGCTGATAACCCTGCTTTTTAGCAAACTCTGCAAGAACAACGCCCTGGAACGGGTCAGTTACGGTAGCGCGGAACATGTTGTGGCCATGCGCTACAACATCTTCGGCGGTAGCGGATGCGGTTACACAGGGGATGTTGTCCAGTACCGATTTCTGTGCCAGTGCAATGGTGGGCGTTGAGGTAACGTCTCCAAGAATTGCACAGACATTCTCGTCAAGAAGCTTGTTATAGACAAGAATGGCCTCAGTTGAATCACCCTTCTCGTCCTCAACAATAGGGACAATCTGGCGTCCGTTAACGCCACCCTTCTTGTTGAACTCCTTGAGGTACAAAAGAACGCCACTTCGCACAGCAAGGCCATACTGAGCAACGTCGCCGGTGAATGGGCCCATCACGCCAACGTAGATGGAGTTAGGGTCTTGGTTCTTTGGCGAACAACCCGCTAGAGCAAACGACCCCGCAATGGTCCCGGCCACCTCCAAAAAGCGTCGTCGCGTTAGCTTATGTGCCATATTCATCTCCTTTTCTCCATAGCGTTGAATATGTGACACAACACAATATGGCTGCAGTCCTTAAAAAAGAACCACAGCCAAAAAATGTTATCTAACTTGAAATAATTTTAGAGAAACCGGATGTTTCTACGAGCTCCAGCCTTTCGCGACGGTTGCGCGGTTGTCTTCTAACTACCCGCAGCTGACCTACGTGCGCTACTTACGCCTCACGTACCAGCGGAAGCTCACCGGCAAAGTGACGAGGCTTGTAAGAGGCCTTATCTGCGCTGGTCTTCTCGCCAAGATCAAGCGAAGAAATCTTCTTCATCTTGCTGGTACCGCCCTCAATGAGGCGAAGCAGCTCGCGTGTTGGTCTCTCGTCAGCCGCCTGAAGCTCAGCTGCCATCTCACGCTCAACCGCATCAAAGATGTCCTGAACATGCGACGTAGTATCGTTTGTAGCCTTGACCAGCGGCATTGCGGTTGATTGTGCAACTACACCAGCGTAGTTTGGCTCGCGAGAAGGACGCATCTGAGCTGCGGTAACCTTGAAAGACGCAGCAGGTTTTGCACCCGACAACTCCACTGGACTTGCAACTTCAGCCTCAGCAGCGGCCTGACCAATGAGCGGCAACTGCACTGGATGATACTTGCGCATCTGCTGCTGATCATGGCGAGCTAGATGCTCGTCCATTGCAGCCAGCGCAAGCGTCCAATCATCAGCATGCTCAAGCTCGTCAATCGTACGCTTCTCAGGGAAGACTCCCTGGTCAACGTAAGAGATACGGCTAGAAATATCAGCAGCATGGTTGGTAAAGTCTTCAGGAATAGCCTCGGCACCAATCTCAGCAATACCAAAATCGCGCGTAATGGACTCTTCGCCCACAGCCTTAGTCCACCAAGCTGTACCAACGTCACCAACGGTTCCGTCAGCACGCTCGATAATGGGCAGACCGTCCATAGGATCTTGTCCTAAGCGCTCAAGAAGTACGGCAGCAGCACCCTTTGCTCGCGCAACGGTGCGCTCACGCCAGCTCAAAAGCTTGGTGTAGTTCTCTGCAATCTGCGCGTAGTCGTTTGTAGAGTGCGCAGGAGCCTTCTTTGCACGAACGGGAAGAACACCCTCAGCAGTCGTGCTTACAACCTGCGCCTTCTTTGCAGGTGACTCGGCAGGCTGGACAGGCAGCTCGGTAGACTGAACACGGATGGAACCAGTCATGTCCCACTGAGAAGCCCTCATGTGCTTTGGCTTGTACGCAGCAATCGAGCGCCTTGAAGAGTCCAACGGAATCACAATGCTCTCTTCTGGCGAGAAGTTCGATGCAGCTGAGACCTGCTTTGAAGATAGAGCCTCATCTGAGCTCTGGAACGTTGCAGCTGACTGGCTCTTTGCTTCTACCTCATCGATTTTCTCGCCACGATTTACCGAGCGAGAGACTACCAAGGCCGCACCAGAAATGACTGCAACCGCAGCAAGTCCCACTCCAATGCCTGTAAAGATTGCACCAAGAGGCGTTTGACGAATTTCATTAGCGGTAAGGGCATACGCAGATGCTGGCTCTGCTACCAGAACCAGTCCACTGAGCAGGCCGGCGACTACTGCCGGATTCCTACCTTCTGTCATACAAACTCCCCCTACAAACGCTAAGAAGATGTATGAAGACACACGCTAAATTTGCATATGCTACTAAACCCAATACGGGCGACGTGAGCAACGGGTGGGCTTCATTTCATCTTTGTATAATCCGCTGCAACACATAATTGTGCTGTTAGAAATGACTATAGCGTAATTCGTTATTTTTTACAGCGTCTTTAAAACTTTTTCATAATTCTTTGGCAGTTATTCAACAAAAATGGCGAGAAAAAAAGTGCCTCCCAACATAGATTGAAAAGCACTTCTTGCGTCATCTTTAAATCTGACTAATTCTGTGGATAGTCAGACTGTGCAGCCTTCTTTGCAGATCTAATCAGGAAGTCCTGGTTATTGTCGGTCTGCTTAAGACCACTGATAAGCGCAGTAGTTGCACGCTCAGTGTTATTGAAGCCTGCAAGAATACGGCGAACGCCCCATACCATAGGCTGAAGCTCTGGCTTAATGAGCAGATCCTCATTACGAGTACCAGAAGAAACAGGATCAATAGCTGGGAAGATACGGCGATCTGCCAGGTCTCGATCAAGCTTGAGCTCCATGTTACCAGTGCCCTTGAACTCCTCGAAGATTACCTCATCCATCTTGGAGCCTGTATCTACCAGGGCAGACGCAATGATAGTGAGCGAGCCGCCGTTCTCGATATTTCGAGCTGCACCCAAGAACTTCTTTGGTGGATACAGAGCTGCGGAGTCAACACCACCAGAAAGAATACGACCAGAAGCAGGAATAGCCAGGTTGTATGCACGAGCAAGACGTGTAATGGAGTCCAAAATAACCACAACGTCCTGACCCATCTCAACCAGACGCTTTGCTCGCTCAATGACAAGCTCCGAGACAACGGTGTGATTCTCTGCTGGCATATCAAAAGTTGAAGCAACAACAGTGCCCTTGATGGAGCGCTCCATGTCCGTAACTTCCTCAGGGCGCTCGTCTACCAGGAGGCAGAAGAGGTGGACCTCAGGATTGTTGGTGGTAATAGACTGGCAAATGCGCTTCAAAATGGTGGTCTTACCTGCCTTTGGAGGCGAGACAATCAAACCACGCTGACCCTTACCAATAGGAGCCACCAGATCAATTGCACGACCCGTAATGGAGTCTTTACCGTGCTCCATAGTAAGAGGCTGGTCTGGGAAAATAGGGGTCAGATCTTTGAAGCGAGGACGGTCCTTAAGACCCTCAACTTCCCCACCGTTGACCTGGGTAACCTTAAGTAGTGGTGGATACTTGCTATTTACGCGAGCAGGTCCCACCATGCCCAAAACGCTATCACCTGGACGCAGACCAAGATTTCTAATAATCTGCTGGTGGACAAAGGCGTCGTCATCGCCTTCCATGTAATTACCTGTACGAATCCAGCCGTAGCCTTCGTTGCTAATCTGAAGAATACCCTCAACAGTCTTAAAGCCCTCAGCAGCTGCAGATGCAGCGTATACAAGCTCAATCAAATCAGACTTATGAACGCCTGTGTACTCAATGCCCAGCTCAGTTGCTTTAGCGCGAAGCTCAGAAAGCTTCATCTCTTGCAGAGCCTCTTTGGAAAGCGATGGCTCGCTTGCCTGGCCCTGCTTGCGATTCTTGTTGCGCTGGTTGTTCTGTCTACGATCGCGAGAAGGACGCTCCTGGTTGTTGGCGTGTGCGTTTTCCTGTGTCTTCTCGCCCTCCTGAGCCGCTTCTTTTGGCTCAGCATTACGATGTCGACGACGTGCTGCACCTGTACGAGAACGCCCTGGACGCTCTGCTGGAGCTGCATCGGAATCTGCTACTGCACCAGAAGCCTGCTCCTGAGCTGCACCATCCTGCTGCTCAACACTGCCCTGCTCTTCAGCAAAGTTCTTCTGAGCCCTATTGGTATTCTGGCCAGCTGCACCCTCTGCCTCTGCTTTAGTAAAGGCAGGAGCCGGGGTTACCTCCGCAGAAGGCTGAGTTGCGTCCTGAACAATCTTGGTAAGGCGATCAGTGTCTACAACGTCAGAAGAAACCTTGCCGCCTGCCTGGACCTGAGCCAGAACCTCTGCCTGTGCAACTTCAAGAGCACGCTCATGAAGAGCACGCTCTTCCATCTCTTCTTTACTAGGACGACCACGACGGCGCTTTGGTGGCTCTGTAATGCCTGCTGCGTTCATAGCCTCTGCCACAACAGCCTCTACCGCACGACGCGCCTCAGTCTCTTTTTTAGTTGGACGACCGCGACGACGCTTAGCAGCGGATGAATTAGAGACCTTTTCTTCAGTTGTCTCAGAATTGGTATTTTCTGAAGTTGAATTTTCTGAATTACTATTTTCACTCTTACGAGGTCTACCACGTCTACGTGGTGCTGGAGTATTTTCTACATCATTTAAAGAATCATTTTGGACCGAAGATGTTTCGTCCGACATGTACAAACCTCTCTGTTTGCTCATCAAAATAATCTGTAAAAATACGTGAGAAATATGATGAAGGGATAACAAACAAAATCAAATAGGTGCAAATCCAAAAGGAATATACCACGAAAATGCCCGCCTTATGATGAAAAAATAAATAAAATTCACCATAAAACGGGCAAATGGGGATTTATAACCACTAACCCTTAAACCTCGAGAAACCCACCTTCTAGATTTCTTTAATCTGCATAAATCATTTAAACAGCTGTACGGCTCTTTCTTTTAACAATAATATCTTCAATTTGCTGAACGATTTCTTTGATATAGGTCTTGCCTTGAGGCGTGAGCTCAACCATAGTTACTCTTCTTGAGAGAGCATCATCATGTTTGCGCTGTACCAGGCCACTTTCTGCCAAAGCAGTAAGAGACATAGAAACCGTTGGCTGCAAAAGACCAAGCGCGTCAACAATCTCTGTAATTGAAAGAGCGTCTTTAGGAGAATCTAGAATTGCAAGAAGGACCATATCTGCTGCCCTGCAATACAGAGCTCCCATAGCGTCAACATACATGACGATGCGCTCAAACGAAGTACGTGAAAGCGCCTGGCCGGGTGCAATACGAGCACAGGTAAGCTTGGATAGCTCCTCAACTGCTTCTACACCCTTTTCTGTGATGATACACACTACGTTGCGTCGATCAATGGCGCCTTCATCTCTCTTGATGAAACCAAGCCTTGCCAGGTGCGAGGTACGATGAGTAATCGTAGGACGAAGAGCACTCTGATACTCGGCAATTTCTGAAGTCTTAACAGGGGCACCCTTCACATTGAGGCGACACAAAATAGCAAACTCTTCAAACGTGAGTCGTCTGTTAGCAGGCACCACTCTTCTAACCAAGTTGTAAGACCTGCGAATGGACATGTACTCGCGAAGTTCCATAGAGACCTCCACTCTTATGCCCGAACCATTTACTATTTGCTCGCATAATGAGTATACCCCTAAAAAACACGTGTTAACATGGGGACAAAACAATAGTTAGTCAGAAATATGTTAGAAAATGGTGCTTATATGACATCAAAATAGGCTTTTATATGCTGAAATATTAAATTTAAGTAATAAATATTAATTTTATTATCTCTTTTATACATTAAAAAATTTTTTACATAACGGAGAAATGTGTAAATTATCTGGAGAAATTCACTAAAGATACCGTGCAGGTATTCAATACTTGCACGGTATCATGACAAAACAACATAGTTAGCTATCGTTTACATTGCTTCAGGAGCAGAAACACCAATCAGATCAAGAGCAATTGCAAGTACGCGACGAGTTGCATCACACGCAGCAAGACGAGCCTTAGAAAGCTCTGCGTCCAGTGGGCGTCCTTCAGAAGGAAGTACCTGGCAAACGGTATAGAATGCGTGGAACTGGCCAGCAAGCTCTTCAATATAGTGCGTAATGCGGAATGGTGCCCTATCGCGAGCACAGCCCTCAACAAGACCTGGAAACTCAAAAAGCTTACGGGCAAGCGCCTGCTCAGCGGCATCAGAAAGTAGTCCAAGATCAACCTCAGAGCCAATAGCCTTATCTGCAACAGCGTCTATACCAAGCGCCTTTGCTTCTTCAAGGTCAACGCCAGCAGCGCGGCGCAAAATAGAACAAATACGAGCGTGAGCATACTGAACGTAATACACAGGATTAGAGCTGTCCTGACGCTTTACCTGCTCAATGTCAAAGTCAATCATCTGGTTAGAAGACTTTGAAACAAGGGTGTAGCGCGTTGCATCAACACCAACCTCAGCGAGAAGCTCGTCAAAATGGATACCAGTTCCTTTGCGTTTAGACATTCTGACGGCAACACCGTTTCTGAGCAGGTTAACAAGCTGTCCAAGCAAAACCTCAAACTGAGTTGGGTAACCAAGAGCTGTTGCAGCAGAGCGAACACGCTGAATATATCCGTGATGATCTGCTCCCCAAATATCAATAACGTGGTCGACACGCTGGAACTTGTTCCAGTGGTACGCAACATCGGAAGCAAAATAGGTATACTCGCCATTTGTTTTGATAAGTACACGGTCTTTATCGTCACCAAAATCAGTGGAACGGAAGAACAGCGCTCCCTCATCAGAACGGTACAGGTAGCCGAGCTTATCAAGAGCGTCGAGCGCGCGATCAACAGCGTCTTTACCCTGGTCATCCTTGACATACAAAGAACGCTCAGAGAACCAAACATCAAAGTCAGCACGGGCGTTGTGGCAGGTATTTTTGATGGACTCAAGCATCATCTTGTAGCCGCGCTCGCGGAACTCTGCCATGCGCTCATCTTCAGATTTGTCTGCCCAGACCTCTCCGTCATTTTTAAGGAAGAAAAGTCCCAGGTCAACAATGTAATCTCCAGCATATGCATTGCCGCCAAGAGAGTTGATAAACTCGTCAGTAAACGGATGCTCCTCTGGATGAGCATCATCTTCATCTGCAACGTAAGCGTTGCGATCTTCTGCAAGTACCTGAGCAGCTGCATCAGCGTCAATGCCGCACTTCTGCATAATGTCAATAAGCTGCAGGTAGCGCTTAGAGATGGAGTGACCAAAGACGTCCATCTGAGAGCCATGATCGTTGACGTAGTACTCGCGCTCAACCTCATAGCCTGCGAAGGCAAGAATGCGGCTGAGAGAATCTCCAAGCGCCGCCCAACGGCCATGACCAATGTGCAGAGGACCAACAGGGTTTGCAGAAACGTACTCTACCTGGACCTTTTGACCGGCGCCAAAAGAAGAACGACCAAAATCTGCACCTTGCTCGCGAACGGTGTTAAAAATCTCATTGCCCGCAGCAGTTGACAGATAGAAGTTTACAAAGCCAGGACCAGCAACCTCAACGCGCTCAATCTGAGTATCTTTGGCAATATGTGCCACAAGAGCTGCTGCAATATCGCGCGGTGCTTTGTGTGCCAGCTTTGCAGAACGCATTGCAACCGTAGAAGACCAGTCTCCATTTGATGAGTCCTGTGGGCGCTCAAGTCCCACATCATCAATCTGGAATTCAGGCAACTCACCCGCAGCCTGGGCATCTGCCAAGGCTTGACGTACAAGTTCCTCGATCTTCTCGCGCATGGTTCTCCTTTAAATTTAGTGCACGTGTGCAGCGTAAGTACGTGGTTGGTTGTGTAGTTGGTTTCGTAGCTTCTAGAGGACTACTCGGTTTCCTCGGAAGATTTTACCTGATGTTGAGCAGCAAGTTCATGACGCAAATTGGCCAGGCCACGCTCGAGACCCACAGGATAAATCTGAGGGTTCAAGAAACGTGTATACGCTGCATCCAGGCGCATAAGCGCAGCGTGGCAGCGATCGCGAGCAACCTCGATGGACTCACTCTCCCCTACACGCTTGCCTCCTTCTACCAGCCTTACCATCAGCTCGCGAGAAGTTCCTTCAAGCTTGTGAGTTGAGTATGGATCAATGATATCCACCACGGTTGCCTTAGACTCTGGATTCTTAGTGACCAGGTAATCTGGGTCAAAAATCATGTCACCTGCAGGGCAGCCGTTTGCATCGTAGAAGCGGCGAATGTGCTGAATGCCTGGGACGGTACGCTTGTAAGCCATCTCAGACAGCTTGATAACAGGAGTCCAAGGCTCAGTGGAAGACTGACGACGAGCGGTTAGCTTATAGACGCCGCCAAGCGAAGGCTGAGGATCGCAGGTAGCAAGCTTGGTACCAACACCAAAGGCGTCAATAGGTGCTCCCTGAGCAAAGAGAGACTGGATGGTGTACTCGTCAAGATCATTTGAAACAGAAATCTTGATGTAAGGAAGGCCAGCCTCATCAAAGGCTTTACGAGCTTCCTTAGAAAGGCGCGCAAGGTCTCCGGAGTCAATACGAACAGCATTCAAGCGCTCGCCGCGCTCCTCCATCTCTTTTGCCACAATAATGGCGTTCTTGATGCCTTCATGAACGTCATAGGTATCAAGCAGAAGTGAGCAGTTAGTTGGGCTAGATTTTGCAAACGCCCTAAAGGCATCAAGCTCAGTATCAAACGACATTACCCAAGAGTGTGCGTGGGTACCAAAAACAGGAATGCCGTAAATTTTGCCAGCAAGGACATTTGAAGTGCTGGAAGCACCAGCAATATAAGAGGCGCGAGCAACTGCCAGACCGCCGTCTGGACCCTGTGCACGGCGCAGGCCAAAGTCAGAAACGGGATTGCCCTGAGCTGCCTTGATAACGCGGGCGCACTTAGTTGCTGCCAAAGTCTGGAAGTTGACCAAGTTTAGCAGAGCGGTCTCAATGAGCTGACAATCAACAATAGAACCCTCAACGCGGACCATAGGCTCACGTGGGAAAACAAGCTCTCCCTCGGGGATTGCATCAATGGTTACATTAAGCTTGTGG
>JABZHP010000070.1 GCA_015258785.1 Atopobium sp.
TTCCTACTCGGCCTTCAGAGATCGTATGTTCAAACGCTTCTATTTCTGAGGATACAGAACCTCAAGGATCTTCTCGGCAGAATCAAATGCACGTGGCGAGTAGTCAATGTACTCTGAATATGGAATCTCTACGATGCTCTTGTTGGCAATAGCAGGGACGTTCTGCAGGGAGCTCTCGCCCAGAAGGGTATCTTTAGCTGCGGCGTCAGTTGCTTTATTGCGCTCTGCGGTGACATAAATAATGACGTCAGGGTTGAACTTAATCAGATTTTCATACGTCAGGCCGTTTGCAGACTGAGTTGTCGCAGGAGTAGCTCCAAGCTGGTCGATGATAGTAAACTCAAGGCTCTTCTCGCTACCTCCAAAGAGACCAAACGTGCCGTCCTTGAGGTTGGTCATAACCAGCACGGTCTTCTTTGCGTCTTTCTCGTGTGCTTTAACGCGCTCGTTAATGGCATCAAGGCGCTTCTGCAGTTCAGCGGTATAGGTGTCGGCATTGCTCTGAACGTCAAAAATAGATCCAAGATTCTTAATGTCAGAAATAATTCCGGCAAGTGTTGGATCACCCTGCTCAGAAGATGCCAGCTGGGTATAGACAGAAATGCCTAGGTCAGCATAGTCCTTTGGAGAAGTCTGATCCTTTGAAGTGAAGAGACGGGAACGTCCCACAATAAGGTTTGGATTAGCGGCAACAACAACCTCGCGCGAGAGGCTCTTCTTATCGCCCAGCTGCTTGATTTTTGCATACTCATCGGCAATATCTGAAGGCATTGGTGCATCAGGCTTGATGGTGCCAATAATCTTGGAGCCAAGGCCCAGACGCAGCAAAATCTCGGCTGCAGAATCTGTCAAGGTAACAACACTCTCAGGAGCCTTATCAAACTTTGCCTCAAACTCATTGCCGTCACCGTCATAGAGCTTAAAAGATACGGGATAGCTTGTATTAGCCGACTTCTTTTCTTCAGTAGCAGGGGTAGATGGGCTAGACGTTGCATTGTTGCACGCAGTAAGACCCAGTCCAGCAGCAGTTGCAGCAAATCCTGCCGCAATGCTCAAAAAATTCCTTCTCGTAAAGAGATTTGAACTTACACGAGGATCCATCGGATATCCTTTCATTCATCTGTTGATACTCAACAGGCGATTAATACACGTAATCAATGCTGATGCCGTTTCCAGCAGTTGATGGGCGGACCATGCCCTCAACGCCATACACATCAGCAAGCAGCTCAGGGGTCACAATGTCCTCAGGTGTTCCCTCGGAAACAATAGTCCCCTCTTGTAAGAAATACAGGCGGTCGACATAATGAGCTGCCATCACAATGTCATGCAAAACAGCCAGGCAGCTGATACCAAGATTGCGAACAAGTCGCAAAATATCAATCTGATACGTAATATCAAGGTGGTTGGTAGGCTCATCAAGCACCAAAAACTCTGGTTCCTGGGCCAGCGCGCGAGCCAACATTACACGTTGTTTCTCGCCACCTGAAAGCGTGGCAAACGAGCGGTCTTCAAAGCGAGAAAGGCCAACTTTCTGAATAACATCAGAAACGATTGCCTCGTCGTGGTCGGTTTCTTTTGACAGCGCCGACTGATGAGGACTGCGTCCCAGCGACACAATCTCGCGAACGGTAAAGTCAAAGGACAACGAGTTAAACTGGCTTACAACCGCAACCTTACGCGCAAAGTCACGTCGTGATATCTCAGTGGCGTCGCGCTCGTCCCACAAAATCTGGCCGTCATAGCGATGACCAAGGCCATAAATTGCCCGCAAAAGCGTAGACTTGCCGGATCCATTAGGGCCCAGGATGCCCACAAACTCGCCATCTGCCACGTTAAGCGAGAGGTTCTTTACAATCGGCTTGTTGTGAATGGTGACCGACACATTTTGCACTTCAAGGCGCATGTTACTCACCATCCCTAAAGCTGTAGTTGCGGGCGACCATGATGTAGACAAAGAACGGCGCACCAACAACAGCGGTCAGAATGCCAATAGGAACTTCGGCGTTGCCTAGGACGGTACGAGCACAGGCATCTGCCCAAAGAATAAAAATAGCTCCCAGTACCAGCGCAGTTGGCACCAGCCTTCGGTGATCCGACCCAACAAACGAGCGCGCAATATGCGGAATGATAAGACCAACAAAACCGATGGTTCCCACTGATGAAACCAGCGTGCCAACCATGAGTGCAGAAATGGTCAAGTATGCCCACCTGCATAGATTGGTGTTGAGACCAAGCGTTGTAGCGGCCTCGTCTCCCATCAACAGCACGTTAAGAGAGCGGAACTGTGTGAGGAAAAACACACTGACGAGAAGTACTACAACAACGGAAACGCCGACGTTTCCCCAACTTGCTCGTGCCAAGGAGCCCATGGTCCAGAACTTCAGGTCCATCATGCCTTCGGCGTTGGCTGCGATTGTGATGATGAAATTAGACAGCGCCGTGAACAGAGCGTTCAAAATCATGCCCGAGAGAACAAGCTTTGACGACGTCATATGTCCGCCGGTAGACGCCAGCAACAAAACGCCAATCGTGGCAATTGTTGAGCCGATAAACGAGAACAGCGGCACCGAAGAAATTCCCACAACGTGTACCGCGCCGGCTCCAAGCATGATGGCACAGGTGGCTCCGCACGAAGCTCCTGATGAAATGCCCAAAATATACGGCTCAGCCAAGGTATTTTGAACCGATGCCTGCATGACAACGCCCGAAAGCGCAAGGCCAGCTCCGGCTACCACACCCAAGATGATGCGAGGAAAACGTAGCGACCAGACGACCTTCTCGACAGGTCCTCCTGCAGCTAGAGCCTCCGATAGCGGCATGCCAAAAAGATGATGTGTCAGCACGGCATATGCGTCTTGTAGGGACACACCAATGGCGCCCATCGTTGAAGTTATTACGATACTCGCCGCCAGAATTGCAACGAGAACGCCCATGAAAAGACGGAACGGTCCGGCTTTTCTTATCATACGTTACCCCTCTAAAGTGACGCTGCGTTTTTGCGCACAACATACAACGTACAATGCGCGTTACACAGAAGCAGCGGAATTTTTTGAAAGTTAACTATATCTTACATTTTGAGTTGTGAGAAGACTGCGAGTTGAGAAATGCTTAAAATATCTGCACCCCTCTATAGGATGCTCTCCACGAGGCGGCTACTGCGAGACAACGCCGTGGGATGCTCTCCGGCAGCTCCTGCGAGACGACGCCGGCACCAACAGGCAATAACAGACAAGGTCAGACGAGGAACTTCATGGATTTATCAGCTCTACCAGACAATACAATCACTATCGAAGAACGCTCCGCGGTTCCTGGTCTTCTTGTTATTCTCCATGGCTCACTGCTGATGCCCAAGATAGCTGCGCTTCTTGCTTCCGGGAAACTTGACGCGACCAAGCTCCCCCAATGCCTTGTCATTACTGCGCCGTCTAATCAAGACTGCTATTCCCCTTGGCCGGCATCAAGCGTGCGGACTGAGGCACCAAATTTTGGAGGATTTGGAAAAGAATTTCTTTCTGACGTCGTACTTCCATCTGTCGAGAAGTACGCTGCTCTAGCTACTCATACCGCAGAGGATACGTGTCCTCTTACCTTGCTAGGCTATTCTTTGTCGGGTCTGTGCAGCCTCTTTGAGATGCAGACTACCTGCCGCTTTGACCAGTATCTTCTGGCAAGTCCAAGCACGTGGTTTCTCGATTTTGTTGAAACTTTTGATACGAGCCACGTGCGTTCGGATGTTCGCTGGTGCATCGCAAGCGGAGAAAACGAAGGTAAAAACCATCCTGAGCCCCTGCGTTCAGTGAGACAGACAACAGATGCGTTGGTTGAGAAGCTGGCGCCTGCTGCTCCGAAGTATCAACGTCTGCTGGATTCTTACGATCATCACAAGGGTCTTGAGCTGAGGCTGCAACGTTTGCTGAACTTTGGGTTTGGTGCGTAGAGGGTGTTTTCCTGTGCGGGAACGATGAGACGATGGGGGATGCTCCCAGAAGCGTTTTTTTGCAGCTTGTCAGGCAGTCTCCCCAACCAGCGTTGATTGCTAACAAAAAAACCCGCCGAGGGCGGGTTTGAAATTCTTATGGTCGCGGGGGCAGGATTTGAACCTACGACCTTCGGGTTATGAGCCCGACGAGCTACCAGACTGCTCCACCCCGCAATGTAAACGCTTGCGCGAACAAGTACTATACCTCGCAGCTCTCAGTGAGTCAAGCAAAATCGACGATTTTCTCGCCATGAGGGTGTGACGCTGGCGTGCAAGGACCAAGAAAGTTGCGCTGACGTCAGCACGATTGGGGCCAGACGGCTAAACTATTTATACTGTCTTTGGGGCGCTGTGCTTGCGCCAAACAGCTATCGAAGGACTTTTGAGGATGACATTACACGAGCTCCTGGCGCTCTTTACCAGCAAGAACATCGAGTACACTACCGCGCATCTTGACGCGGTGGATCAAAACGCACAGCTTACCGATGTTGCAAGCGATTCTCGTGAGGTCACCCACGGCTCGCTGTTTGTTTGCAAGGGCGCGAGTTTCTCGCCAGCGTATCTGACTAGCGCGGTGAAGGCTGGAGCTGTTGCGTACCTCTGCCAGCAGTCGCTTGCGGAGAAGCTGCAGGCAGTGGCGCCTAACGTGGCTGCCATTCGCGTGGATGACGTGCGCCTTGCCATGGCCTACGCAGCCGCAGGCGTTGCGGGACATCCCGACAAGAAGCTCACCACCATCGGTATTACGGGCACCAAAGGCAAGTCTACCTGCTCGTATATGCTGCGCGCTATTCTTGACGGCGACGAGCCGTACTCCAAGTGCGGCGTGGTTGGCGGCATCGAGGTCTTTGACGGCAAGGACACGCAGCCCGCGCACAACACCACGCCCGAGGCTCCTGAGCTGTGGCGTCACCTCAAGCACGCCGCAGATGCCGGCCTCCCCTACGTTGACATGGAGATTTCCAGCCAGGGACTCAAGTACGATCGTACGGTTGGCCTCAACCTGAGCGTCGCGGTGTTCTTAAACATTGGAACAGATCACATTTCCCCTGTTGAACACCCTACTTTTGAAGATTACTTTGAGAGCAAGCTGAAGATTTTTGACCTTGCTCGCGTGGCCGTTATCAACAAGAACACCATGATGTTTGACCAGGTCATGGAGCGTGCGCAGAGGTGCGAGAAGGTTCTGACTTTCTCCACAACCGATTCCGACGCCACCGTTTGGGCGGACGAAATCACCCCTCACCAGGGCATGGTCACGTTTACCGTGCACGCGCCAACCTGGACCGGCGCCGCCGCGCTGCCCATGTCCGGCCTCTTTAACGTGGAGAATGCTCTTGCGGCAATCACTGTTGCCGACTACCTGGGCATTCGCGAGAAGGACGCCGTGCTTCCGCTGATGAACGTTAAGGTGCCAGGACGCATGGAGCTCTTGAGCTCGCCCGACAACAAGGTCACGGGCTTGGTCGACTACGCCCACAACAAGCTTTCCTACCAGAAGCTTTTCTCGTCAACGTCCAAGGAATTCCCTGGTTATGGCCGCTATGTGGTCATGGGAGCCGTCGGCGGCAAGGCGTACAACCGTCGCCAGGAGCTGCCTGAAGAAGCGGCCAAGTGGGCGGACCTGATGATTTACACCACCGAGGACTGCAACATGGAAGATCCTGCGGTGATTTGCGCGCAGATGGCCGAGGCCACGCCTGAGGGCGCCGAGCACAAGATTATTCTTGACCGCTACGACGCCATTTACGAGGCAGTTTCCGCAGCTTACGACGACCCTCGCCCGGCGCTGGTGTACCTGCTTGCCAAGGGTGACGAGCCGTTCAACATTATCGGCGGCAAGCACGTTCCATGGATGACGGA
>JABZHP010000071.1 GCA_015258785.1 Atopobium sp.
CTTAGCTACTGTGTGAGCGCGGTCGGACTCAAAGTTCTTCTGAGCCGCTGCAATGTCGTCAAAGGAAATGCTTTTCATCTGATCCATGTGATCTCCTTAACTGGAATAGGTAATACAAAAACTATATTCCCAATTAAGGTGTCCCTAGTCTAAGAGTTACCAGTTTGAAACTTTTATTTTGAGAAATTTTTGAACGGATGGCCCACGCCAACTAAGAGAGATTTTGTGACGTTATGAAATTGGCGAGAAAATATTTTCATCCAATTTACCAGCGGCAATAGAAGTATTAGCACATAGAACATATGTTTGTATTAGTAGTTATTGTCCGGCGAATCGGCTACACTATACAAAGAAATTAAGAGCCCTTGGTAAAAGAACAAATTTTGAAGCACAAAGAGAAGAGCGTAGAAAAAGATGGCATTTGTTCACCTCCACAACCACTCAGATTTTTCCATTCTTGATGGAGCTAGCCGTGTCCCAGATATGGTTAGTAAAGCTGTAGAGTTTGGTATGCCAGCACTTGCTCTTACTGATCATGGGTATCTCTTTGGAATTCCAGATTTTGACCTTGCATGCCGTAAGTACAATGAGGCGCTTAAAGACTTTGGCCAGTGGTGCCATGATGTGGAATGTTTTGAAAAGGGTTGGGATTTAGAAGAACCTCCTGTAGATGATCCCAATGCTGGTGAGCATGATAAGGTTCATGCGCAGTGGGCTTCTGACGTTCAAATTTGGAATCAAACACATAATATTGAGGCCGTAAAAGCCAATAAACCTTCTCCACTTATTAAGCCAATTTTTGGCTGTGAAGCTTATTTCATTCTTGATGATTGTATTGAGAAGGGCACTAAGCAGGTACGTTATCACCTTATTCTGCTTGCTAAAAATGAGACCGGCTATGTCAATCTGATGAAGATGATGTCAGAGGCGGGCTCAAAAGATATGTTCTATTACAAGCCGCGCACTACGCTTGAGATGCTCAAGCGCTACCATGAGGGCATTATCTGCACTTCAGCTTGTGTTTCTGGCATCATTCCTCGTATGTTGTTTGAAGGCCGTCCAGAAGAAGCAGAGCGTTGGGCAAAAATCTACCAAGATATCTTTGGGGATGATTTCTACCTAGAGATTCAAGACCACGGTTTGTCTGATCCAAGCTGGGGCGGCTATACCGATAGAACCCTTGCTGAGCGCATTGTTAAGATGGGCCATGACCTTGGTATTAAGGTTGTTGCTACCAACGATAACCACTATCTCACTAAAGAGGATGCAAGCGTTCAAGATATTGCTTCCTGCATTGGTTCAGGCGCTCGCGTTGATGATGAGAACCGCAAACGCATGACAGGCAGCGAGTTTTACCTTAAGAGTGAGCAAGAAATGCGCCAGATCTTCTCGTGGTGTCCAGAAGCTATCGAGAACACCATTGAGGTTGCAAATAAGTGCAACTATGAGCTGGACTGGACTCACATGTATCTGCCAAAGTTCCCAGACTTGGCAGAGGGAGAGACCTCAGAGGAACGCTTTAGAAAAGAGTGTGAGCTTGGTCTTGCAAGACGTTATGGAGATGATTGGCAAAACGTTGTCATCAACGAGATTAACGTTAAAGACCGTTTTGAGTATGAATATGACATCATCTGCAAAAAGGGCTTTGCAGATTACTTCTTAATTGTTCAGGAGTATGTTCGCTGGGCAAAAGAGAATGGTATTGGCGTAGGCCCTGGTCGTGGTTCTGCAGCAGGCGCTATTGTTGCATACGCTATGGATATTACCTCGTTTGACCCTCTTGAGAATGGCCTCATGTTTGAGAGGTTCTTGTCTCCACAGCGCTCTGAGATGCCAGATATTGATATGGACTTCGACGATGAGCGTCGTCTTGAGGTTGTTGAGCATGTTCGTCAGATTTATGGATCTGAGCGTGTTTCTCACGTTATTACGTACTCGACCATCAAGGCAAAACAGGCAATAAATGACGCGTGCCGCGTTCTGGGTTACCCCGTTTATATGGGTCAGCGCCTCTCTAAGATGATTCCAGGAGATCCTAACGCTCACCTTAAGTTTGTTCTTCATAAGGCTCAAGAAGGCCAAAAAGGCGCTGATCAGTATTCTGCTGATTTTGAAGATGCGTACGAGAATGACCCTGATGCTAGAAGAATCATTGATGCAGCTCTGTCTATTGAGGGCTTGCATCGTGGTGAGGGTGTGCATGCTTGTGCGGTCTTGATTGCTCCTACGCCTGTAAATGACCACGTTCCCACCAAGGTAGATACCAAGGGCGGCGTAGAAATTACGCAGTACGAGGGCCACTCTGTCGCAGACATGGGCCTTCTTAAGATGGACTTCTTGGGACTGAGAACCCTAACGGTTATTTCTCGTGCAATCAAAAACGTGAAGGATAACTACGGTATTGATATCGATGTAGATAACATTCCGTTTACTGATCCAGAAATTTATAGACTTCTTAGAGAAGGCAGAACTGCTGGTGTTTTCCAGGTTGAGTCTGCAGGTATGACTGCAACCATTAAGGGCATGAGACCAACAGAATATAAGCACATCGTCGCACTTATCGCTCTTTATCGTCCTGGTCCTCTTAACGCAGGTATGGTTACCAGCTATATCAACCGTATGAACGGTAGAGAAGAAGTCAAAGATTACGATCCACGTCTTCACGATATCTTGGAAGAAACCTACGGAACCATGGTCTACCAAGAGCAGGTTATGCAGATTTCTATGAAGATGTCTGGTTTTACCGCAGGCGAGTCTGACAAGGTCAGAAAAGCAGTAGCAAAAAAGAAGATCAAACTCATGCAGGAAGTTGTCCAGCACTGGGATGACGGTACTGATGAGACCATGGAGGCTCACTGGAAAAACGGCGCAGTTCGTAATGGATTTGATCGTTCGGTTGCAGAAAGCATTTGGGACGATGTTCTTGAGTTCGCATCTTATGCATTCAACAAGTCTCACTCTGCTGGCTATGCAATTCTTGTTATGCAGACCGCATGGATTAAAGCGCATTATCCACATGAGTTTATGGCAGCAGTTCTTACCTCGTACATGGGCAAGACGGATAAGATTGTTCACTACGTAAGCGCTTGCCGTCATGAGGGCATCAAGATTCTTCCACCAGATATCAACGAGTCCGGTAAAGACTTTACGGCTACTAAAGAGGGTATTCGTTTTGGCTTTGCGGGAATCCGCGGCGTAGGAGCTGGTGTTGGTGAAGCCATTATGCTTGAGCGCCAAAAAGGTGGTCCTTTTGCCAACATTCATGATTTTATCGATCGTGTTGATGCAAGTCAGGCAAAGCGCAATGTTGTTGAAGCTCTTATCAAAGCAGGAGCTTTTGACTCAACAGGCTATACCCGTATGCAGATGATGAGTTTTGTGGATAAGAACAACCCACAAAACATTATTGATGCTGCTACTAAGCGTCAAAAAGATAAGGCTGTTGGCCAGTTCTCTATGTTTGATATGTTTGCAGAAGTAGAGGGTTCCGGTTTTAGTGATAGTGTCCCAGAGCCAGATGGTGTTGAGTGGGATAGGCGATTCAAGCTTACTAAAGAGTACGAAGTCTTAGGTATTTATGTCTCTGATCATCCGCTTCGTCCATACGAGTATGCCCTCGCTAAGAGCAGAGATTATGCCCTTGCAGAAATTGAAGAGAATATAGAGGTTCAGCTTCCTAACGGTGCTATGTCTCAGCAGTTTAAAGTTCCAGAAGGCAAACCTATTCGCTTTGCGGGCATGGTTACTAATGTTATGAAGCGCACTACTAAAAACGGCGACCCAATGGCAATTGTTACGCTTGAAGACATGGAGGGTAGCATCACTATTGTCATGTTCCCTAAGCTCTACAAGAAGGCTGCAAGACTTCTTGCTGGAGATGTTGACCCAGAGACTGGTGAGAGCCAGAGCGACATCTTCATTTCTGTTCTTGGAAAGCTTGAGCGCTCTGATAGAGGAGACCAGGTTATTGCTCAAGAAGTTAATCCTATTGAGCTTAACAGTGCTAACAACACACCAAAGACACTCGTTATTCATATGCCAGCTTCTCAACTTCAAAGACAGGCTATCGAGACACTTGGACAGATCTTCTCGCGCTATCCCGGTATGGACTGTATTGAGATTAGGGTAGAAACAGACATGGGTGATGTTATGCGCATGGAAATTCCTACCAGAATTGATGGACGCAGCATGGTTCTTTTGACGGAGCTCAAAGATTTTATTGGCCAAAGTGGATACGCACAGATTGTTTAGATTCTGTCGATTCTAAATTTGCAGGTTACTCTTAAGTAATAACTGTTACTATTTAAGTAGAACTTGCTAAGAAATTCTGACATCTTCGGATGTCGTGAGAGGAGAAAAAATGATCGACGCAAAGTTTTATCGTAACAAGGAGACAGGCGCTGTTGTTTACGGTGTCGCAGGCAACGTAGAGGCAGCAGACCTTGAGCTTCTCCAGGCTGGCGTTACTGACGGTGCAGCTGAGAAGCACGTTCCATTTGTTACTCGTGAGGGCAACACCGTTACCGTTCGTGTTGGTGAGGTTGCTCATCCAATGCTCGAAGAGCACTACATTGAGTTCATCGCTCTTGTTTCTGAGAACGGCGCTCAGTTTGCACGGCTTAAGCCTGGCCAGGAGCCAGTTGCTACCTTCACTCTTGAGGAGGGTGTTGAGGCAGAGGCTTATGAGTACTGCAACCTTCACGGTCTTTGGAAGGTTTCCCTCTAAGTCTATTGACTCAACAATAAGCACTAGCTTATTAAGGTCAAACGGAGCTGCTACCTGCGGCTCCGTTTTTTTACTACACCTGTTCGTTTTTGGGTAAAAACAAATTAAGCACTTTATGATAGGAATGGTATGCGCATAGCAGTTGCACAAATGAATACTCAGGCCGGAGACTTCGAGTTTACCGCTCAGACCATGCTGGAATATGCTCAGAGAGCTCAACAGCAAGGTGCTGAGCTAGTCATTTATCCTGCGCCAACTCTTACAGGGCTGCTAAGCGTGCCAGAGGCTGACATAGAAGGGCTTTTTGCAGACCTCTCGGAGATTATCAATTCGCTTTCAGAAAAGCTTCCAATTGCGGCTCTTATTCCTGTTGTAACAGAGTTTGATGGAAGTGCAGCTAGCGAGGCTCTTCTCGTTAGAAACGGAGCCGTAACTCCGCTGAAATTGACTGCCCAGATAGCGCACATGAGCGCTCTTGCTCGTTCTGCTAGCTCTGCACAAACATCTGGCGAGAATACCTTTGAGCTCGCAAAATTTGAAGCAGCTGGCCTTACGTTTGGCGTTGCTTTTACCTACGACGATCTTGACGCGTGGCAAGATGTCGACGACTCGTTAGATGCTGTCATTTACCTGCCGTATTTTGGCTTTGCTGTTGATGATTCGTCGTCCGCCATGGGCATGGCGGCGGCAGAAAGCCGCTATCTGGGGGATGTTGAAGAGTTTGATAGCTGGCTTATTGCGGCAAACGCTGTTGGCGCCTATGGCAATCAGGTGTTTTGTGGTTCAAGTTTCTTCTTGTCACCTTCAGGAGATTTAGTCAAACAAGCAGCCTCATTCTCAGAAGATATGGTTGTCTGCGAGGTTGACCAAGATACTATCGAAAACTTTGATAGAGAAGACACGGCGGGCGTCTACAATAGCGCGCTTACTACCTGGGGTGTATTGGCTACAGGCGTGCGTGATTAC
>JABZHP010000072.1 GCA_015258785.1 Atopobium sp.
TGAGGTGATGGTGCACTACCCAAGGGTTTCTCGCCTCCCGTCGTATCTGCCCAGGCAGATGGTGGTATAAAAAACGCGCAGGGTCTCTGCGCGCGTCAAAGTCATGGTGGAGATAAAGGGATTCGAACCCTCGGCCTCTGCCTTGCGAAGGCAGCGCTCTCCCAACTGAGCTATATCCCCGTTGCGGTACTTATTGTGGCAATCAGGGGCAGGTATGTCAATGATTATGCGGGCAGAATGAAGTAGCTCGCGGACCGTCGAAGCAGAAAAATATCCTTCCCCGCAGTCATCTATGAACCCACCTTCATAAGGTGGGCGCCGCGCTCGAGCGTTCCAGCTTCCTTAACAACGAAGGATGCCTGTACTGAACACGAGATTAGGCTCCCTGAAAAAACTTGTCGGTTCACCCAGTTTAGACCGCGGGAGAAGGACAGTTCCTACTATAAAGAGATTATAAAAAGATTAAAGTCTTGACTTGTTTTTTAATGAGCAGCACAATTAAATGGTATGGATTTTAGCAGTTAAATACTGTTTTTTGGAGGGTATGTAGCTTGAACCTCTGGGTAACCATGTTTTGTGTTTTCCTTGCAGCTGGTCTTGGTTCAGCTCTGATTACCCCTGCCGTTCGTCAACTAGCTTGGAAACTTGGAGTTGTCGATAAACCCTCTGCACGTCGAGTCAATAAAAAACCTATTCCTCGCATGGGCGGCGTTGCAATTTTCTTTGGGTTAGCCGTTGCTATGCTGGTGCGTTATGGCGTTGAAGCAATCCTTGGACATGCCGAGATTACGCTTTCTTCTCGCTATTATCTCAACGTCAACTTCTGGATTGTTGGCGCTGCATTTGCGGTAATTTTCTTGACCGGCTTGCTTGACGACATTTTTTCTCTCAAGCCTATTCAGAAACTCGCTGGTCAGGTAATTGCAGCAAGCATCGCGGCTGCGGGCGGCCTGATTATCGGTAACGTTGTTGATCCGTTTTCCGCGTACGGCTTTGTGGATCTTGGATGGCTCGCCTACCCAGCAACCGTCATTTACCTGGTTGCTTACGCCAACATCATCAACCTTATCGACGGCCTTGACGGACTTTCTTCAGGTATTACGTGCATTGCCTCTACCACTATGTTTGTGCTTTCCATTTGGGCGGGTCGCTTCGATGCAGCGCTTTTAAGTGCAGCAATCGCAGGCACCACACTTGGATTTTTAGTTCACAACTCGTATCCCGCAACTATTTTCATGGGCGATTCTGGTTCGCTAACCTTGGGATTTGCTCTGGGAACAATTTCGCTTTTGTCTGTCACTCGTTGGGCAGGACTCACAACCATCATTGTTCCTCTCGTCGTTGCAGGTATTCCAATTATTGATACGTTCTCAGCAATTGTCCGCCGCACACGCGCACATGTTAGTTTTGCCACAGCTGATCGTGGACACATTCATCACCGCTTAATGGCTCACGGTTATAATCAGCGCCAAGCGGTACTTTTGATGTACGGTTGGACTGCCCTTCTGTGCGTTGGCTCGCTCATTATGACGCAGGTCAATACGCTGCCTCGTATTGCAATTTTTGTCATGCTGCTTACCATGTCTGCTTTCTTTGCAAAGTACCTGCACCTCTTTGAGCCTGTTCTGCTTCACCATACTGATCCAAAGACTGGTGAAGACGAACTCATTACCCCTAAAGATCCAGGCTTCGATGAAGAGATTAAGCAACTCCACGAAGAAGAACACGAGCACATCGAAGAACTCATTCACAGAGACCACAAGAGCGAATAAGCTGGGAAAACAGCTGCTCACAAATTGGCTTTCCGTGAGCTCGCGGTTCCGTTCACAGCTACGATTGCGACTGCACGGGTTTCTCGCCAGGTGCGCCAACAACCAGCTCACGCGCCTGAAAAGTGCAAAGAATCTGTACTTTAGATACAGATTCTTTGACAAAATCAGGCAAATCCACAGTTTCTTTTGCATTTTTAGGCAAAATTTACAGATTCTTTGACGAAATCAGGCACGTGAAAGATAGGCGCTTCGGCCCTGGATTTTTGAGCCTGAAAGCTGCATCATGTCTGAGTGAATTTACTCAGACATGGCGAGAAAAACCGGCAAAACTACTCAGACTTCGTGTACTTTTCCGGCAAATTGCTCAGACATGGCGAGAAAATCAGGCTCGCCGGGACCTCAACGGAGCACCATGGGCGCACCAGGTTTTTTGCCAAAAGAAAACCCCGCACATCCGGGATGTACGGGGTGCAGCTATCTAGCTGTAATGAAATTGCTCAGCGCAAACTGAAGTTACTCAGCAAGTGCCTTCTTAGCGATCTCTGCAAGATCTGCGAAGCCCTGCTCGTCAGAGTAAGCAATCTCTGCGAGAACCTTGCGGTCAAGCTCAACACCAGCGAGCTTGAGGCCGTGCATGAACTTGCTGTAAGAAAGGTCGTTGATGCGTGCTGCAGCGTTGATACGCTGAATCCACAGTGCACGGAAATCACGCTTCTTGTTACGACGGTCACGGTAAGCATACTGACCAGAATGCTGTGCCTGCTCCTTCATACCACGGAAGGTACGAGAGGAAGTTCCGTAATAACCCTTTGTGCGCTCGACGAGCGTCTGACGCTTCTTGCGACCAGCAACTGCGCGCTTAACTCTTGCCATATCTAATCACTCCTTGTTATTTGATCTGGTGGGTGGCGCGCTTAGTTCTTAGCGCCCATACGCTGAGAAACTACTGCTGCATCGCCAGCGGAAAGAACAGCTTCTTTACGGAAGCCACGGATACGCTTCTGGGACTTCTTGGTAAGAATGTGGCTCTTAAAAGCCTTAGCACGCATAATCTTGCCAGTACCGGTGCGGCGGAAACGCTTAGCCGAACCCTTGTGCGTCTTCATCTTAGGCATACTACTTCTCCTCCTGTGTGGTGCCATCCTCAGCACCCTCGGGCTTCTCGTCAAACGCTCCCTTGATTGGAGCAACGAGCATGTGCATGTTACGGCCTTCAATGAGCGGTTTCTGCTCAATTGTGGCAAAAGGCTTCAAATCTTCAGCAAGGCGATCAAGTACAATACGGCCCTGCTCTGGGTGAGCCATCTCGCGTCCACGGAACATGATGGTGATCTTGACGCGTGCTCCCTTCTTGAGGAAGCGCAGTACGTGACCCTTCTTGGTCTCGTAATCGCCCACATCAATCTTTGGGCGGAACTTCATCTCTTTGACTTCGATCTTGACCTGGTTCTTGCGAGCTGCCTTGGCCTTGCGAGCCTGCTCATACTTGAACTTACTGTAATCAAGAATCTTGCATACAGGAGGCTCGGCATTTGGAGCAATCTCTACGAGATCAAGACCGTGCTCACGAGCTCTCTTCATTGCATCATTGACGCCAAAAAGACCAAGCTGACTACCATCAGCGTCAATAAGACGGCACGTGCGAGCAGTGATTTCCTCATTAATGCGAGGACCATCGTTCTTGGCTATCTTGTACACCTTCCCTCTTGGACAATTGCTTGTCCGCCAATAAAAAACCCAGTGCACAAGCAACTGGGAGACAATACGCACAGGTAGCGTGCGAAGGTTAAATTGTCTGACCAGACAGCTGCTTTTGCGCTGTGTAGGTGGGGACTCACGTTCAATCCCGCTTCAAAAGTACTTTGTAAGGTTACCTCTAACAAGAAAACATTACAAGTACCAAGTTAGATATGACGAGAAATTCACATCTAGCTTAAACTTTTAGCTGGTGCCCGAGGTGGGACTTGAACCCACACGAGTTTCCTCAAAGGTTTTTGAGACCTCCGCGTCTGCCATTCCGCCACTCGGGCTAAAAAGTTTGCATAGGTACTATACCGCACCTATGCAAATCTGTCTTGCTAAATCATCAAAGTTGTAGCTGATTTAATCCTGTAAGAATGGATTAGTTGCTAACTCTGCCTCTAAAGATGTTTGATTTCCGTGTCCGGACAAGATGACAGATGTTGGATCAAGCTCAGTCTTGATGCGATTCAAAGAAGCCTTAAGGGTTTCAAAGTTGCCACCTGGCAGGTCTGTTCTTCCAGCAGAACCCTGGAAAAGTGTGTCGCCTACAAAGACGGCGCCAGTAGCAGTTCCCTCTCCCACCAAAACGATGCCACCAGGAGTGTGACCAGGCGTTTCCATAATCTTGAACTGAGCGGTTCCAACAGAGAGAACATCTCCCTCGTGGAGAAAACCGTCTGGCTCTGGAGCATCATCATAGATCTCGTTTGAGTTATGAGCTCTCTGGGCAAGCTCATTATCTGCTTCGTTGATAAGGTACTGAGCACCAGGCACCGCAAGCTTCAAAGCCTTAACGCCACCAACGTGATCAGCATGGCCGTGAGTAGCAACAATGTACTTAAGCTCAAGGTTCAAGAGCTGTGCAGCAATCTCTGCACCCGATGCACCGGCATCAATAATCATGCACTCATTACCAGAAACGTAAATGTAGCAGTTAGTCTCAAGAGGACCTACTTTGAAGACGCCAATCTGGTCTTTTGCGTGATGACATCCACCGTGACCGTGATGACCACAGCAACCGCCGTGACCATGCTCACCGTGGCCTTGCTCGCCATGATGACCGCAACAGCCGCCGTGTACGTGCTCTTCGTCGTGGTGATGGCCGCCGCAGGAGCAGCCCTCATTTTGATTAGCCATAAAGTCTCCTTCTCATCTGATTAGCGCCTTCACCTGGCATAATACGACGAGCGTCGTAGACAGAAGGCACGCGAGTTACAAATGCAAATAAGGTATCAAGCAAGCTGGTGTCAGAGATAGAAACCAAGAAACGCATACGTACTACGCCCTGCTCGCCCACTTGTGTAGCTGCAGAAAGAATGTTTGCACCAGCGTCAGACAGCGCAACCGTGACGTCTTTAAGAAGGCCCATACGGTCCGTTGCCTCAACGACAATCTCTACCCTAAACTCAGTAGCGCCGCTGGCGTCCCAAGAAACAGGAATGATACGCTTTGGATCGTTGAGCAGGTCTTTAACGTTAGGGCAATTGGCGCGGTGAACAGAAACGCCACGACCGCGTGTAATGAAGCCCACAATATCGTCACCTGCAACAGGATTGCAGCAATGCGCCAGATGAACAAGCAAATCTGGATCGCCGTTTACCACAACGCCGCAGTTAGACTTCTTGGGACGACTACCTTTAGCGGTACGAGAAATAACGTAGGAGCGAACCAAAGGCTGATCGTTTGCAATTGCCTTGTTCTTCTCCTGAAGGCGTGCCGCATTACGCTCTTGCTCAGTAACAACCTCGGGATTTTTCTCCTCTAAGATTTCACTCACGCGATTAACAACCTGCTTAGCAGACTGATTACCTGCACCAATTCCCGCAAACAGGTCATCTACGCTGCGATAATCAAACTGCTCGGTGAGCTGATCAAGCGCCTTAACGGTTCGCGTAGCACTGATGCCATAGCCACGCTTGCGCAGCTCTTTTGCAAGCTCAGAACGACCGCGCTCGGCATCGTCAGACTTGTTCTCTTGTGAGAAATACTTGCGGATCTTTGCACGTGCAGACGGCGTTTTTACCAGCGTCATCCAGTCGCGAGAAGGGCGAGCGTTCTTGTTAGTCAAAATCTCAATGCGGTCACCCATCTGAAGCGTATGCGTCAGTGGAACTACGGAGCCATTAACGCGCGCACCAACACAGTGATTACCAACCTCGGTGTGAAC
>JABZHP010000073.1 GCA_015258785.1 Atopobium sp.
TTTTAACAGATTATCCGACTTAGGTGTGTTTTGAACTGCCTCCCATTTCTCGTGTCCAAGAAATGGGAGGCAGTTCATTTGATGTGGGGGCTTTTTATGTCTTGCAGCAGCTTGACCGCGGGTTGACCCCAGGCTGATCGCTAGTTGGCCGCAACCTAATCGCAGCCCAACCGCAGCCCGATACCGTTCAAGAAAATTGTCTCAAAAAGTGGACAAAAGTCCTTATTTTTATTTTAGGGAGCAGGTACAATTACTCAAACTTAAGCCAAAACTGTCCTGTAATGAGGACTTACGAAGCAAGAACAGCGAGGTCTCGTGTGAACGTTTTAACCTACCTTGACAGTCTTGACTCCGACGTTCGCAAGAAGATCATCAAATGGGCTTCTCGCGTTCCCGCTAATCGTCTTTCTCATTGTAGGCAGATTCGTCTTAATTCCGGACAGACCCTTGTCCACATGCTGGACCGCGTTGATAACGTGTACATTCTGTGCCGCGGCACTGTGCGCACTACGTCGCATAATTCCGCAGGTAGCACGTATGTTATCGACGAGTATCGTGCGCCCGTTGCTTTTGGTGAGATGGAAGTTATTAGCGAGAGCCCGTTTTACCTGGGATCGCTCACCGCAACTTCCGGCTGCGAGTTTATTTCGGTTCCACGCGAGGACTACCTGCAGTGGATTCGTTCGGACCCTGAGGCACTTCTCACCCGCTCACGCTGGATTATCAAGAATCTGACGCGTCAGTCTGGTTACGAGCGCAGCCTGCTGACCTGGAGCGGAACCAAGCGCCTGATGTACATGCTTAGTGAGCTGACACGCGATCAGATTCACCGCGGCGTTGTTGAGTGGCCATTTACGGTGCGTCTGACCAGGCAAGAGCTGGCAGACAAGATTGGTACCAGCACAAAGACTGTTGCCCGCGGCATCGACGAGCTTAAGGAGAGGGGCATGGTTTCTGTTCAGCACGGCAAGATTGTCATTACCGAGAGGCAGTTCCAGCGCCTCGACGACGCAATGAAACACGAGGGAGAATCCCACCTTCTGGACTAACCTCTGTACCTGGCACAATGCTTGGGCAAGACCGTTCTTCTCGCCCCAGGCAGCGCGACCGACCTGGCATGACGCGCTTCTCGCGCCACGCCGCACTTGGAACGACCGACGTACCCGTCGCAATCACAAACCTGTTTTTGCAGGATAAACGTAAGGAGCACTAATGAGCGAGTTCATGGACATCATCACTTCCGACAACCTCTCGTACAAGCAGAAGGTTCTGCACCTGGCTCAGGCTGCCGAGAACTCCGAGCATCCTATCAAGACGACCGCTGAGTTTGATCGTCTTTTTGCAGCTCACGCGCTTGACGACATGTGTGAGGGCAACGCTCCTTACCGTCCTCGCTACATCTGCCCTGACTACCAGGTATTTGCTCAGAACGGTTCCGAGTTTTTGCGCTTTGACAAGCCAGAGACCCTTGATGACCTGCTCTGGGGCCTTGCTGCTCTGTACGACAATGTTCCTTCCGTTACCAGCCGCCCTGTCTACGTTGGCCAGCTGGACAAGATCATTGATCCATTCCTGGAGGGTATGACCGACGCAGAGATTAAGCCTCGTCTGCGCCGCTTCCTAAACCATATCGACCGCACCGTTGCGAGCGGTTACTGCCACGCAAACATTGGTCCTGAGGACACTCGCGCAGGTAGACTGCTGCTTGAGGTTGATCGCGAGCTCATGAACGCAGTTCCAAACTTCACTCTCAAGTACGATCCAGAAATCACCTCCGACGAGTTCATGCGCTTGGCAGTTAAGACCACCATGGTCTGCTCCAACCCTGCTTTTGCTAACCACCACATCCACAAAGAGACCTACCCTGGCGAGTACACCGTCGTAAGCTGCTACAACGTCCTTCCTATGGGCGGCGGCGCTTACACTTTGAGCCGCGTGCTTCTCCCTGGCCTTGCAAAACTTGCAACCAATGTTGACGACTTCATGAACAACCTGCTGCCAACCGCAACCGGCGAGGTCCTGAACTTCATGAACGAGCGCGTCCGCTTTATTGTTGAGGATTCCAACTTCTTTGAGACCAGCTTCCTAGCTAAAGAAGGCCTCATTTCTCGCGAGCGCTTCTGCGGCATGTTTGGCGTTGCCGGCATGAGCGAATGCGTCGCTGAGCTGCTGCATCTTGATGGCAGCCGCACCTACGGCAAGGATGACGAGGCCAACGAGCTGGCCGATCAGATCATGGTCAAGATTGCCGACCAGGTCAACAGCTTTGACGCCGTCTACTCCGAGGTCTTTGGCGGTCGCTTTACCCTGCACGCACAGGCTGGCTTCTCCGACCAGCAGGGCGTTACCCCAGGTGTCCGCATTAAGGTTGGCGACGAGCCTGCAAACCTTTACGATCACATTCGCCACAGCGCACGCATGCACCGCTTCTTCAACAGCGGCGTCTCCGACATCTTCCCAGCTGAGCCAACTGCTGAGCGCAACCCAGACGCTGTCGTTGACGTGGTCAAGGCCGCATTCTCCATCGACGACAAGTACCTCTCATTCTACAGCTCCGAGGGCGACCTGGTCCGCATTACCGGCTTCCTGGCTAAGCGCTCCGAGATGAAAAAGTTCCAGTCCGGCGACGTTGTTCTTCAGGACACCGCTCACGACGGCCTGGGCAACTTCACCGCTAACCACCTTGCCGACCGCAAGGTTCGCATGAGCGACTAGCGAGAAGAGCTGCGTAATCGTGACCTGCACTGCAACAGAAACAACTTTGGGAGCATCGCGCGCCGCGACAACGAGCGCCGCGACACCGCACCCTGCGGCAACGAGCGACGCGACCAGCAATTCAGGAGCAGCACATCCAACCGGGTGTGTTGCTCCTGTCAACAAGATCATTCCCTTCTCGCTGGTAGATGGTCCAGGAAGCCGAACTGCCGTCTTCCTCCAAGGCTGCAACATTCGCTGCGCCTACTGCCACAACCCCGAGACCCAGGTAGAGTGCATCTCCTGCCAGGCATGCGTCAAGCCATGCCCAGCTCACGCCCTGTCCGTGGCTGACGGCAAGGTTGTGTGGGACAACTCCATTTGCATCAACTGCGACAACTGCATCAAGGTGTGTCAGCACAAATCCACGCCAAAGATTGAGCTGCTCAGCGCAAGAGAGGTGGCCGACCGCTGCATTTCCAACATGCCGTTCATCCGTGGAATCACCACTTCAGGCGGCGAATGCATGCTCCGTCCCGACTTCCTCTACGAGCTCTTCACCTACTGCAACGCAGCTGGTCTGAACTGCCTCATCGACTCAAACGGCACCATCGACTTCACCGAGTACCGCAATCTGCTGGATCTCTCAAGCGGCGTCATGCTTGACGTTAAAGCCTGGGACGATCAATGGTTTGAGCACCTGACCGGCGAAAATGGCGTCACGGTCCGCAAAAACCTTGCGTTTTTAGCCGAACAAAACAAGCTGGAAGAGGTTCGCGTCATCGTGACCGAAGGCTGGAACGACGCCGAAGCCGCAGTTGATGGCATTGCTTCAACACTTGGCGAGAAGATCGGGCAGACGCGCATTCGCCTCATGAAGTTCAGGCGCTTTGGCGTGCGTGGACCGATGGAGAACTCCCCTTCTCCAAGCGACGAGCGTATGCATGCAATTGAGCTGCAAGCCCGCAGCCTGGGCTTTGGCGAGGTTGTCGTCAGCTAGTTGCCACGGCGGGTGCGCGATGCCAGCCGCAGCAGACGCGGCGTGAACCGCGATACCAGCAGCGCACGGCATCCGGGTGGTGCAAGCCGCAGCTCGCACGGGTTTCTCGCCACCCCACTATTCCACAACAAAAAACGACCTCGCAGCACATGCCACGAGGTCGTTTTCATTTATCTATCAGTGAGGTACCAGCCGGCAAACTCCAGCTCAGCGAGCTACTCGGTGACGATAGCGATTCCGCTAGAGCAGCCCAGGCGATCGGCGCCTGCTGCGACCATTGCCTCAGCGTCAGCCTTATTGTGGATGCCACCGGCAGCCTTAACCTTGCAAATGTCGCCAACAGTCTGCTCCATCAGAGCGACGTCGTGAACAGTTGCGCCACCGGTGCTAAAGCCAGTGCTTGTCTTGACAAACGCAGCTCCGGCAGCCATGCAATCCTTGCAAGCACGAACGATCTGCTCGTCATCAAGCAGGCAGCACTCCAGGATTACCTTAACGGGCACGGAGCCGGCGGCCTCGACAACAGCCTTGATATCAGCGATTACGTAGTCGTCATCGCCCGCGACCAGATGGCCGCCGTTGATGACCATGTCAATCTCGGTGGTGCCATCGGCAACGCTCTGCTTGGCCTCGGCAACCTTAGCTGCAGTTGAAGCGGCACCCAGAGGGAAACCGATGCAGGAAGTAATGCCAACTCCGGAGCCCTCGAGCTCGGCGTGGGCCAGGGAAACCCAGCAAGAATTGATAGCGACGGTTGCAAACTTATACTGCTTTGCCTCGGCGCAAAGTTTCTTGATGTCCTCAGCAGTTGCGTTTTGCTTCAAGTTTGTGTGGTCGATAAGGCCGTTGACTTCCACGATTTTCTCCTTCAGGCCGTGCGATTATGAGCGGTTTGTGCCCCTCTATTGTACGGCAAGCGGCGCATAAAAGATGTGTCAGCTGGTTTTGCTACCTGACTTTGAACAACCGTGTCCATAATGCTCGCTGACGCTCTTCAAGATCTGAAATAGTTGTGTCACGTGCGACTATTCCTGTAGACTCGCGAATCTGACGGACCAAACCCTGAACGCTTTCAAAGCTTTTAAGCATCTCGCCAGATACCGAAAAGTGCGGACACTGGACACCCGTTACCAGCTCGTTTTCCCTATCCAGGTCTCGCGTGATTTTTTGATTGCCAGAATGCGTAGTTGCCGGATCGTAGTCTAGCAGTACCATAGCCCGCTTCTGCCTCTTATCCTTGAGCTGAATGGTTAGGTCAGGAATTCGAGTGATTTTCTCGCCATATCGGTTTTCCAGCTCGATTGGCTTATTAAGCTCGACAGTTCCTAGGTTAAAGCCACCAAGGTTATACGGGAGGCACAATAGCAGCGCAAGCGAAGCTTCTCGGGGCGACCGAGCTTTCTCTACGATGTGCTGAAGCGCTCGTTTAGCTGGGATGATGCCACGCTTTCTTCCTTGCGTGGAAAGAAACTTTGCGATTGCAGCACGATTTGTCAGAGGGCCATTTTGGCGTTGCGAAACTCCACCATGGCCATCCTGATTCAAAAAATAATCGGAACACAAGGCACTACCTGCAAGGATTGTTCCAATAAAATCAAGCTTTGAAGCAATCTGCAAATAAGTGAATTCTGGAGAAGTAATAAATCCTTTTAAGTCAGCACCTATGGGCAGGAGCGACGATGGCGAAACTTTTGAATTACAGATGTGAAGCGCGACGTTTTCTCTTGTAGACGCAGAATTCAGATCACGAATTAGCAGGTCAACCTTGCTATTAGGCTCCTGATGGAGACGCATGCCTTGTATTTCTGGAAGGTGTCCATAGTAGGCGGCAAGCTCTCGTTCCATAGCCGCCCCAGGTGTAGACTCGGGAACAAGTGGCGCTCTGACCATACCATTTGCTGCCGACAACGAGTCAAATGGCCTAGAGG
>JABZHP010000074.1 GCA_015258785.1 Atopobium sp.
ACTACCCGATATGCATCTCTATGCATAAACTTAACCTAATATGCTAGAAAATGAATAGCTTGATATAAAAGATTTAACTATAGGTAAATTCCGCACCTAAGGAACACACCTAAGTCGGATATTCTGCTCAATTGCGGGCATATTACACATCTAATGACGATAATCTGCATGATTAAGGTAATTTCTGCGTCATGTATACGTCTTTTTAACAGATTATCTGACTTAGGTGTGTTTTGAACTGCCTCCTATTTCTCGTGTCCAAGAAATGGGAGGCAGTTCATTCACAGGCTCTCTTTTTGTTCAAAGCGTTTCTCGCTGTCTATTAGGCTACAAAATGAAATGCGTCACGAGGTGTTTTATCGTGTCCAACTACCTTGCCGCAATACACAAAACCAGCATGTGTAAGCGTCGTAGTCATAGCGACATTTGCTTCATGAGTATCTGCGCGAACGTTTGAATAGTTTTCGCAAATCCAATTGAATATAAAAGAGGCAATTCCGTGACCTGTATATTTAACAGCCACTCGGTGAATAACAACGTAATCCAGGCTGTTTATCCAAGCGCCTTCAGCAATATTGACGTATGCCTCGTCAGGACCGGGTAAGAGCGAAAAACAACCAATAATTTCTTCAGATGTTTCATCTTCAGCGACTACAAAAAGACCACATCTTTCATAATCAGCAACAGCGTCTTCTAAAAGAGGATAGTTCTCATTCCATTGAAACGTGTTATTTTGCTGATACATAGTCTGACGACCTATGTCGTACAAATCTGCAACAGCGCAGAGGTCTTTAGCAGCAGCTCTTCTAATGTGCATTAGAAGACCCTGATATTCAATGTTTTAGCAATACTTTGGCCAGGCTCAAGGCTTATGATGCCCGGTTTGTGCTCAAAGATGCCGTCACAATCAACGGTATCTGCAATGCCACACCATGGCTCAAGAGCAACAAATGGACAACCAGGAGTAGCACTCCAAATGCCCAGATAATCAAAGCCCTCAAAATCCATTTGAATGCCATGAGCCTCAGAAGGAGCTTCTGTGCTAGCCGCAAGTGTAATGCGTCTATCAGGGACGTTTTCAAGTGTGATGGTCTTCTCGCGATCAATAAGTTCCCAAGACAGGGGAAGCGTATCAGAGTCCACGATAAGCCTCTGTGGAGTTGTGTAATCGCAAAGACCCTCATCAGTAATAGAAGGACCGTAGCTGGTCCAGGAGCGCGTAAATAAGAGGTGATACTGGTCCAAAGAGGCTGCCTCAACACCAGGGATCGGAATGTTGAATGCTGGGTGTGCGCCAAGGGTAAACGGCAGTACAACATTTGCAGGATTGGTGACCTCATACGTTTGCGTAAGCGTATCGCCAGCTACCGAGAAAATCAGCTTTAGTTCAAAGTCATAGGGGTAGACCTTGCGAGTCTCTTCGGTACTTTTTAACTGGAGCGTTACAGAAAAGACGCTCTGCTCGACAACCTCAAACTGGTTGAGGCGAGCAAGTCCATGACGGGCCAGAGTAACCGTTCCTTCAGCGGATTCAGCGTTGCCGTTTTTGAGAACGCCAACGATGGGAAAGAGGATAGGAGCTCGTCTTGGCCACCAGTTGGAATCTCCCTGCCAGAGGTATTCTGACTCACCTTTGCGTAAGCTCATGAGCTGCGCGCCCATGGTGTCAATTGAAGCGGTAAGAGAGTTGCTAGAAATGGAAATAATTTCAGACATAAATGCCTCCAGCTAAAGAATAAGCCAGCCTCTTTTGAGACTGGCTTAGTATACCAAGTTAGAAGTGCAGAAAGACTAGTTATTGTCTGCCATCTGAGCCTGAACAGCAGTAATTGCAACAACGCCAACAATGTCGTCAGCGGAGCAACCACGGGAGAGGTCGTTAACAGGACGAGCAATGCCCTGAAGAATTGGACCGTATGCCTCAGCACCACTGAAGCGCTGAACAAGCTTATAGCCAATGTTGCCAGCCTCAAGGTTAGGGAAGACCAGGATGTTTGCGTTTCCTGCTACCTTAGAGAATGGGGCCTTGAGCTTGCCAACCTCAGGAACAAGAGCTGCGTCAAGCTGAAGATCGCCGTCGAGTGCAAGCTCAGCGTTCTTCTCGTGAGCAAGCTTTGTGGCCTCCTGGACCTTCTCGGCAGTTGAGCCTCCAGCAGAGCCCATAGTGGAGTAGGAGAGCATGGCAACGCGAGGCTCGTCGCTCATAAATGCGCGCCAAGAATCAGCGGAAGCAAGAGCAATCTCGGAGAGTTCCTCTGCAGATGGATCAATGTTAAGACCGCAGTCAGCAAAGAGCAGGGTGCCGTCCTCGCCAAAGTCAGTTGAAGTGCTCATGATAAAGAATGCAGAAACAAGCTTGGTACCAGGAGCGGTCTTGATGATCTGCAGTGCAGGTCTTAGGGTGTTTGCAGTAGAGTGGCAAGCGCCAGAAACCAGGCCGTCAGCATCGCCCATCTTGACCATCATGGTTGCAAAATAGGTAGCGTCGTTCATCTGCTTGCGAGCTTCCTCAATGGTGACGCCCTTGCGAGCACGAAGTTCAGCAAACTTCTGAGCATATGCCTCATGGCGCTCGTCAGTAGCAGGGTCTACTACCGTTGCGCCTGGAACATTAATCTGCTCAGGATCGCCAAGAATAATGACCTTTGCAATACCTTCTGCAACAATCTTCTGAGCTGCATCGATGGTACGCTGGTCCTCGCCCTCTGGAAGAACAATAGTCTTTACGTCAGACTTAGCGGTTTCTTTCATACGGTCAAGAAACTTGCTCATGTGTCGTGCTCCAATCATACTTTGACATCTGTGCCTCGTTGAATTTTGCACTTCTCAGCTTGTAGTTTGTATAAAAGCTAGACACAAAAAGCTAAGAAATGCATTTTCATACCAGTTGCATATTTTACGCCTAACGGCAGAGCTTTGCGCCCCGCATGACTCACTTTATGGCCACGTGTTAAAATGAGTGAAGTTTCACATACAAATCCTGCGCACTTAGGCGCACATGGAGGTTTACATGTCTATCAATCATGGTCTTCCTGTCGGTTTTAACCCCGACAACTACGATGTTATTGTTGTTGGAGCTGGCTATGCAGGCGCAGTTGTTGCTCGTCGTATGGCAGAAAACTGCAATTCAAAGGTAGCAATCTTTGAGCGCAGAAACCACATTGCCGGCAACGCTTACGATCGCCTTGATGACGCGGGCGTTCTTGTTCACGAGTACGGTCCACACATCTATCACACCATGAGTGACCGCGTTCACCAGTTCCTCTCGCGCTTTACTGAGTGGACTAACTACCAGCATAAAGTTCTGGCTAACATTAACGGCCAGCTGATGCCCGTTCCTTTTAACCACCAGTCTTTGAAGCTTGCCTTTGGAGAAGAGCGTGGCGAGAAACTCTATCAGAAGCTGGTTCTCACATTTGGCGAGAACGTTAAAGTTCCTATCATGGAGCTTCGCGAGAAGAACGATCCAGATCTGGAAGAGATTGCCGACTACGTTTATGAGAACGTCTTCCTGCACTACACCATGAAGCAGTGGGGAAAGACTCCAGACCAGATTGACAAGTCCATCACAGGTCGCGTTCCAATCTTTGTCGGCGATGATGACCGTTACTTCCCAGGTGCAACCTATCAGGGCATGCCAAAAGAGGGCTACACCAAGCTCTTTGAGAACATGCTTGACCATGATTTGATTGATGTCTTTTTGGATGTTGACGTTCGAGACATCATGAAGCTCAGTGCTTCTAACGTGAGCGTTTGCGAGAAACCATTTGTGGGTGAGGTCATTTACACTGGCCCTCTGGACGAGCTCTTCAATCTTGACCAGGGAGCTCTGCCTTACCGCACGCTTGATATGCAGTTTGAGACCCTTGACCAAGATCAGTTCCAGCCTGTTGGCACTGTTAATTACACCACTAGTGAGGACTTTACTCGTATTACTGAGTTCAAGAACATGACTGGTCAGGTTCTTCCTGGTAAAACAACTATCATGCGTGAATATTCACACGCATATGTTCCAGAGAGTGGTCAGACCCCTTATTACGCTATTCTTGAGCCAGAAAATCAGGAGCTCTATCACTCTTACAAGGAGCGCACTTCTGGCATCTTAAACTTCCATGCAGTTGGCCGTCTTGCTGAGTATCGCTACTATGACATGGATGGTGTTGTTGCTTCTGCTCTGGAACTTTCTGACGAGCTCATTGCTCATCAGGCATAGGGGGCTTGCATGAAAAAGACAATTACCTTTGGTATTCCATGCTATAACTCTTCGGAGTACATGGATCACTGTATTGAGTCTATTCTTGAGGGCTCTGATTATGCCGATGACGTGCAGATTGTTATTGTTGATGACGGCTCTGTAAAGGATGATACTGCCGCTAAAGCTGACGCTTGGCAGGAACGCTACCCCAACATCATTAAGGCAGTCCATCAGGAAAACGGCGGCCACGGCATTGCTGTTATGAAGGCTGTTTCTCATGCTGATGGTGTGTACTTCAAAAACATTGACTCAGATGACTGGGTAGACGGGGACGCTCTGAAGACTTTCCTTCAGCAGCTCCGCACCTTTATTGCCTCTGATAATGCTGTTGACCTGGTACTCTCCAACTACGTCTACGAGCACGTTGAGGATAATACCCAAAACTTTGTAGACTATCGCGATGCTGTTCCTACCAACAAGATTATTGGCTGGGAAGAGATTGGTCGCTTCAAGCTGTCTCAGTACCTTTTGATGCACGCAATTACCTACCGCGTTGAGGTTCTGCGCTCTGCAAATATCCAGATGCCTGAGCATACCTTCTATGTGGATAACGTCTATGCCTATGTTCCATTCCCTAAGGTAAAGACTATCTATTACGTTGATGTTGACCTGTATCGTTATTTTATTGGCCGAGACGATCAATCAGTTAACGAGAAGGTCTTAACAAGTCGCGTTGATCACTATTGGCGTGTTGCTCGTAATATGATGCACGCATATCACATCTACGACGATATCTCTTCTCCACGTCTTCAGACGTACATGATGAGCTACTTTACTATCATCATGGCAATCTGCTCAGTCTTCTCTAAGATGAGCGACCGTGAGGACGCTATGGACCAGCTTGAGGAGCTCTGGGATGAGCTTCGCGCTTATGACAAGAAGATGTATCGCAAGGCTCGCTACGGCCTTGTAGGCACCGCCACAAACCTTCCTGGCAAGATCGGTAAGACGGTCACTATTGGTGGCTATCGTGTGGCTCAGAAGGTTGTTAAGTTCAACTAAACGTTCTTTCAAATCTAAAAGCAAAACCCTCGCATCCTGAACTACCTCCCATTTCTTATGTCCAAGAAATGGGAGGCAGTTCATATGCGGGTGATTATGATTCTGCAGCGTGTTAGCATCGGCTTTTAGGCTTGGCGTACAAAATAGCTCAGCTTTGGTA
>JABZHP010000075.1 GCA_015258785.1 Atopobium sp.
ACGGACACCTTGATGTAATCAAACGAGCTTCTCGTCTTTTTGAGAATGTTACGGTAGCTGTTGCGGCTTCAAAGCGCAAACACGGCACGGGAACTACGTTTTCTCTTGAGGAGCGCGTACAGATGCTCAAAGACGCTCTGGTAGATGAAGGACTTGTGGACGTTTCTGTAGAGCCTATGGAAGGTCTTCTCGTTGATTTCTGCAATGCTCGCGGCGCAGGTGGTGTTGTTAAGGGCCTAAGAGCTATGACAGACTTTGAGTATGAGCTGCAGCAGGCAGACCTTAACGCTCATATGGCTCCTGAGCTGGAGAGCGTCTTTGTTATGTCCAGTCCAGAGTACGGCTATATTTCTTCCTCAATTGTGAGAGAAATTTCAGCTATGGGCGCAGATGTATCATTTTTGGTACCAAAGAACGTCATTAAAAAGCTTGAAGCTCTGCATAATTGCGGTAATTAAGTATATTTGCCCTGCATTTTCATTATATTCTGCTAACATTCTTAAAAAGGTGTTTTATGCGTCGTGCTCATAAGGGCTAAAACTGCATATAACACAGCTTATGTATTGGATTGAAAGGAGCCCTGGATGCAGCCAGGCGAGGAAATTGAGAGCCTTGTATCTGAGATTGAGCAGATGGTAACTGAGGCTAAGTCACCTTTTATGGATGGCGGTAACAAGAAGATTATTGATGCCCAGGACTTCTACGAGCTGCTTGACGAGATTCGTCGTGTCTTCCCAGAAGAGTTTGCAACCGCTCGTCGCATCATCAAGGAAGAGGATGAGACCCTTGAGCGCGCACGTGCTCAGGCAGAATCCATCATAGCTGACGCACAGCAGCAGGCTATGATTCTTGCTGGTGACCAGGAGGTTGTCCGCCTTGCTCAGCAGCAGGCAGATGGCATTCGTGACCAGGCAGAGCAGTATGAGCGTGATACTCGCTACAACGCTGAGGAGTATGCAGATACCGTTCTTGCTCACCTTGAGGAGAACCTCAAGAGCCTGACAAATTCAGTCTCTCGTGTTCGTCAGACACTTGATGAGAACTCTGGTCCTCGTAACACCAGCAATAACGTTGCCTGGTAATTCCAATGCAACCAGTTCTTTATGCACTAGATGATCGTCTTGCAAATGCAGGCGATACCGTTTCTTATGCGGGTCATCTCAATGAAGATTCGTATGAGCTAGGGGAGCATGAATTTTCTCTTCCTATGGGAATTGATTTTGATCTAGTGCTTACCAACGCGGGTGAGGGCATTTTGGTTACCGGAATGCTTCGTGCTGACGCAGTTGGTACGTGTGACCGTTGTCTTGAGGACGCACATCTCTCTTTAAACGCAGAGGTAGATGAGTATTATCTCTTTGAAGAGCCTGTAATTTCTGCAGATGATGAAGATGAGGCAGATTACGTTTTAGTAAATGCCGATAAAACCATCGATCTTGCAGAGGCTCTTTTGCCTTCGCTTGTTATGGAGACGCCTTATGTTGTACTGTGCAAGTCCGACTGCAAGGGACTTTGCCCAGTATGCGGTTGCAATCTGAATGAAGAGGATTGCGGTCATGCAGCTCAGATTGAGCAGAAGCGAGAAGAAGAAAAGCTTGCTTCAAACCCGTTTGCGGCTCTCAAAAATCTTGTGATTGAGCCGGATTCGGAAGAGTAAAATAAAATTTCTTCTCCTAAATGGTGAAGAAATGCTGTATCTACGTACAAAATGTGTCAGTACGTGGTATAGTATCCAACGCATTATGTGAATGGGTCGCGCCCTCATATGTTTTAGGGGCGCTAGCAAGAGCAAAAGAGGTTTAAGATGGCAGTACCTAAACAAAAGAAGGGCCGCGGCGCAACCCACACCCGTCGTTCGGCAAACAGCAAGCTTAACGCAGCAGCTCGCTCCGTATGCCCACAGTGTGGCGCTCCAAAGCTTCCTCACCACGTATGCCCTAACTGTGGCTTCTACAAGGACCGTGAGGTTGTTGTTACTGAGTAACACTCATACATCGTATGGCCAAGAAGGCTGGTTCTTTAGGGGCCAGCCTTCTTTTTTATAGCACTAAGGAGTTATCATGCCCGTTATTTGTGTAGACGTTATGGGATCTGACCAAAGCCCTGAGGTTGTTCTTGAGGGAGTTCGTATGGCTCTTGAGAAGGACAAAGAGCTGGAGGTTCTTCTCGCTGGAGCTGATGAGTTTGTTACTCCTTTTGCAAGCAAGCATGAGCGCGCAAAGGCTTTGGTAACCACTGAAGTTATTGCCATGAGCGAGCATCCCGCCAATGCGGTTAGACAGAAGAAAGACGCCAGTATTGTAAGGGCTGCCCAGGCAGTCAAGGCTGGAGAGGCTGACGGTCTTTTTTCGGCAGGCTCTACAGGAGCAGTGCTTACGGCAGCTACCTTTGGTATTGGTCGCATCAAGGGCGTAAAGCGCCCTGCACTTACCCTGATTCTTCCTGGACTTGGTGGCCATAAAACAGTCTTTTTGGATACTGGTGCTAACGCTGATGTGCGTCCAGAAGTTTTGGTGCAATTTGCACAAATGGGTAAGGCTTTTGCCAATGCATCGCTTGGAATTGAAAACCCAACCATAGGGCTTCTCTGCAATGGTTCTGAAGAGACCAAGGGTTCTGAGCTTGCTCTTTCATATCACGCAGCTCTTACAGAAGCGGCTATTAATTTTGGTGGAAATGCTGAGGGAACTGATATTTTAGGAAGCCGCTTTGACGTTATTGTGACAGACGGCTTTACAGGAAATGTGGCCTTAAAATCTATTGAGAGCACGGGTAAGTTTATTATGTCTAGCCTCAAAGACGCAATTAATTCCTCCAAGAAGGCTGCGTTTGGTGCACTTCTTTTGAAGGATGCTCTGAAGGCTACAGCAGCGGAACTTTCAGGAGATTCTGTTGGCGGCGCCTTCTTGCTAGGTATTTCTGCACCTGTACTTAAAGGACATGGGGCTACCAGCTCTTCTGCTGTGTGCGCAGGAACACTTTCTGCAGCAAATGCAGTACGTGCCAACCTCATCGAGAAAATTTCTTCGTCAATTCAGCTGTAGTAAAAGCGTCTGTACATAAAAATTTTTATAACTATGGTGGAGCCCATGGACAATTCTGTGGGCTTTACTTTTTCTAAGATTGTTTGTTTCAGCTTTAGTAATGTCATCATACAGACGCCCATCACGGGGTAAAATTAATAGCGTCATTGTTGTGTGCAAGGAGGATGTATGGATCGCACAGAAACACTTGAAAAGGTAATTGACGTTGTTAGAGAGACACTGGACCTTGACGATTCCGTTGAGCTCACAGAGGGTACCTCATTTAAAGATCTTGGTGCAGACTCATTTGATCTTTTGCAGCTTGTCACAGACCTTGAGCAAGAGTTTGATATGACCTTTGATGCAGAAAACATCGATGAGATTGCTACCGTTGGTGACGCAGTAGATGCTATTCTTGCTGCTTAAGTAGGTTTTATACGTGAAATTGCACGAACGAGTAGCTGCTGCAGAAGCTATTTGCGGTCACACATTTACCAATAAAGAACTTATCGAGGCTGCCCTCACACACCCTTCGGCGGTGGAGGGCAAGCCTGTTTCTGCTTCGTATGAGCGCCTGGAGTTTCTGGGCGACTCAATTCTAGGTGCCATTATTGCAACAGAGCTGTTTGAGCGTTATCCAGATATGGATGAAGGCCAGCTTACTAGGTTGAAAATCTCTCTAGTATCCGGCCACACGCTTTCCATTGTCTCTGATGCTCTAGGAATTTCTCCCTTAATTGTTATGGGAATTTCCGAGAAAGGCACGGGAAAGCGTGGCATGAAGTCTGCTCTGGAGAACGTCTACGAGTCCATTGTTGGCGCGCTCTACCTTGATGCGGGTTTTGATCCAACGCACGATTTTGTTATTCGTACGCTTGGACCTCACATTTCTCCAGCGCTGGCAGTTCGTTCGGTAAGCCCTAAATCTCGTTTGCAAGAAGCGGTACAGGCTAAAGGCAAGGCTACCCCTGAATATAAGCTTATTGGCGAGAGTGGACCTGCTCATACACCAACGTTTACCGCTGTGGTATTTGTCGACGGCCTTAAGGTGGGTCGTGGACAGGGACCATCAAAGAAAGCCGCAGAGTCAGAAGCCGCTCAAGACGCACTGGTACGTCTTGGTGTGGATGATACTCCGCTTGATGCTGATGCAGAAATGCACCTAAGGTAGAAAGGTACTCTGTACCCGTGTATCTAAAATCGCTGACACTTAAGGGTTTTAAGTCATTCGCTGATAAAACTCAGATGGTTTTTGACCCCGGTCTTACCGTTGTCGTTGGTCCTAACGGCTCGGGTAAGTCCAATGTCTCTGACGCAATTCTCTGGGTATTAGGCGAGCAGAGCGCAAAGATGCTCCGTGGCCAGGCTATGGAAGACGTCATCTTCTCTGGCTCATCAGCAAGGGGAGCGGTGGGCGTTGCTGAGGTAACGCTGGTTCTGGATAACTCCGACCACACTATTCCTATTGATTTCTCTGAAATTGGCATCACCAGGCGCATGTATCGCTCTGGAGAGTCTGAGTACCTGATTAACGGTGCTCCTTCAAGACTCATGGACATCCAGGACATTTTGCATGACTCTGGCCTGGGCAAAGATACCCACTCCATTATTTCCCAGGGCAAGCTTGATTCCATCTTGTCTAGCCGTCCTGAGCAGCGTCGTGAGCTTATTGAAGAGGCAGCAGATATCTCTAAGCATCGTCGCCGCAAAGAGCGCGCGGAGCGCAAAATCTCTTCCATGGATGAGAATCTCACGCGAGCCAAAGTGGTTTCTCGCGAGATTACCCGCCAGCTTAAACCGCTTGAGAGGCAGGTAGACAAGGCTTCTCGCGCTAAAGATCTATCCGCTCAGCTCAAAGATTTGACGGTTCAGCTTGCGGTTGATGACCTTCGTCAGCTGCAGTTTACGCATGGCAAGTTGGAGGCACGCGCTAAAGAGGCAGAGGCTGCTATTGAGCTTGCTCAGTATCGCGCGGGCGAGAAAAACCGTGAGCTTGAAAAGCTCCAGTCACTTCTTGAGCAAAAGGGTCTCTTTGTTGGAGACTTGGGTGAGCAGCGCCGTCGCATGCAAGAGATTCTTGGGCGTATGGGATCTGACATGCGTCTTTTGGAGGAGAAGGGCAAGAACATGGTTTCTCGCCTTTCTGATACGCGTATGCAGCTTTCTGTGATGGATAAGCAGAAAGCAGACGCAGCAAAAGAGAATGAAGAGCTTTCTGGTCGGCTGGCAACAATTCGTGCAAAGGTTGCAGA
>JABZHP010000076.1 GCA_015258785.1 Atopobium sp.
CCTGTTATTGAGATTCACGGCGTCACAGAGCTGCATCCTGTTGAGCATGAAGTCGTTGGCGACCGCATTGAGGCTGGTACCTTCCTGGCTATTGGTGCGCTTACTGGTGAGCCTATTACTGTCCACGGTTTTGAGCCAAATCACCTTGGCCTGGTACTTAAGAAGTACGAGCAGATGGGCATTACCATCGAGACTGGAGATAGGTGGGCAAGGGCTTCTCGCCAGCAAGATCTTAAAGCTATCGATATCCAGACGCTGCCATTCCCGGGTTTCCCAACAGACATGCAGGCACAGACTATGGCGCTGCTTGCTCTGGCTAAGGGTACCTGCATCATCACGGAAAACGTCTTTGAGAACCGCTTTATGTTGGCATCCGAGCTTTCTCGTATGGGAGCTGACATCACCATCGAGGGCCATCACGCTATTGTTCGTGGCGTCTCCGGCTTTGAGGGAGCGCAGGTCAAGTCACCAGATCTTCGTGGTGGCGCCGCGCTTGTTATGGCTGGTCTTGTGGCCGAGGGAGAAACAATCGTTTCTGCCATTCATCACATAGACCGCGGTTACGAGGGATTTGTCGAGAAACTCGTCGCGCTGGGAGCAGATGCTCAGCGCACTACCATTCCAGACGACGACTTTATCGAAGGATAGTTTGTGTCAACTAAACCAAAGCATGCAAAACTGCTCGACAACGGGGCCTCACAGGGCACTTCGGCTGACACTGCACAAAATACTGCTACGGGAAGTACTCAAGGCACTGCGCCAAGCGCTGCGGCCAATACTTCACAGAACGCTTCAGTTAGCAATTCTCCTTTTAGCCGCACGCAGGCAGAGGGTTACCACAAGCGCCGCAAGCGTGTCTTCAGAAAGCAGATGGTAGTCAGGTCGCTTCTGGGCGTCTTTGCTGCTGTTTTTGTTGCCGCTGTGGTGGGCGCAGGTATCTGGTATGCAAGCGTTCAAGCGCAGCTCAATAACTCGCAGGTCATTACTGCTGAGCTTCGTCAGACGCTTCAGGAGCCTTCTGCACCAAGCGACCCCTATTATATGCTGCTTCTAGGAACCGACGGCCGACCTGGCGAGACTGAATATCGTGCGGATTCCATTATTTTGGCGCGCGTTGACCCTATTCATAAGCGTGTGACCATGCTTTCTATTCCACGAGATACCCGTGTCTTGTGGAAGGGTTCTTACATGAAGATTAACGCCGTCCACTACTATGACGGCGCAAATGGCATGGTACAAGCTGTAAATGAACTGTGCGGCGTACATATTGCCCACTATGCAGAGGTCAACTTTGATGGTCTTGCAGGCATTACAGATGCTCTTGGTGGCGTAACCGTAAACGTTGAGCAGTACATGCGCGATACAGAGAACTTCAGCGATGTTGTTGAACTGTACCCTGGTGTGCAGAAACTGAACGGCGCTCAGGCACTCTTCTTTACTCGTGTTCGCTACGCTTTTGCAGACAGCGATTACACCCGCATGCGCCATCAGAGAACCTTCATCAAGGCTATGATTGCTCAGATTCTGAACACAGGAGACCCTGTAGCCATTGCAAATACTGTCAATTCAACAGCAAGCATGGTTATTACCGATCTTTCTGTCTCAGACATTATTTCTTTGGGCACTCAGATGATTGGCATGAACACTGACAAGGATATTTATACGGCATACGTACCATCCGAGGGAACAGAAATTGACGGTCAGTCGTATGTCATTGCAGATGAAGATGCACTTGCAAAGATGATGAAAGTAATTGATGCAGGAGACGATCCGTCTAGTTTAAACGGACAAACAGATGCCGAGGCAAATGCTGAGGCTGCCGAGAAAAGCTCAGAAGAGTCCTCAGAATCTTCAAACAGCTCTTCTCGCCAGTAAAACTAAGCGCCGTTTTTGGGTATCATTCAAGTGTTAGAAATATTTTCGTTGCGTAGCGCAACTGATTTTGCATGAAAAAGACTGTCAAGCAGTCGTCGGAGGAGATTTATGGCCAACGATAACGTACAAAACGAGCACACACTAACAAAAGCCGGCGAGGACTATCTTGAGGCAATTTATCGCATTGCACTTGAGCAGCCAGATGACGATAAGAGCGTCCGCTCCGTTGATATTGCCGAGAGCCTTGATGTTTCCAAGGCAAGCGTCAACAAGGCTCTATCCCAGCTTAAAGAGCAGGACATGGTTGAGCAGAGTCGTTATGGTCGCGTCACGCTGACCAAAGAAGGCGAGGCAAACGCCCGTACCACATGGCGTGCTCACCGTGCGCTTCGCACCTTCCTTGAGGAGGACTTGGGTGTAGACACAGAAACCGCAGACGCAGAGGCTTGCCTTATGGAGCACTCACTTTCTGTAGACACGCTGGCTAAGCTCATTGAATTCCTTGAGAAGCGTGGAATTGAGATTCCAAGCAAGTAACGTAACCTGGCGCTTATGCAAGCTAGGTACGTACAAAAGCGCCTGTCATTTGAGTTTATCGGCGGCAAAACCGTCATTCTTACAAGCGCACGTTAGGTGTGCAGAGCCAACAGGGCTCATAGGTGAAAGGTAAACACATGAAGGCAATTATCCCAGCAGCAGGTCTAGGTACGCGTTTTCTACCTGCAACAAAGGTAACCCCTAAAGAGCTGTTGCCTGTTTTGGATAAGCCCGTCATTCAGTACGTAGTAGAAGAGGCTCTTGAGCCAGAAGAGGTTGATGAGGTAATCATCATCAATTCTCGCGAGAAGCCACAGATTGAAACCTACTTTGCTGAAGACCAGAAGTTCGAGGCAGATCTTTCTTCTCGTGGAAAGCAAGACCTTGCCGAGAAGGTCCATGCAGCTTCTGCGCTTCCTGTTTCCTTTACCTATCAGGACAATCCTCGTGGACTTGGCCATGCCGTGCTTTGCGCTGCAGACGGTGTAGGTGACCAGCCATTCTTTGTACTTCTCGGCGATTACTTTGTTCCAGACCGTCAGATGTGCATCCGCATGGCAGAGATTTCCAAGCAGCACAATGGCGCATCCGTCATTGCAGTTGCTCCAGTTCCTGCAGATCAGGTGAATCGCTACGGTATTATCGCAGGTGAGTGCATCTCTTCTCCTTCAGATAACTCTGAGGGCGAGGGCGCTATTTGGAAGGTAACAGGTCTTGTCGAGAAGCCCCGTCCAGAAGACGCACCTTCTCACCTGTTTATTGTTGGTCGTTACCTGCTTTCTCCAAAGATTATGGAGCTCCTAGCAACTCAGGGTCCTGGCGCCGGCAACGAGATTCAGCTGACAGATGCAATGGAGCGCCTGCTTGCTGAGGAAGAGATGTATGCGCTGGTAATCGACGCGGAAGAGGGCTGCGATACCGGTACTCCTGCAGCTTGGGCAGCAACTAATGCTCGTATGGCGCTCGCTGATCAGAGCTCTGCAGCAGCTTTTAAAGAGGCGCTCGGCAGCTATGCCAACCGCATTGGATAAAAGACCCGACATACTCCGTTTTGGCAGCGATGGCTGGCAAGCCCGCTATGATAAAGGCTTTACCAGGGATAATGTAGTTAGACTTGCAGAGGCCCTTGGTACCGTCTGGTCAGAGGAGCTGCCTGGCGGCATTGTGTTTGTCGGCTTTGACACACGCTTTGAAGCAGATTCGTCTGCTCTTGAAGCCGCTGCAACATTGGCTTCCTTTGGTTTAGACGTGCGTGTGTCCGAGACTTTTTGTCCCACTCCATCTGTTTGCTGGGCCTGCGCGCATCATAAAGATGTAGCTGGTGGCCTCATTATTTCTGCAACTGAGCTTTCCTGCGAATATTGCGGCATGATTATTCGCGCTGCTAATGGAGGTCCTGTTTCTCGCGATTTTCTCCAGCGCGTGGAATCCGCAACGCCGCTTGAGCCAACAAATCAGCGTGGAACTTTTACCACAACAGATATTGTGACGCCTTATAAAAGTGCGCTGCTTAATCAGATTAATGTGTCTGTTATTAAAGAGCTACGCCCGAGCGTGGTAGTTGATCCTATGTATGGTGCAGCAACAGACCTGCTTGCTGACGTACTTTCCGCAGCTGGATGTGTTGTACATCAGATGCACCAAGGTCCTGTCAGGGATTTTGGTGGCATTCACCCACAACCAGCGGATCCTTGGGCTGATGAGTGCTCTTCAATGGTGGTAAGCCGCCATGCACAGCTGGGCCTTTTGCTTGATTGTGACGGAGACCGCGCTGCTGCCGTAGATGAAACCGGCCGACTCCTTAGCCCACACGAGCTTATTCCGCTTATCACACGCCATCTTGTACAAAATAGAAAGCAAACTGGCCGCGTTGTTTCTACACTGACCTGTTCGGCAACGGTATCCAGGCAAGCGGCTCATCTTGGGCTAGAGTCTGCAAGTGTGCCTGTTGGATTTGCTCGACTCTATTCAGAGATTGAGCAAGGAGACGTCCTTCTCGCCGCAGAGGAGTACGGCGGTATTTGCATTCCAAGCCATCTGTTGGAGCGAGATGGCCTGCTTGTGGCTTTGCTTATCGTCGAAATGCTAGCGTACACCCATAAATCGCTTGCACAGCTTGTCTCTGAGGACGAGGCTGAACTGGGTCGCATGTGTTATAGCAGGCGAGGAGTGCGACTTGATGCTGCAGCTACTCAGGCGTTCAGAAACATCCTTCCAGGCCTCAATCCAGAAAACGTTGCAGGTAAAGTTCCTGTTTCGGTAAGCCATGCCGATGGCCTTAAGCTTCAGTTTAAAGACGATTCTTGGGTGCTCATTCGTCCTTCTCGTATGGATGCGCTGGTACGCGTGTATTCTGAGGCTGCTAACGAGACGCTTCGCGATCAACTTCTTGATGCAGCTTGCCAGATTGTAAAAGACGAGATTTAGCCCAAACAAAGCGTGTCGAGAAGACCGCGTAAAAAGCGGTATAAAAAGACACCGCAAACGGCAGAGTAAAAACGCGTAAAAGGCAGCGTGAAAAGACAACGTCAAAAACGTGTAAAAAGGCAACGTTAAAAACGCGTAAAACTCGAACCAAGATAATGTCAAAAATGCGTAAAAAGCTAACGCAAAAAGACAACACTATATATAGATGAAAAATAAGGGATTACCACTAGACGATAAAGGGAATTCAGTGCCCAATATACCCACTAGTTCACTAAAGACTACTAATTGTGTAGAAATTGTGGAGGAATTAAGAAGATACAAAATCTTCTTCACAAACGAGTCTTAAG
>JABZHP010000077.1 GCA_015258785.1 Atopobium sp.
TAGCCATGTGCATGTCGCGAGATGGAATATTCAAACGCGCGGCCATCGTCGATATAACCGATTTGCTCAACCTCAAGAAGGGGATCGCCTGTGCTAATTTCTAGTCGCGAAGCCTCTACCTCTGTGGGCATGACGGCTCTAATAACGCGGTGCGCATTGGCAATTCTGAGCCCAATTTCGCTCTCAATATAGTTGTAAATTGAGTGCTCCAGATGAGCCTTTTTAAGATTGGGTACTAAGCTGATAGGCATGTAGGTATACTCGATGACCTGCGCAATTCCTTCAACAAGCCTAACGCGCACAATTCTATAGACAAAATCTTCGGTAGTAATATCAAGAGCTTTAGCAATGTATTCAGAGGGTCGCTCAACTTCAAAGGTGTAGACCTTTGATTTAACGCGCTCACCTCGGGCGGCGTGCTCAGCCATGAAGCCTTCCATTTGACCGGAGACCTCTTTACTTGGCTTAATCTGCGTTCCTTCTTCCAGTTTTTTGACAAAAGTGCCAGAGCCTTTGCGCCTGAAAATAAGCCCTTGCTGTTCAAGAACTTCTAATGCCTTATTAATGGTAATTTTGCTCACTTCATATTGCTCGCAGAGCTGAGCAACAGAAGGCAGGCGAGAATAAGCAGGATACGTGCCTATAGCAATATCAGTTTTAAGATCCTGAACAATCAAGTCGTACTTATTCATGACACCTCCTCTGGGAGCAAAATTTTTTACTTTGCATTCTATCTGATTTGCATTAGTATACTACATAGAAAACCTAACATATCTGTTTAATAAAGTTGACATGTCAGGTTTAATACGTTTGAGAAAGGATGGGCATGTCGTATCAGTTGCCTGAGAATTTCTTCTTTGGTGGGGCAATGTCTGGTCCACAGACCGAGGGTAAATGGCAAGACGGCGGAAAGCTGCCAAACCTTTGGGATACCTGGTCTAACCTGGACATTCATGCATTCCACAACCGCGTTGGTTCCTACGCTGGAAATGACTTTACAGAAAGAATGGAAGATGACCTTCAGCTTCTCAAGTCTCTTGGCTTGGATTCCATTCGCACTTCTATCCAGTGGAGCCGCTTGCTGGACATTAACGGCAACCTTAATCCAGAGGGCGAGAAGTACTATCACCACCTTTTTGCAGTTGCTAAGAAGGTTGGTATTGAGATTTTTGTAAACCTTTACCACTTTGATATGCCTGAATATCTCTTCAACCGCGGTGGCTGGGAGTCTCGTGAGGTTGTTGAGGCATATGCGCATTACGCGCGTATTGCGTTTGAAACGTTTGGCAAAGAGATTCGCTATTGGTTCACTTTTAACGAGCCAATTGTTGAGCCAGAGGTTCGCTATACGCTTGGCGGCTGGTACCCCTTTGTAAAGAATTACTCTCGCGCCCGTGCTGTCCAGTACAACATTTCACTTGCTCACGCGCTTGGTGTGCGTGAGTATCGCCACGCAAAAGCAGCAGGCTTTATGCTTGAGGACTCTCGTATTGGCCTTATCAACTGCTTTGCACCACCTTATACCAAAGAGAATCCATCTGAGGCAGATCTTGAGGCGCTGCGCATGACCGACGGCGTCAACATTCGCTGGTGGCTTGACCTGGTAACTAAGGGAGAGCTTCCACAGGATGTCATTGATACGTTGCAGGACCGTGGTGTTAACCTGCCTATTCGCCCCGAGGACAAGCTCATTCTTGCTGACGGCGTTGTGGATTGGCTGGGCTGCAACTATTACCACCCAGAGCGCGTTCAAGCTCCTGCAAAAGATACTGATGAGAACGGCATTCCAAACTTTGCTGACCCCTATATCTGGCCAGAAGCAGAGATGAATGTTTCTCGTGGCTGGGAGATTTACCCACAGGGTCTTTACGACTTTGCCATGAAAGTTCGCGATGAGTATCCAGAGCTTGAGTGGTTTGTTTCCGAGAATGGCATGGGCGTAGAGCGAGAAGATCTTAAGAAAGATGAAAACGGCGTAATTCAAGACGACTACCGTGTTGATTTTGTCCGTCGTCATCTTGAGTGGGTTGCTCGCGCAATTCAGGACGGCGCAAAATGCCGTGGTTATCACTACTGGGCCATCATTGATAACTGGTCTTGGGCAAATGCCTTCAAGAACCGTTACGGCTTTGTTGAGGTTGACCTGGAAGATAACTATAACCGCCGTCTTAAGAAATCAGCTGAGTGGCTTAAGCAGGTTGCCACTACACATATAGTTGACTAGAAACTCGTGAAAGGAGTTTGCTCATGGCAAAAGATAATGGCCAAGCATCGTTTCTAGATAAATTTGCAGAAGTTTCTGCAAAAGTAGGTAATCAAGTTCACTTGAGGAGCCTGCGCGATGCATTTGCAACTGTCAGCCCAATTTATATTTTGGCTGGTATTGCAGTACTGATCAACAACGTTCTGTTCCCACTCATCTTTGCAAACGACCCAGTTACCCTGGCTAATTTCAAGGTTTGGGGTGCAGCTGTTGCTCAGGGCACTCTGAGTTTCTCGGCAGTTATTCTTGCAGGCATTATTGGTTATTGCCTTGCTCGTAACAAGCGTTTTGAGAACGCAATTTCTTGTGTTGTTATTGGTATTGCGGCTCTTATCATCATGATGCCTCAGAGCATTGTTGCTACCGCAGGTGCTGTTCTTCACGCAGCTAACGCCGCTGACGCAGCCGCTGCAGCAGTTGCGCTTCCTGTAGCTGATGTTGCTAAGCTCCTGCCAACTGGCTATGCAGTTACCGGCGTTGATGTAACTGGTGCTTTCTCCACTTCCTTCACCGGTACTAACGGCCTCTTTGGTGCAATCATCATTGGTCTGCTTTCCACCACCATCTTCATTAAGCTCTCCAGCGTTAAGCAGCTGAAGGTCAACCTTGGTGAGGGCGTTCCACCAGCGGTTGCAGATTCTTTTAACACCATGATTCCTATGATGTTGACCCTTACCGTCTTTGGTATTGCATCTGCTCTTCTTGCAGTTTGCGCAGGAACTGACCTTATGACCATCATTGCAACAAGCATTTCTGCCCCACTGAAGGGCCTCATGAATGCTGGTCCATTTGCAGTCATCATCATCTACACCTTTGCAAACCTGCTCTTCTGCCTTGGTATTCACCAGTCCACCATCTCTGGTGTTCTGATTGAGCCAATCCTGACCATGCTTATTGTCGACAACATGGCAACCTTTGCAGCTGGTCAGCCAATTCCTCAGGACCACTACATGAACATGCAGATCATCAACACCTTTGCTCTGATCGGTGGTTCTGGTTGTACTCTGATGCTGCTTCTTGACACCTTTGTCTTCTCCAAGAACAAGGCTTCTAAAGATGTTGCAGCACTTTCTCTTCTCCCAGGTATCTTCAACATCAACGAGCCAGTTATTTACGGTTACCCAATCGTCTTTAACCTTCCTCTGATGATTCCATTTGTTCTTGTTCCAGATTTGTTCATCGGTCTGACCTACCTGCTTACCAACCTTGGTTGGATTAGCCCTTGCGTTGCAATGGTTCCTTGGACCACCCCAGTCTTCCTGAGTGGTTGGCTGGCAACCGGCGGCGACGTTCGTGCTGTCATTTGGCAGGTCGTCGAGGTCCTTCTCGCCATGGCAATTTACCTGCCATTTATGAAGATTTCCGAGCGTGCACAGGCCAAGCAGGCTGAGGCTCTTGCAGAGAACGCTCAGGATGCAGAGTAGTTTGTAAGCTTATAATCTGAGTATCACTTGAAGCCAGCCATCGTATTCGGTGGCTGGCTCATCAAAAGGAGATCACATGAAAATCTTACTTGCTTGCAACGCCGGAATGTCCACCAGTCTGCTTGTTCAGAAGCTTCAGAAAGAGGCAGCTTCTCGCGGTTTGGATGTAGAGATTATTGCAAATCCTCTTAACAAGGCACTTGAGCTTATCGACGGTGCAGACGTCTTTTTGCTTGGACCTCAGATTGCGTATGCAAAGGCAGACGTTGAGGCTGCAGCAGGATCTATTCCTGTAGCTGTTATTCCTATGGTTGATTACGGCAGGATGAACGCTGCAAAAATCCTTGACGATGCACTTGAGCTTATTAAATAAGCGATAAAAGATTTTCTGAGCTCCCAGGTGCTCACGAAAGAGTATGGGGTAAAAAATGGCTTTAGATGACGGCATGACTGCTACGCAAGAAGCAGCCTTTGAGATTATTGCTACCGTTGGAACAGCAAAGTCAATGTATATTGGCGCAATCCAGAAGGCAAAAACGGGCGATATTGAAGGTGCTCGTGCAGATATTCTTGCTGGTACAGAGATCTTTAATGAGGGCCATAGCACGCATCTGAACATGCTGCAGCAGTCCGCAATTGATAACAGCAATGTTGAGTTCTCGCTCATCTTGCTCCACGCTGAGGACCAGCTTATGCAGGCCGAGTCTTTCCGCATTATTGCTGAGGACTTTATTGACGTGTACGAGAAGCTCCTTAACAAGTAGCTGGCGAGAAAAACATGTGTGCAGAGACGCTTCTTGGCGCGTAAGCGGCCGGCACGAAGATCGTGGCGTGTAGAGTGTCAGCCGCGTAGAACAACGCTCCTATCACAAACAATAAGGCGAGAAGATCGGTTGGTCTTCTCGCCTTATTTTGTGACTTGCGACGTGCAGTTTTTCTAGTATGTCTTACTTTCTAGAAAGTGTGTCAGTGTTCCAAGTGCTGCTCTGAGAGCTGATGGTAACGGTTCTGCCGCCGTTGGTAGAGGAGAGGGTGAAAGGCTCGCTCTTGCCACTGACCTGGCCATTGAAACTAAGCTCAAGATTGTTCTCGTCACCAGTCCAAGTGCCACGAACCTCAGGCTGGCCGCCGATGCGCCAAAGAACTGTGCCATCTTTCTGGATGACAACTTCCATTGGCTTGCCGTCAGTGCCGGTGCCGCTGTAGGTACCAACCCATTTTTGGGCCTTCTTGCGGTCTTCCTCGGAT
>JABZHP010000078.1 GCA_015258785.1 Atopobium sp.
CACAGAGGTCGATGCCTCCTTGTTGCCCCTGAAGCACAAAATCAACCTCGCCTATCTTGGAGGAATTATAGTAGCGCAGTTCCCTTCCACACGCCTTGAATTCCTGGGCTGCCACATTCTCAAATATCGACCCAAAGTTTATGCTTGACCTTCTATTGAGGATATCGATATCGACATCCCCCATCATTTGGGCGGTAAGCAGGCCGACGTCATTTGCGTAAAGCTTCAGCATGTTTCGGTCCTCATGGGCGGCAAGGGGAAACGTCGGCTCATTGACTCGGAATGCCGGAAGAGCGACCCCTACGTGCTCAAGCCAGTCGAACGCGAACTCAAGGTTGGCAAACCTCAGACTCTTCCCCAGCCTTGCATATTTGAATCGCTTGTTCTCAGAATTCAACTGAGAAGGTATGGACTCGTATACCATTTGTACCTGGCGCGCCTCAAGCTTATCCGATACATACTTGGCCATGTCCATCTTGTACATGTTCACAATTCCCCTCTGCAGATTACGGGCTCGCAAGAGGTCGTTGTTGTCCACAAAGGCCTGCACAACGTCAGGCATACCGCCTACCAAAAGATACCGGTAAAAGGTATCCGTAAGCTTATCATGCAGATAATCAGGCACAGGGATAAGGGATTCCATACAGGCAGAAACAGCTTCCAATGCCGTCTTGCCTATCCCACTTGCCCAGCAAAACTCCTCAAAATCAAGGGGATACAAGGTTACTTCCTGCAAAAAACCAACGGGAAGGGAGGAAATATTGGATACCTCAAGCCCCAGCAGAGAGCCCGAAAGAATGTAATCGTAGTCGGTCCGTTCAAGGAGCATCTTGATCCAGGTGAGCAGGTCCGCACCACACTCCTGGATCTCGTCGAGGAAGACGAGGGTCTTTCCGGCCTCCAGTTCTTTCCCGCTGAGCACGGAAAGACGTAGAAGCAGGTCATCAGCATCAATCGCCCTCATGACCGTCTCTTTGGCAGTCTTGTTGTCGAAGAAGTTCACCTCGGCGAGGATCCCATAGTTGTCTGCGGCAAACTGCCTGACAAGGGTCGTCTTTCCTACCTGTCGGGCTCCTTTGACGAGAAGTGCCTGCTTCGTCTTGTATCGTTTCCAATCCTCCAGCCTTTGGTATGCCTTGCGTTTGAGCATGATTTCATCTCCCCATAGTAATTAACAAGTGAAATGCGTTTTTCACACTCTATGATACGCTTTCAGTTGCGTTTTTTACATCATTTTATAGTGGTTTTATTGCGTTTTTCGCACGCTAGGACAGTCTCTCGGTCGCGTTTTTTACACCCTGCACCCCTAGTCCACGTCCTCCCGGTGGTCCGCGATGTTGTCTCACCACGGGGCGTAATTAGGGTCAGAGTGACCTGTATCGTTTTTTCGGACACGGGCATCCCAGATTCAAAACCCAGGAATCGTATATGCTCAGACAACCGAGAAAGCGAGGCAAGGCATGGGCAACAACAAGTACACCGACGAGTTTAGGCGCGAGAGGTCACACTATGCATCGACTAAGGCCGAGGGGACTTCCTCATAAACGGTCTCGGTCTGCGCCGTGTCGCTCGCGCCCAGAAGGTAGGTTGTGCCGCTCCTCGTCCGCACGAGGAGCCAGGGGCCGACCTCGGGGTCCAGGCACACCTTGAGCGATCCGTACGCGTCACTTGAGAAGTTACCTTCAAGGAAGGTTTCACTCGCGCCGCCAAACGTGCGCGTCATCTGGGGAAGTTGGTCAACCAGCTCCACAGACACCACGTCGGCCATGTCAATCTCATAGGTTGTGAGCAAGTGGTGTGCCCGAATCGTCTGCTCGCTCAACTCAAGCGTCACAGGAGCTCCAAATTCCTCCGCCATGAACGCTCCCGTCACGGGCAGGCAGAGCAGCGAGCAAGCGAGGGCCACTACAATCGCCTTTCCCGCCGGCCGTGCCAGGTTGATCGACGTGTTGATGCCCACGCGCTCGTTCACTATGAGCTCAGCATCATCGGGGTTATAGTAGAAGATGCCAAAGATCCAGTGATCGTCCTCGTCCACGTAAAAGCCCTCGCCGCTGGCCTTTGTAAGACGCTCCTGCAGGCTGCGCACGCGCATCTCGGTTGCAAACGCCACGATTCCAAGGACCGTGCAGGGAAGCATCATACCGATAAAGTACAGATTGGTTGAACCCTGGAAGAGGAGCTGCGCCCAGCTCATGAATGCAAAAGACGCAGCCGCGACGAGGAACACCCTCGCCCAGGCGCGCCGGCGTATGCGCGTGAGCGTCTGCGTGAGGGCGGTGTTGTCGTCCACCACCTCGCTGCGATTGCGGTAACACCAACGGAAGATTGCCCACATCATGAGCACACATGCGGCAAACAGCAGGTAGATTACTACGTTGTCACGGTCGAGCAGGACGGGGACCAGGCTCGCCGCGCAGATGAGGACAAACCATATGCTCGAGACGCGCGGGTACGACTGCGCGGCCGCCCCAATATCGGCCACCGTCACGCGCTGGGCCGCGGCGCCTCTGGGCCGCCAGCCGCGCTCGTCCTTCAGGGCCGCGAGCCTGCGGTTGGTGAGCGCGTAGATCACCTCGGGCACGATACAGACCACAAGTATCCAGACACTCCAGCAGAACATGCTCGACCCGGCCCACGCTCGTACCGTTCCTGTCGCCGCACCGCCAAGTGCCGCAGCCACGAGCACGATAGCGCACGCGAGCTGCAGGTGACGGTAGCTAGTAAGAAACGCCTTTACCTGCACGTCTTCCCGCGCCTCGCGCGGGAAGGTGACGCCGACGACAATGTTCTTCTTGAAGCGCGCGCTGTTCCTGAGCGTCCACCATATGAGGAGTGGAGTCCAGCTGCAGGAGAGCCATAGGATAGTCGCAGTGCTCATCATAAACTTCCTTACTTCTAGCGATACGCAATCTCATCCAGCAGGTGCTCGCAGAGCGCGAGAACCTCTTTGCCTGACATCCCACCGGCCACCAGCTCAGCCAGGCGCATCCGCAGCGCGTCCATGATGCCGGAATCGGGGTCCGAGCTGCCATCGGGCTCGCACACGAAGGTGCCACCCCTCCGGTCGCCGAGCACGTGTCCCTCCTGCTTGAGAAGCTGATAGGCCTTGCTCACCGTCATGGCGTTGACGCCGCACTCCGATGCGAGCGCCCGCACGGTCGGCAGGCGCTCGCCAGGCGCAAGCTCGCCTTCGGCGATGCCACGCACGATCTGATCGCGGATCTGCTGGTAGATGGGTGTCGCGGTTGAGAAGTCCAGCTGCAGGAGCATGGTGTGAGCCTCCAACGATGTCTGTATCGTATGTATTACTCACAATAATACATACGATACAGACAAAGCTGCAAGCGCAGAGGAAAGCACAGTCCAAGCCGCTTCCGTCATCGCATCATTTCCCATTGTATGATCTGTACCTACAGTAGATCTGCCTTGGTAGAATCGGGGTCCGGCCATGCCCTCCCATTAAGAGCTCGTCTTCGACACGAGCGCTCAACTCCTCGGCGCAGAAATTGACCGGATAGCGAGAAGCAAGAGATCGCCGAGAAGGGCGGACTCCTGGGTGGCGGACATCCGCGCCCGCATCCGCGTTGCGCGCTCCGTCACGAAACTCTAAACATACAAAATGAATAACGTTACCTCAGGCTACTCATAGATCTCGCTTTAGGCAAAGTCTGATCACGCACAAATGCAAGTAAGCGTACAAGTACAACAATGCAAAGCCCTGCTACAAGCACCGTTTCAACAGTAGCTATTCCATCGAGCCATTGAAGAGGTTGGCCGAGTTCGGCCAGGTATGCCGACGTCTGCGTGCGCGCAACGACACAAATTACAAAGGGAAAAGTAAACGCGGCGTGACTGGGAAAGAATGGTTTTGTAAGACACCTGATGCACCACACAAAAGAAACTACATAAATAATTGAAGCGATTGACAGCATAACCAAAAGAAACGGTACAGACTTTGACGAAATAGATTGAATATATCCCGCAATACAAAGACTTGTTGGAGCTGCATAAATGCAAGCGAGCGACTCAGCAGAATCAGGCACCGGTCCATGTTTTATGTACTTTTTGCTCACTACTATAAAAAGCACTACAAGACAGATAAATCCAAACCAAAATGCAACCGTGCCGACACTTGTTTCAAAGGTAAACGCCGGCGCCGTAACACTTGCAACAACAATCCCCACATACACAATGAACCAGCTGGCGTGCACATTCTCCCAATTAAATTTTGCAATATAGCGAGAAGTAAAGAGAGCTATGCACAGAATGTGTAACGCAATTCCTGCAAACCAAAATAATTGTGCTGCATCACCAATATCAGTCTTCAAATACACCGAAATCAGCATGACTGCCATCGGATATGTTGCGGCAACTGAAAGTCCAATCGGATCAGAGAGCTCTCGTAACACAACTTTTGTCGACACCATAAATTTGAGGGTATAGAGAGCTAAAAGAGCAATGGAGATTATGCCGCAGGCAAGATAAAACCCCTCGAAAGAAGTCTTGAAAAGATTTCCAAGTGCTGCAAAACCTAATGCAACACCGCAAATAGCAACAGGAACTTTTTGGACATAGTTCATAAGGATTCTTCTATCTGTTTAGGAATCTCTTTTTACTGCTTTCAATAATAAATATTTATCTTCATGACAGGGAACTCATGAGCAGATATATTTCAATGCATTACAGTAATTAACTATCAGAACCCACCGAAGGCATGTTTGAAATTCTTATGGTCACAAGGGCAGTTCTGAAATTAATTGACTGCACTTTGAAACTTAGACAGATAACCATCTTTGTACCATATCTACATTATGGGCATGATGAAACTTTACACCTTAAGACCACAAGTTCCTGGAC
>JABZHP010000079.1 GCA_015258785.1 Atopobium sp.
GGCCACGTTTCTCCTATCGCTGCTGTGGACCAATTTTGTGTTTACTATACTAACCGATCAACCGGACAAAAAGTCAGTCTAATTCAGATAACTAAGAAGATCAACTTAATATGTCTTCAATAATTTTTAATACATACTTATGATTAAGCCAAAAACATTGCTTAGTCATTTTGTCGCCATTTGGTAATAAGTCCATATCTGATTCAGTGCCGCTACCATAACGTTTTCCATTAATCAGATAAGCACTTTTCTCTGCGCGTGGCCTTAAATGAATCATCTGTGTGTCACTCATTTTAGGCAAGTCATTTTTCGTTATTACCTTTCCGTTTTTATCAGTAATTTGTTTGAAATTTACACCTTCAAGTAACTTCTTTTTATATATTTCCCATTCAACTTTTCCAGTTTTCTCAAGTTCTTCAATTGGCATATTCCAAAACTTTGCTCCTGTTAAAATGAACTTTCCTAAATCATTTTCCTTAAAAACAACAAATAGGAATCGAGTTGATTCAAAGAACTCATATTCTTTCGAATTCTCAAAATCCTGATTCACAAAATTACATATTGAAATGTTATGGAAGGACATATTCTCTTTAATAGAATTATCTTTTCCTACTCTAATCGTTTTTATTTTTATATTAGCTTTCTGGAATTCTTCTGAATTATCAGTATTAACTCCAAGCATCCTATTAACTAATATTTTATTGATTTGTTTAGGCTTGGTGTCTTTTATGACTCTGAATAATCGACACAGTTCATCAGTATCTTTTCCAATATATGAATTAATTTTTGATATAACCATAGTATCAAAATTGCCATTATTTAATTCATCTTCAGTAAATATAGAATCATAAGCCATTGAGCTAGGCTGCACATAATTCTCAAGAATGTAACTCATGTACTGCTGTTTTAATGAAAAAGCGCGTCTTTTTGCAAGAACGTCTTTATTATAAAACTGTGGTTTGTAACTTGATTTTGCAGAAGCTCCTTTGGTGCAAGCGCCTAAATATTTTGTATCGCCTTCAGATAATTCATGGGCATTGCCAGAAATAATTTTGTCTACGATAGTCTTATAATCTTCAAGTATTATTTTTAAATCTTTCGCAAATCTTTTATCGTATAAGTCAAATAAAAAAGTATATTCAATACGATGTTCAGTTCTTTTTTGATTTTTAACTCGGTGATACCATATCATCAATATCTTACTTAATTTTTTTTCGAGGTGTGAATTACTAAATTCAATTTCAATTGGCTCTGTATTAGGAATCATTGAAATAACGAGTCGTTCACCAGCTTTTATTCCTTTTTTAGTTGATTCGTATGGAGTAGCTTTTAGCTCTATACCCGCATTAATGAAATCTGGTTCTGGGCTGCTATTAGGTTTGTATAAAAAATAATGTTCTTCAAGCAAATTGCCTAGAGAACCTTTTCCCTTTGGGTTGTTGTAATAGGAAATTTTTTCTTCTAATTTTATTTGGTCATCTTCAAAAGCCGTAGCTAATACATCAACAAAAGTCTTACTAATAAGTTCTTGCGAATACCTAAATATATCCTCTGGATCCGTATCATCATATGGCCGTTCAACTTCATCATTCATTCTTAATCCTTACTTTTGTATGTTAGAGCAAATTACTTCAAGACTTAAGTACTAAAAATGATTCAAATATTTTTTTCTATTATAATTTTCTGAAGTTTCAAATTTAATAATAACTATAAAGATTTTATTCTCTTACATCAAAAAAACGCCTCCCAGCGCAGAGCTAGGAGGCGTTTTAAGGAAAGGACTAGAGGGGTTTCTCGCCAATTAGGCAAGCATCTGAGCAAGATCCTCGGAAGCATCGCCGATTGGACCAATACCGTAGTTCTCAACAAGAATGTTAAGGACGTTAGGGCTGACAAATGCAGGAAGGGTTGGTCCAAGCTTGATGTTCTTGATGCCAAGGTGCAGCAGGGTCAGAAGGACGCAAACTGCCTTCTGCTCGTACCAAGACAGAACAAAGCTCAGTGGCAGGTCATTAACGCCGCAGTCGAATGCGTTTGCAAGAGCGGTTGCAATCTGAACAGCGCCGTATGCGTCGTTGCACTGGCCAACGTCAAGAATACGAGGGATGCCGCCAATGGTGCCCAGGTCAAGGTCGTTGAAGCGGAACTTGCCGCAAGCAACGGTGAGGACCACGGAGTCTGCAGGAGTCTGCTCAACAAACTCGGTGTAGTAGTTACGACCAGGGCGAGCGCCGTCGCAGCCACCAACAACAAAGAAGTGCTTGATAGCGCCCTGCTTAACAGCGTCGATGATCTTATCGGCAATGCCAAGAACGGCGCCGTGGCTAAAGCCGGTGGTTACCTTGTGGCCACCGTTGATACCGGTAAGCTCCTGTGCCTCAGCGTATCCACCAAGCTCCTGAGCCTGCTTGATAACAGCGCTGAAGTCCTTCTTGCCGTTAGCGTCCTCGTCAATGTGGACGAGCTCTGGGAAGGCAACAAGCTCGGTAGTGTAGACGCGGTCCTTGTAGCTAGGACGAGGTGGCATGAGGCAGTTAGTAGTGAAGACAACAGGAGCTGGAATGTCCTTGAACTCCTTCTGCTGGTTCTGCCATGCGGTACCAAAGTTGCCCTTGAGCTGTGGATACTTCTTGAGTTCTGGATAACCGTGAGCTGGGAGCATCTCGCCGTGAGTGTAAACGTTAACGCCAGTACCTTCGGTCTGCTCAAGGATCATCTTGAGGTCAAGAAGGTCGTGGCCGGAAACAACAATGAAGGGACCAGGCTCAATAGTCAGAGGAACCTCTGTTGGAACTGGAGTGCCATAAGCGCCGGTATTTGCGCTGTCGAGAAGAGCCATGCACTTGAGGTTGACCTCGCCTACCTCAAGGGTAAGAGGCAGCAAAACGTCAACGGAGGACTCGGTAGCAAGAGCAGCAAGTGCCTTTACAAAGAAAGCGTCAACTGCGTCGTCGGTCTTGCCAAGAACGCGAGCGTGATAAGCATACGCAGCCATACCACGGATACCAAAGAGAATGAGGGACTTGAGGGACCTAATGTCCTCGTTGTCGGACCAAACGCCGCCAAGAGGAAGATCCTCAACTGGCTCTACGCCAGCCTCTGCAGCTAGACGGTTCTTCTCGTCACGAACCTGAGCAGTAATTGCGTCAACAGCGCCCTTGTCAAAGTTGACGTTGGTGATGCAGGTAAACAGACCATCAACAATCAGCTGGTCAGCGCGGTTAGAACGCTTGCCAGCAGCAAGCTCGGTACGAGAAAGGCCAACCAGAGCGCCGGTGAGCTCGTCCTGGGCAAATGCGACGTCAAAAGGCTTGCCACAAACGCCAGCAGCACCGGTACATGCAGTACAAGCAGCAGTCTGCTCACACTGGAAACAGAACATCTTGTTATCCACTATTTTTCCTCTCCATAAAACCATATAGCGAGAAGAGATTTGCTCTTCTGGGTTTCATGATTACAGGAATGTGGAATAAGGTATGTTGTAATTACAACAAAACGATTTCTATCCAGGAATTTTTTGGAGTCTATATGAACGTGCAAGACATCAAGCCCTCATTTTTGCTAAACACAATTGTGTTTAAAGGAGTAAAACCAGAGCTACTAGAGGCTCTTTTAAAGCATTTACGTGCTGTTGTACGCACTTATGAGCCTGGAGAGATCATTTTGTGCGCTGGCGACAAGGCGCATCAATTTGGCATTGTTATCTCTGGCGCCATTCATGTTGAGGGATCAGATGCTCAAGGTAACATTTCTGTGATGGGGGCCTTCCATACGGGAGAAACGTTTGGAGAGGCATATGCAGCTCTTGGAAACGTACCGCTTTTGACCTCGGTGGTTGCCACGGAGACGTCTGCGATTCTGCTGCTTGACCTGCGACAGATTACTACCAGAACGTGTGACATTTGCGGCGGCGTGGATATTATCACCAGAAACCTTATGGCTTCTATTGCGCAGAAAAACATTATGTTGAGCCGTCGTATTCAAGATGCTGCTCCAAAAAGTATTCGCGGCAAATTGATGGCGTACTTGAACACGCGCTCCCAAGCTGCGGGTTCTGCGGAGTTTGATATCCCCTACAATCGCCAACAGCTTGCCGATTATCTTGGTGTAGATAGAAGCGCCTTAAGCGCGGTAATATCTTCCTTGAGTAAAGAAGGCGTCTTTGAAGTAAAACGAAGTCACTTCAAACTTTTATAACAGCATTTCGGACTAAGGAGGCTTTATGGCAGAGATTTATTTAGCAGGAGGATGCTTCTGGGGACTTGAAGAGTACTTCTCCAGAATTAATGGCGTTACTGCAACCACTGTTGGCTATGCAAATGGAAAGACCTTGGATACCAACTATCAGGAGGTCAAGGCCACAGATCACGCAGAAACAGTGCACGTGACCTATGACTCAAGCGTTGTAAGCCTCTATGACATTTTGCGCTACTACTTTAGGGTTATTGATCCCCTCTCAGTCAATAAACAGGGCAACGATGTTGGTAGGCAGTATCGCACCGGTATCTATTACACAAATGACGCTGACCTGGCTGTAATTGAGCGCATTATGTCTGAGCAGGAGTCTCTGTTTGGTCAAAAGCTTGCCGTTGAGGTGGAGCCACTAGATAACTACGTGCTTGCCGAGGAATATCATCAGGACTACCTGAAGAAGAATCCTAGTGGCTATTGCCACATCAATGTTGATGATGCGTATAAGCCACTTGCATAAGCCGCTCTCCTAAACAGTTCAGTTCACGTTTACAAGAAAGG
>JABZHP010000007.1 GCA_015258785.1 Atopobium sp.
CCAGCATTGATGCCCCATGCAGTTACGCGTGCAGTCTCAAGTGCATAGCCAACAAGTGCAAGAATTCCGACAACTGGAATAAGACCAAACAGAGCCATAATAAGGACAGGCTTCCACCAACCCTTTTCCAGAGTCAGAAGTGCCCAGGAGCGTGCAAAGTAGCGATCGCGCCTGTAGCCATTCAACTCATCTGCTGAAACAGCCATTTAACTCTCCCCTCGTGTCAAAAAGATGACATCGAATTACAAAGCCTAAACATTCTATATAAAATCGAAAAATAAATATATCTTTATTGGTAACAATTAATCAAATAAAAATGTTAAATGGCGGAGGAGGAGGGATTCGAACCCTCGTACCCCTAGAAGGGGTAAACGGTTTTCGAGACCGCCGCATTCAACCACTCTGCCACCCCTCCGAAGGGTGAAACGGCGCCCGTAGGCGCCGTGAAAATTCTGGCGGAGAGTCAGGGATTTGAACCCTGGAGACGCTTTAGACGCCTACACGATTTCCAATCGTGCTCCTTCGGCCACTCGGACAACTCTCCATATAAAACCGCACGGGACAGTATAGCGGATTTCTCACCAATATAGAACGAGAAGTTCTGTGTATTTTTAATACTTGTGTAGTATTGTCATACTCATAAAAACAAAAACACCAGTAGGAGGTATGGATGCCACCGTTTTTCTCGCCATATGGCACAGATGCAATTTCTGTGAGCATCCCCTACTGGCTAGACCTTCTAACGGTAATTATTGGTGCAATCTCGGGAATCTTGGTTGCAAGAGATCGTCACTTAGACCTTGTGGGCTTTGTGGGTCTTGGTCTTTTGGGTGGTCTGGGTGGCGGGCTTATCAGGGACGTCATGATGCAAGAAGGTGGCGTCTACATGCTCAACTCGCCCTACGCCATTCCGGCTGCCGTTTTTACCGCTGTCTTGCTGTTTATGTTCCCTGAGCCGCTTGACAGATTCCCTCGCATGCTTGAGTGGACCGACATTATCTCCGTTGGCCTCTTTGCTGTTGTTGGTACCGATAAAGCCCTGGTATATCACCTGCTTCCCTTCTCGGTCATTCTGATGGGAAGCATTACGGGCGTTGGTGGCGGTATGCTTCGCGACGTATTTCTTGGCAACATCCCTCGTATTTTCCAGCGAAGCAATCTCTACGCGTTTTGCGCAGTTGCTGGCGCTACCTCCTACTGGGCGCTTGTCTCTTATGTAGGCGTCACAAAAATTTGGGCGGCAGTTGTCTGCGTTGTAGTTACCGTTGGCCTCAGACGCTGGTCGCTTAAATACAACGTACTTTCTCCGGCCGACGTTGACCTTACGCCGCACGTAATGCGCAGTGTTAACAAGCTTCGTCACAAAGCTCAGAAGCCGGGTAAGCAACCTGAGCAGAACACCCCATCAAAGTAACATCCAGCCACAATCGGGCGGTTTTGGGCGGTTCTGGGCGGTTTTGCATCGCCTTCACATACCGTTTACCAGCACTTTATTTAAAATCCGCCTAAAACAAAACTGGCGAGAAGCCCTTGCAGCTGCAAGTTCTTCTCGCCAGATTGGTTATCTGTAAACGACGCTGTTACTTCTTGACCATACCGTTACGGACTGCCCACTTACGGCGCTCAGTCTCGGAAAGAATACGCTTACGCATGCGGATGTTTTGTGGCGTGATCTCAACAAGCTCGTCGTCCATGATGTACTCCAGAGCCTCTTCCAGCGTAAACAGGCGTGGAGGAGTCAACTGAACTGAAATGTCTGCAGTTGAAGACCTCTGGTTGCCCAAAGACTTGGTGCGCGCAATGTTAACAACCATGTCGCCTGGCCTTGAACGCTCGCCAACCAGCATACCCTCGTAGCACTCAACGCCTGGAGAAACAAAGAGCTGGCCGCGTTCCTGAAGCGTACCAAGTGCATACGCAACAGCCTTCTCAGTGGACATGGAAATCATGGCACCGTTCTGGCGGCTACCAATATCACCTGCAAAAGGACCGTACTCAAGGAAAGTGTGGTAGAAGACAGCGTCACCGTGGGTAACGTTCATGACGCGCGTCTTGAGGCCCATGATGCCGCGGGTTGGAATCTTGAACTCAAGGTGCGTCTGAGTCTCGCCGGTGTCCATGATAGACATGGTGCCACCAACGTTACCAAAGACCTCAATAACCTTGCCGGCATACTCTGGATTGCACTCAACAACAGCCTGCTCAATAGGCTCAAGCGTGTGGCCCTGAGCATCCTTCTTGAACAGAACGCGAGGACGACCAACCTGGAATTCAAAGCCTTCACGACGCATGCTCTCCATAAGAACAGAGAGGTGGAGAATACCGCGGCCAGAAACCTCGATACCCGTCTTATCAGGAAGCTCCTCAATGCGCATGGTGACGTTATTCTCGCGCTCTGTCATCAGGCGCTCTTTAAGCTGACGGCCACCAACAATGTCTCCCTCACGGCCAACAAGTGGCGAGGTAGAAGGCTCAAAAATAATAGAAAGGGTTGGTGGATCAATCTCAATTGGGTCCAACTCAACAGGGTTCTCTGGATCAGTGTAGACGTCACCAATATCAGTGTTATCAACGCCAACGATTGCCGCAATATCACCTGCGTCAACCTCGCTGCACTCCTTACGGCCAAGGTAGTCAAAGGTAAACAGCTGCTTGACCTGGCTCATAGCGCGGGAACCGTCGTTTTTGACAACAAGAATCTTGTCGCCAGTATGAACAGTTCCGGAATATACGCGACCAATTCCAATGCGACCCAGGTAGTCGGAGTGATCGATGGTAACGCACTGCATAGCAAGAGGTCCGTCAATATCAACATCTGGAGCTGGAAGGCCGTCGATAATCATGTCGAGAAGTGGGAACATGTTGTCGTTGTCATCATTTGGATCAAGGCGAGCGTAACCGTTAACGCCAGAAGCAAAGATGACGTGCTCCATGGTGAACTCAAGCTGCTCATCAGTTGCGCCGAGGTCCATCATCAGATCAAGGGAATCGTTGACAACAGCCTCTGGACGAGCGCCGTCACGGTCAATCTTGTTGACAACCATCATGATAGAAAGGCCTGCGTCGATAGCGTGGCGCAGAACAAAGCGAGTCTGTGGCATAGGGCCCTCAGCTGCGTCAACCAGCAAAAGCGCACCGTCGGCCATCTTCAAAACACGCTCTACCTCGCCGCCGAAGTCAGCGTGGCCAGGGGTATCAATAACGTTGATTTTGACGCCCTTGTACTCAATAGAGATGTTCTTTGCCAGAATGGTAATTCCGCGCTCACGCTCCTGATCATTGGAGTCCAGAATTCTCTCTTGAACCTGCTGGTTCTCGCGGAATGCATCGGTTGCCTTAAGCATCTGGTCAACCATGGTGGTTTTACCGTGGTCAACATGGGCGATGATAGCAATATTTCTGATGTTGTCTTGACGCATAAGTCTCTATCTCTCGAAGGTATGTGTTTGGACTTGCTACTTCAGGTCCAATTTTTATCAGCTTTAGAACTTTAGTGCAATTACGTGCCTAGAGCGCCCAGAAATTTCAATGAACGCAGCTTTTTCATTACAGAAGTGGCTCAAGCTCCCCTGCTGGAGCGGGATCAGACCACACAAACTGGTCACCTTGGCCTTTTCCGTGAACTAAAGAATATGCCGAGAAACTCTTATAGCCCTTCTCGCCAAACTCAAGAAGCACGGCATCTTCGTAACCGCCCTCTTTGAGCAGCTGAATGGCTCCCTCATATACAAGCGCATAGCGAACAGGCTCTTCAAGTCCCGCTTCTTTATCGCCCTTCTGTTTTGCCAGGTCAAGCACGCGCTTATGGGCCCCCTCAAGCAGCTCCTCTGGGCCGTCATCAGAGAACTCATAGCTTGCAACCGTGCCTGACGCGTCCTCAACTACAAGCAAAACGTTGAGTGATTGGCCATCTGCAAGCAGGTCAAACGCATCTCCAAGCAGCTCAGTTGAGAGCATATCAAGCTCGGGAGAAACTCCATCTTTGCGCTCGTCGTTTTCGGCCATGCCGCTCCTTAGCGTCGTTTTTGTAACTATTGTTCTCTATGATACATCGCACAAGAAAAGAGGTCGAAAGCAAAAAGCCTTCGACCTCTTAGGTTTGTCAGCTATCTGTCCAAAATTGGACAGCAAAGGTGTTACAACGGCAAAACGCCGTGTCTGAAAGCACGAGCACTTACTCTGCCAGTGCCTCACGGATGCGCGTAGTAACTCCCTCAAGCCTATAGCACTCAACATACTGACGAAGAGGGCGCTTGATGTGGTCAACAACAAAGCGCTGGCCATCAATATTGAACTGAGCAAGATTCTTGTAGAGGTGCTCGGTTGCTGCCTTAACCTCGTCATCATTGAATGCATAATGGCCAGAGATATCAAGAATATCCAGCGATAGTTTGTGATTAGCAAGAATCTGCTCAACGGTCAGATTAACCTGGTCACCCACCATCCACTTGCGCCAACGCTCAGTCTCAATTGCCTTGACTAACAGGGTGTTTCTCAAGCCGGAGACCTCGTCTGCCTTCAGGAGACCTTCTTTAACCAGAAGATCCTCTACATCGCAAAGCTTCAAATATGCGCGAGTCTCCTCTGTTCCGTACTGTGGAGCTACGTTTGATGCGGTGACATTTGCAGGAGTGTGCTCAAGCAGCGTCACATCATCAAGGTAGTCTGCGTTGTGCTCCTTAAGACCAACACCGTAGCTCTTGGCCATCTTAGCAAGACTAATGGCAGCCTCAAAATCATAATGGCCAACCTGCTCCGTAAGGCGTGTAAGTGTTCCCGTCTGTCCAACAATAAAGGTTGGCATAGGCAGACCCTTAGCGGTCAGCTCGCTCTTAAGCTGTTCAATGAAGATGTGATACTTGTCGGTAGAGGTCAAGCCACCATTTGTTTCCTCGGTACCAACCTCATAGCCAATCTCAGGAAGACCACGAGAAACACGTTCCTTCTCGCACCACTCAATCAAATCAACTGTACGGCGAAGAACCACGTCAAGCGGAATAACCTTGCCAATCTCAAAAGGATCCTTAGTTGGGTCAATCATCAGCAGGTCAAAACCGTTAAGCATGTCGGCAAGATAAGACTTCTTGGCAAGCTCCATAGCTTCATCTTCTGGAAGGTGAGCGTTGCGCTCCTCGTCGCGCTGCCAAGGACCACCGTGATCGCGGCAGAGGTAATACAGACCGTCAAAGCCAACCTTCTGAGCTGCTTCAGCAATATCTTCCGAGAAACGCTTCTGATCCCAAGAATTTACGTATCCTCCACCAAGTTCATCAAGATCAACCTGGTTTCGAGATGCAATAAACATCAGAGGAAAATCGCAGTCCCTACCAAGTTCAAAAGCTGCCTGGAGCAGGTTTGGCGACATTGGTCCAATTCCTAACAGCGTGGCGGACTTTCCTGTGTCCTGAAGCTTAAGCAACCCTTCAACAGCTTTTTTGATTGGTAGTTTTTCCATATTTACCCCTTCCCAAGAGTGTTTCTTGGTAATAAGAAGGGCGTGGGGGTTGAATCCCTACGCCCCTCTCCTTTTAACTTCAATTTTTAAGGTCTAAGACCAAAAGGTACATGCGTTTCTCGCTATGTATTACTTGTTGTCCTCAAGCTTTGGCTTGGTAAGAACAAGAATTGCAACACCTACTGCAACGCCAATTGCCATATCAAGGGTGTAGAGGGCAATGTTGTTTGTAGCTGCAGCAACAATCATGCCACCGTGAGGAACAAAGCACTCAATACCGTGCCAAGCAGCAAGACCAGCACCAACTGCAGAACCAATCATGATTGCAGGAAGAGTGTGTGCAAGATCCTTAACAGCAAATGGAATTGCGCCTTCGGTAATACCAATGAGTCCCATGAAGACTGCAGAGATGCCCATCTGTCTATCAGTGTCGTCAAACTTGCTGCGAGCAATAAGAGATGCAACACCGCAGACCAGTGGAGGAATAGCAACTGCAACACGGAATGCGCCGTTAGGACCATAAACACCTGCGGTCATAAGAGCCATGGTGAAGGTAGAAGCAGTCTTGTTAACTGGACCACCCATATCAAATGCGGTCATGAGGCCAATTACAATGCCAAGAACAACTGCAGAACCACCCTGAAGGCTTGAAAGCAGGCTGGTCAGCCAATCCATGAATGCACCAAGTGGAGCTGCCAAAACGTAGATGTAGAGCATGCCAAGAGCCAGTGAAGACAAACTTGGGATAATCAGAATTGGCATGATGGTGCGGATGGTGTTGTTGACCTTCCAACTCTTCATCCACTGAACAAGGTAGCCAGCAGCAACGCCAAGGACCATTGCGCCCAAGAAGCCAGTAGAAACCTGGACCTCACCTACAGGAACAGGATTGCTTGCCAGGTAACCAAGGACAAAGCCAGGTGCCAGAGCAGGCTTTCCGCCCAAAGAATAGGCAATGTAAGCAGCAAGGACTGGAATCATCATCTTGATGCCAGCCATACCAATAAGGTTGAGGCTCTGCATCAAAGGATTGGTGACTTCAATACCGTCTTTTCCTGCAGTTCCTGTAGCTAGCGAGAAAGCCAGGAAGACTCCGCCAACTACGACAATAGGAATAAAGTACGAAACACCAGTGTTAAACGCCTTTAGAAGGTCTTTTCCGACCTTGCCCAAAACTGAGGGACTCTTTTCCTCTGCCATGGGTTTCTCCTCTCTTCTTCCTTGCGTTATCACTTATGCGCTTGCTACTCAGCCAGCGCAACTACCTGATCAATAACCTTTGCTGGATCTGCGATGGCCAGCGAAGGATCCAACGTTAGAACGCGACCCTCATCGCGTTTCTCGTCAAAACGCTCGTCGCCTTCGATGCCAATTGCAATGGCGAGAAGAACAACGTCAGCAGCGTCAACTTCGTCCTGCTCAAGCTCGTTCTCAATACCGTAACCGCCCTGAGCCTCTACCTTGAATTCATAGCCGCGACGCTCACACTCTTTCTCAATGGCCTCTTTTGCCATCCAGGTGTGAGCAATTCCAACCGTGCAAGCGCATACAGCAACGATGTTCATGGTTATGTCCTCTCGCAAAGTAAGTTGTGAGCCCCTAAGCGGGGCGCACGAGCACGTCTTTTGACGACGTACGTTTCCAACTCATACTTTGCATTGTTTCAATCTTTTTTAAAAGAGGATTTCGGTAAACGTCTAATCTACCTTGTGTTATGATGAATTTTGTTAAACGTTTAACCAACGTAGAATCCAGCACACTCACTAACGTTGGTATTTTGCAAGTACCTTGTAAAAATTTCGGTGAAATGAGTGCCAATGTCTAAGACCACTATCATTGACCTTGCAAAATTAGCAAATGTTTCTATTGCTACCGTTTCGAATTACCTTAACGGACACTTTGAAAAGATGTCCGAAGCAACTAAGCAACGTATCAAAAAAGCAATCGAAAATACGGGATATATTCCAAGCGCCCAGGCTCAAGCAATGGTTAAGAAGAGCTCTGGAATTATTGCTGTTCTCATCCTGGACAACACTAATGCCTGGGCAGCTCAAATGACTAACGGTATTGAAGATGCTGCTCTTGAGGCTGGATATCAGACAATTATTTGCAATTCTCGTTTTGACCCCACGCTTGAAGCTGACTGGGTTGAGAAAATGCTTTCAATTGGAGCAGATGGCATGCTTATCCAGCCCACCAATCAATTCAGAGCGGTAGATAGACGAATTGCTAAAGTTGGAAAACCCGTTGTCTATTTTGACTGCGACCTTCTTGCCCTTAATACTTCCTGGATAAAAAGTAACCTCTACGACGGCGTTTATTCAGCAGCGTCGCACTGCGTTGAACGCGGATACGAAAACTTTTTAATTATTGGTGGAGAGCCAAAAGGTCGTACCAGAATTGAACGAGAATCTGGCTTCACTGATGCTTTAGAGGCCTTACATAAACCTCATGAGCGTCTCACCATGGAGCAAAGTACGCTCTCTATCTCTGACATCACGCAATGGCTCAATAATCACATTCTTCCGTCAAAGAAAACGCTGGTATTTGTGCCAAATCAATGGGCTCTTAAAAGTGTCTATAATGCCTTGCAATCCTACGAGACAGTAATTCCAAAGCAAGTTGGCCTGTTGGGATTCAACAACACTGATTGGACTGACCTGCCCGTTAAAAGCATCTCAACCATTGTCGAGCCTGTCTATGAAGAGGGCTACGCCGCTTGCAAGATGCTCCTTAAAAGAATCAAGGACCCCTCGCTTGAGCCCGATCACAAGCTGCTCACCTGCAAATTAAACTGGCTCAAATCAACCATCTAACAAAATGGCGAGAAGACCAACGGATCTTCTCGCCATACGTTACTGCTTTAACCAAAGCGCTTACAGAACGTGAACCTCATCTTTGGTGAAGTCAACAAAGGCGTGGTCACCAACGTTGTAAATCTTGTGGGTACGAGGATTGAAGTCCGTAATCTTGATGAGAGTATCGCCTACCATAACGTGGTAGTTCTGGTAGTGGCCCATGAATCGAGAAAGAACTACCTCACAGGCAAGTGTTCCCTCGTCAGCAAGGCGTGCAGACTCTGGACGAAGAACAATGCAGCATTCCTTACCCTTGTCCAGGTGAGAACATCCGCCGGCCTCAAACTCATGGCCCTCAAAGCAGCAAAGTGCAGTCTCAGAATCAAGCTTGTCTGCAATAGTCGCATGCAGGAAGTTTGACTCACCGATAAAGTCTGCAACAAACTCGTCTGCTGGGTGATAGTAAACCGTCTGAGGATCGCCAACCTGGTCCACAACACCCTTTTTCATAATGATGATGTTGTCTGAAAGTGCCATTGCCTCTGACTGGTCATGTGTGACGTAGATGGCGGTAATACCAGCCTCCTGCTGAATACGACGGATCTCATTACGCATGTCAACGCGGAGCTTTGCGTCAAGGTTTGAAAGAGGCTCGTCGAAGAGGAGCACGCTTGGCTCAATAACCAGAGCACGAGCTAAAGCAACACGCTGCTGCTGACCACCAGAAAGCTGGTTGGTCATGCGCTCTTCCATGCCTTCAAGTCCAACAAGACCAAGGATGTGAAGGACCTTCTCGCGAATTACTGCCTTGTCCATTTTGCGAAGCTTGAGGCCATACGCAACATTGTCAAAGATGTTGTAGTGAGGAAGCAATGCATAGCTCTGGAACACCATGGCGGTATCGCGCTTGTTTGGAGTAAGCTCATCAATCTGCTCATCGCCGAGGAAAATCTTTCCCTCATCAGGGCTCTCAAAACCAGCAATCATACGCAGAATAGTGGTCTTTCCGCAGCCAGAAGGGCCAAGCAGCGTTACAAACTCGCCAGGAGCAATAGTGATGTTAGCGTCTTGAACTGCGTAGAAGTCTTTTCCAGTCTTCTGATCCTGATAAATCTTGGAAATGTGCTCAAGGCGAACGCCTTTTTTCTCTGTAGCCATGTGTTACTCCTCCTTGAGTGCTCGGCTGGTGCCAAAGTGTTTGATGGCCCAATTCATAAGCAATACCGAGCCATAAGTAATAACAATCAGAATTGTTGCAAAGGCGCAGGCCATACCATATGAACCCTTACCAGCAAACTCATTAATCTGAACGGTGATGAGCAGGAACTCTGGTGTGACCAAGAGAATAACTGCAGAAATTGCGGTGATGGAGCGGACAAACGCCGTTACCAAACCCGACAAGAACGAATCTTTAATCAGTGGCAGCGTAACGGTCATAAACACCGTAAAGCTGTCGGCGCCCATGTCGTATGCGGACTCTTCAATAGATTTATCAATCTGTCGAAGTGCCGAGATACCCGAGCGTGTTCCTGTAGGAAGCGAACGCACGACAAAGACAATGATCAGGATAAGTCCCGTGCCATACAGGCCTTGCAAAAATCCTGTGTGCATAACACCACTTGAGAAACCGCGGATGTAGCCAACGCCCAAGACCGTACCAGGAACTGCCATGGCAAGCATGGATACAGCCTCGATAAAACCACGGCCACGGAAGCGACGTTTTACTACCAGATAAGAAATGATCATCGAAAGCAGAGCGGTGATTGGTGCTGCAATAAGCGAAAGCATAAACGAGTCGCTAAACGCCTGCAGACCGTGGTACTTGGTAAATACCTGCTCAAACCACTTTGTTGTTAAATCGTAATTAGAGCCCCAGGAACGAACAAACGAACCATAAGGAACGCAGAGGTACATGCCAATAACAAAGAGTGCGACTAGTGCGCAAAGAATGGTAAGTGGAATGCGAACAGAATTGTCTGTAATAAGCATCCTGGCTCGCGTTGCTTTGCCCGAAAGTGTAGATGTGCTCTTTGCTTCCAACACAAACTTCTGAACAACAAACATGAGCAGCGTAATGGAAAGAAGAACAACAGCCATAGCGGCCGCGCCTTGCTTGTCGTACGCTCCTGTAATCTGCAGGTAGATAGTTGTTGCCAGGGTATCGTAGGAGCCACCAATAATCATTGGATTTGCAAAGTCTGCAATTGACTCAATAAATGAGACGAGAAAAGCGTTGCCTAAACCAGGCAAAATAAGAGGAAGTGTAACGCTGGTAAATACTTTCCAGCGGCTTGCACCCATATCACGTGCTGCTTCTTCAAGGGATGGGTCAATGTTTTTAAGCAGGCCCTTAAGCATCATGTAACACACAGGGAAAAACGACATAGTCTGGACAATAAAGATGCCCCAGAAGCCATAGATGTTGTTGTCAAAAATTCCTAAAAGACCTCGAGTAATCAGGCCTTTCTTGCCAAACATCATAATCATGGAAAGAGAGAGAACAAATGGTGGAGAAACAACAGGAAGCATGGAAACCACGCGGAAAAGGCCTGTCATAAACTTTGTACGAAGCTTTACGTACACTTCAACATAGGCAAAAAGAAGACCAATAAGCGCTGATAAAATGCCTACTGCAAATCCAACCCTAAGGGTGTTGGTAATTGCATGGCTAAAGGAAGGCATGGCCAAGACGCGAGTAAAGACATCAAAGGTAACTCCGTTATCGGAGACTACAGAGTCAACCATAAGAATGGCAAGTGGATACAAAATAAAAAGGGTTAAGAAGGCGATAAGAACGACAATGGTCGTTATCAAAATTGGATCGCCAAGGAGCTTTTTTCGCTCAAGTTGAGCGCTCTGGGATTTTGCCATGCTGGTCCTAACTCTGAAACACTAAACCTATACGCAAAGCTCTATGTGGAACTGGGTAGGCAGAGATCTGCCTACCCAGTATAATCTGCCACTCAGATCTTGAGCAACAGCATTGTTTAGTTGCTTATCCGCGTGGTGTTTACTCGGTCTTAAAGCGGCTGTCTCCGCCACCAAGTGCCTGCATAACGTCCTTGACATACTGCTCGGTGTTTTTCTTAGCGTCTTCGAAGTTGTAGTCCATAACGTTATTTGGATCAAGACCGTACTCAGTTGCAATCTCAGGCTGCTTTGCGTCGTCAATTACCAGGAACTGGTAAGAGCCGTTCTTCTGAGCAAGATCGACGCAAGCTGGAGACAATGCATACTCAATCCAGAGCTTAGCTGCGTTTGGATGTGCAGCGCCCTTGAAGATTGCGGTTGCACCAACCTCGTATGATGCGCCAGAGCTTGGAATTTGAAGACCAACATTCTCATGCTCTTGGTCAACAATCTGATAAATACCATCGTGGAGCATACCAATTCCGATGGTGCACTCACCGGCTCCAATAGCCTTGGAAGGACCAGAGCCACTCTTGGTGTACTGAGCAATGTTCTTATCAAGGTCAACAAGATACTGAATACCCTGATCATGACCATATTTCTGAATAACAGTGTTGATAATCAACTTTGCGGTACCAGCAGTATTGTAGTTGGAAGACCAAATAAGACCCTTATATTTAGGATCAATAAGGTCCTTATAGTCCTGAGGCACGTCAAGCTTAAGACGCTGTAGCTCTTCCTTATCGTACAGAATTCCCAAAATACCCTTATAAATTCCGTACCAGTCTTTATTGGTACTCTTGAACTTATCGGAAATGAGGTGAGATGCATTCTTTGGTTCGTACTGCTCAAGAAGACCCTTTGAGGAGGTGACATTGTAAGGATCGGTTGTGCCACCAAACCAAACGTCTGCTGATGGATGGCCGTTCTCTTCCTCAATCTTTGCAGCAACCTCGCCAGTTGACAGGCGCTGTGCCTGAACATCAATACCATACAGACTCTTGAAGTTGGCGCAAACTGCGTTTAGATATTCCTCTTCGCAGGAGCCGTAAACAATAAGCTTACCTTCTTCTTTTGCAGCCTTTACTAGCTCTTCTGGAGCACCAACAGTGTCTGTAGAGTTGGTGTCAGATTCTTTCTTCTCACCAGCGTCTGAATCAGACTTTTTGCAGGCAGTGATACCCAAACCTGCTACAACTGCACTTACACCAAAAAAGTTACGACGCGTAAGATTTGACATAAGAACTCTTTTCTCTCCTTGTGGTTTTCCACAGTGCCAATGAAAAGAACATACTCTTGTGTAAATCCTACTCATGTTTGTTGTAAAAACATGTAACTATTCGATAAGTGGGTAAAAATAACGGTCATCGGTATGTTTTATGGCGCAACCGCGTCTTTTGCGTCTTTCATGAGTGCTATTTTGAAAAATAACTAGCAAAAAGGCCAGGGACAAAATCCCTGGCCTTGAACATTTGGTGGAGAATAGGGGGATCGAACCCCTGACCTCAGGCTTGCAAAGCCCGCGCTCTCCCAGCTGAGCTAATTCCCCGTACTGGCTTCTGGTTGGGCCCAGAAGGTTTTAATAATCACCCCAACGGCGACTCGGCTAACGTTGGGGTGACTATTGTCACATAAAGTGGTGGGCCTGACAAGGTTTGAACTTGTGACCTCCCGGTTATCAGCCGGACGCTCTGACCAACTGAGCTACAGGCCCAACGCAGGGAAAAATAATACCTCCATAATTCTCATAGGTCAACACTTTTTTTGTTTTGTTTTAAAGTTTCTTGAAACTGGGTATGAAAGCAGAACAGAGAGTCGTAGACTATCTGCCCAAAGATTGATAAAAGACGTGCTATTTGGAGTATTTGTGTCGCTGAAGCGTATGGACATACAGACAGTTGTTGTTGGAGGAGGACCTATCTCTTCCGTAATTGTTCTGCGTCTTCATGACCCGCGTGGCGTCTCTTCTTTAAGTCTTCCTATCAAAATTGGCAACATTGAGGCATCTGCTATCAGCCTAGGTATTGATCAAGAATCTACCGAGAGACCTCTGACACATGACCTTCTCCGCTCCGTTCTTGATTCTTTAGATGCAGATATTAAAAGCGTGCGCATTGTAGGCGTCCGCGGCACCACGTTCTTCTCGCAAATTGAGCTCATCTCTAAAGAGGGAGAGCATATTTACGTGGACGCTCGTCCGTCCGATGCAATTGCGCTGGCAGTAAGAACAAACGCTCCCATCTTTGCTGACGAGAACGTTCTAGAAATTGCTGCCGCTCCAGACTTTACTGATGTCGAGAAGGACGTTCAGGCCCAAGAGCTTGAGGATTTCCACCAGTTTATTGAGGATGTCTCTCCTGAGGATTTCTCATAAGTCCTGCTTTAGAGCGAGTTTTTAAACAACTGACTTATCTTTTATATAAAAATCATTACCGTTAGCGCGCTGATTTTCTCGGTAAACGAAAAGAGCTCAGGAGAATTACCTCCTGAGCTCTTCAAATTACGTATAGCTGAAATGCTTATTCGTCATCATCCAGCAGTGAATCGTCCAGTACTTCCTCTTCATCTCCGAGGTCAACAGACTCTGCCTCATCAGCATCGCGAGCACCTGCTGCCATCAGATCAAGCATACCTTGGTTCTCTGCGTGCTTAGGAGCCTTCTTTTTGTTGGCAACCATACGAGCAACTGCAGAAACAACGTCAGTACCAGAGAGGTTCATAACCTTGACACCCTGAGTAGAGCGGCCAAGCTTGGAGATATCGCCAGCCTTGACGCGGATTACAACGCCCTCCTCGGACATGATCATAATCTCGTGCTGAGGACCAACAACACGGCAGGCAACCAGGTTACCCTTCTTCTCCGTCATTGTGATGGTAAAGACGCCCTGGCCACCACGCTTGTGGACTGGATACTCAGAAATTGCCGTGCGCTTTCCATAGCCCTTTTCGGTAATAACAAAGAGGTCACCGTTGCCGTTGGTAATTTCCATGCCAAGCATAGTCGCATCGCCCTTGAGCGTAATGCCACGAACGCCTGAGGTACCGCGGCCCATGCTTCTTGCCTCAGCCTCGTCAAACAGGATTGCCTTGCCGTCGGAGGAGCACAGAACAACCTTGTCACCTGGGTGGACACGACGGACGTTAACAAGCTCGTCGCCATCCTTAAGGTTGATTGCAATGAGGCCGTCCTTACGGGTGCGGTCGTACTCAGACATTGCTGTCTTCTTGACCATTCCCTGCTTAGTAGCAAACATCAGGTAGTTGTCTTCTGGGAAGTCGCGGGTAGTAATAACTGCCTTGACCTTCTCGCCCTCTGCAAGCGTCTCGATGACGTTGATGATGGCGCTACCCTTAGTAGTTCTGTTACCAACAGGAAGCTCGTGGACCTTGAGGCGATACACCTTACCAAAGTTGGTAAAGAACAGCACGTAATCGTGGGTAGAAGCAACAAAGAGGTTCTCGACAAAATCGTTCTCTTTGAGAGAGACGCCCTGAACACCCTTGCCGCCGCGCTTCTGAGAACGATAAATCTCAACAGGAACGCGCTTTACGTAACCTGCGTGAGTAACGGTAACAACCATATCCTCTTCAGCGATAAGATCCTCGACATCCAGGTTCTGAATGTCCTGGTCAGAGATTTGCGTACGACGCTTGTCAGCGTAGCGGTTGGAAATCTCACGGAGCTCATCAGCAATAACAGCCAGAATCTTTTCCTCGTGAGCGAGAAGATCCTCGTAGTAGGCAATATCAAGCCTGAGCTGGGAAATCTCGTCAACAAGATCCTGACGAGCAAGACCGGTGAGGCGGCGCAGACGCATCTGAAGGATTGCCTCGCCCTGAATCTCATCCAGGCCAAAACGCTCGTTCATGCGCTTCTTTGCCTCAGCATCATCCTGCGAGCTGCGGATGATGTGGACAATCTCATCGATGTTATCAACTGCGGTCAGAAGGCCTTCCAAAATGTGGACACGCTTCTGTGCCTTATCCAGGTCAAACTCAGTACGACGGCGTACAACATCAATCTGGTGATCAATGTAGTGACGAAGAATCTCGCGAAGAGAAAGGGTACGAGGAACACCATCAACCAAGGCCAGGTCAATGATGCCAAAGTTGGACTGAAGCTGAGTCTTCTTGTATAGGTTATTTAGAACAACCTGTGGAACAGCATCACGCTTGAGATCCAAGACGATGCGCATACCCTTACGGTTGGACTCATCACGCATGTCAGAGATGCCTTCGATTTTCTTCTCGTTGACTGCCTGAGCAATCTTCTCCTGAAGAAGACCTTTGTTAACCTGGTAAGGAATCTCGGTAACAACAAGGCGCTGGCGACCACTCTTGACTTGCTCAACGTGAACCTTTGCACGGACCGTAATAGAACCGCGACCAGTCTCGTAAGCATCCTTGATGCCCTGAGTACCCATGATGATGCCACCTGTTGGGAAGTCAGGACCAGGTAAAACGGTCATGAGCTCCTCAGTGGTAACGTCAGGGTTCTCAATCATCATGCAGACAGCGTTAGTAACCTCACCAAGGTTGTGAGGAGGAATGTTGGTGGCCATACCAACTGCAATACCTGAAGAACCGTTAACCAAAAGATTTGGGAAACGTGCAGGAAGAACTGCTGGCTCTGTCAGCGACTCATCATAGTTTGACTGAAGGTCAACGGTGTTCTTGTTAAGCTCTGCCAGCATCTCCATAGCACTTCTGGTAAGACGTGCCTCGGTATAACGCATTGCTGCTGGTGGATCGCCGTCGATAGAGCCAAAGTTTCCGTGGCCATCAATCAGAGGAAGTCTCATCGAGAAGTCCTGAGACATACGGACCATGGAGTCATAAATAGCGGAGTCACCGTGTGGGTGGTACTTACCCATGACTTCACCGACTGCCCATGCAGACTTCTTATGTGGACGGTTTGGCGTAATGCCAGCCTCGCTCATTGCGTACAGAATACGGCGGTGAACAGGCTTAAGGCCGTCTCGAACATCTGGAAGCGCACGAGCAACAATAACGGACATGGAATACTCGAGGAAGGAAGTCTTCATCTCTGAGGACAAATCGGTTGGCTTAAGCGTGCCACCGTGAATGTCTGAGAGGTCAAGACGAGTACCGGCTTCATCAGAGATAATGTGTGAAGTCTCGCCAGTTACTAAGTTTGCTCCAGTCTCTGGGTCAAACTCGTCAGAGTCTTCTTCTACCTCGTCATCTTCGTATTCTTCATCCATATCGTTTTGTGCATCGAGGTCTTGGTCCTCATCTGCACCAAAAAGATCGTCATTCATATTTTTATCGTCTGCCACAAGTTACCCTTTCATTTTCTGTCTAATGATTTAGCGAGAAACCATTAAATGTCCAGGAAGCGGACGTCTTTTGCATGTGTTTGGATGAAGTCTTTACGCTTCTCAACCTGGTTACCCATAAGGTCAGAGACCGCGCGATCAGCGGCAAGAGCATCATCGATGGTTACCTTAAGAAGAATGCGGTTCTTTGGCTCCATAGTGGTTGCCCAAAGCTGCTCTGGGTCCATCTCACCAAGACCCTTATAACGCTGAATAGTGAACTTGGTGTTGTCCTCAAACTTCTTTGTTTCAAGAGCAAGTTCTTCATCGGTATAGATGTATTTACCGTTCTTTTTGCCCTTTGGCTTAATCTGATACAGAGGAGGCTGAGCAACGTAAATATAACCTGCGTCAATCATTGGCTTCATATAACGATAGAAGAAGGTAAGTAGAAGAATTCTAATGTGAGAGCCGTCAACATCAGCATCGGTCATAATGACAATCTTGTGATAACGAGCCTTCTCAATATTAAATTCATCTCCAACACCAGTACCAATAGCGGTAATCAGCGAAGTAATAGTGTCAGAAGAAAGTGCGCGGTGAGCCTGTACGCGCTCAACGTTCAAAATCTTTCCGCGAAGTGGAAGAACTGCCTGGATAGAACGGTCACGTGCCATCTTTGCAGAACCACCTGCGGAGTCACCCTCGACGATGAAGAGCTCAGTCATCTCTGCATCGCGAACAGAGCAGTCTGCAAGCTTTCCAGGAAGAGCAGCTGACTCAAGAAGTCCCTTACGGCGTGTTGCTTCACGAGCTTTACGAGCAGCAAGGCGGCCTTTTGCAGCCTGAGATGCTTTCTTGAGAATCTCTTTTGCCTGATTTGGATGCTCTTCCAGGTACTCTGAGAGACCCTGAGTAACAATCTTGTTGGTGAGAGTTCTCATGTAAGAACTACCAAGCTTTGCCTTTGTCTGTCCTTCAAACTGAGGATCTGGCAGCTTAACTGAAATAACAGCAGTTAAGCCCTCACGAATATCGCCGCCCTCAAGCTTAGGGTCTTTCTCTTTGAGAATTCCCTGCCTGGTGCCGTAATCATTTACTACTTTAGTAAGAGCAGTACGGAAACCCTCGAGGTGCATTCCGCCTTCCTCAGTGAAAATGTCGTTTGCAAAAGAAAGAGTTCTGTCACTGAAGTCAGTATTCCACTGAATAGCAACCTCTACCTCACCCATCTGAGACATTGGAGCGTCAGGGTCTGACTTACCTTCAATATAGATAGGACGAGAAAGTCCTGGTAAAACGGTTTTCTCATCATTAAGGTACTTAACAAAATCGATGATGCCGCCAGCATACTGGAAATCAACCTGACGAGGAGTGAGCTCACGCTCATCAACAAGAGTAATTTTAAGGTTCTTGTTAAGGAATGCGGTTTCCTGGAGACGATCACGAAGTGTGTCAAAGTTATATGTGGTGGTCTCAAAGATCATGTCATCTGGCCAGAAAGTAATGGTAGTACCGTTAGATTTTGAAGTACCAATTTCCTTCATCTTCTGAACGGTTTTACCGCGCTCAAAAACCATCTCGTAGATTTTGCCATCACGCTTAACCTGCGCAACAAGTTTCTTTGAAAGAGCGTTTACAACAGAAACGCCAACGCCGTGAAGACCACCGGAGACTTTATAAGCGTTGTTATCAAACTTACCACCTGCGTGGAGGATAGTAAGAACAACCTCAAGAGTTGGAATCTTTTTCTGGGGATGAAGGTCTACAGGAATACCACGACCATTATCTTCAACAGAAATAGAGTTATCTGGATGAACGGTTACCTTAATTTTGGAGCAATAACCAGCCATTGCCTCATCGACTGAGTTATCTACAATCTCCCAAACAAGGTGATGCAGACCAGAAGCTGAAGTTGTACCAATATACATACCTGGACGCTTACGAACAGCCTCAAGGCCTTCAAGGATCTTAATCTCTGTACCGTCATACTTATTTTCTTTTGCCACGTAAGTCCTCTCTTCAATTGTGAGCGGAATGATGTAAGTATTTTACTATGAAATCGCCAAAATTAACTCGGCACAGAGAAATTTCATTGTTTAAACAGTAATATTTGGTATCTGAGAGGCTCTGTAAAGAGATTTAAGGACAGATTAGTGACAGATTTGACTAAAGACTCTTTTTTTGTCTAAAACTTGCTTCAATCGCTTTATAAGCCGTTGACTTAAGTGGCTCAGAAAGTCCAGAAACTAACTCAGAAATTTGTAATTTCTCTTCTGGTGTGAGTTCTGGAAGATCTTTTTTCTCTTCTTTTTGGCCCTGTGCTTGCTTTTCTGAAGAGGTAGCTTCTTTATCAGCATGTCTGTTGTATTTGTCCAGCTTAAATTCAAGGTCTGAGAACTCCAGGCCTTGCTCTGAGAGCCTGGCTCTATAAATTTCTCTTTGTGCAAGAAAATCAATCATGCACATACGATTATCTACATAGACAGTAAGCACAGGGAACTCTCTACCAGCTACTTCTCTGACAAATACGCCGGTTGTGTGTTCTGTCTCTCTTTCACCATTTGCTTCAACCCACGCAAGATAGGCACGACGATTTTTTGACATACTCTTAGAATCTCTGAAGGTTCCAAGCAGAGAACTCATTAAATCTTTTGCATTTTCATTGCCACCGCGCGCAGGTGTTTCTTGTTGATTATTCATCGCTAAACCTAACTATCTGCGCTTTTTCTAAAACCTCTTCAGAAAAATACCCAAGATTTGTGGTGGTAATTACCGTTTGAATGTCATGGAATGCGAATTCCATAATGGCTTTTCTACGGTCTTCATCAAGCTCACTCATAACATCATCTAAAAGCAGCAAGGGTTTCTCACCAAGTATTTCTTCTGAAAGAAGAACTTCTGCCATCTTAAGTGCTAAAACGACAGTTCTGATCTGACCTTGAGAACCAAAATTTCTAGCGTCTTTACCCTCAATTAAAAACTCAACGTCGTCTCGATGAGGTCCTTTTGTACTTTGCTGACGACGAATATCATCCGTGCGAGCTTTACTTAAAGCCTTCAAAAATTGATCAGCAATTTCTTCTCTAGAAGCTTCAAGAGATACCTCTCCAATTGAAGAAATATAGTTCATTTCTAGGTGTTCTCCACCAGAGAGTTCCTGGTAAATCTCACATGTCTTCTTTGCCAGGCGCTCAAACAAATGAATTCGTGCATGAAGAAGCGTAGCCCCTCCTCTTGCAAGAGAAAGATCCCACGCATCAAGCAAGTTTTCATCTGGCCAATCAGATTTAAGCAACTTATTTCTTTGCTCAACTGTCTTGGTATATGCCGAGAAAACCTTGAAGTAGCTTTTATTTGCCTGGCGACCAAAGTCATCAAATTCTTCTCGGCGATACGATGCACCACCTTTAATCATTGAAAGGTCATCAGGATTAAAAAGTACCGACATCAGTGTTCCAGAAATATCTGTTGCCTGGCATTTCTTGCCGTTCTTTGAAAATTGGCGACGGCGTTCTGTGATGGTACAGGTATTTTCTAGTTTTCTTCCATCTCCTGTAAGCGAAATCTCTATCTTTGCCTCAGAAGTACCTGTGAGAAGGAGCTGTGAAGGTGTGGGTTTTCTGAATGAATACCCAGCAGTAAGAAGTTGTAATGCCTCGACAGTATTTGTCTTTCCTGCGGCGTTTTTTCCTACAAAGATAGTAGTTTGCGCAGATAAATCTATTTCTTTCGAAGTAAAACAACGAAAGTTATACAGCGAAACATGTTCAACTTTAAGTCCCACACAACCCCTATCAAATTAGAGGCGAACAGGCATCAGAAGATACAAATAGTTGACCTTACCGTTTGATTTGAAAATAGCTGGCTGAGAAGGACCCTGGAGCTCAAGACGCAAAAGGTCCTTGGAAGGAGCAGCGTTTACACAATCAAAGACGTAGTGGTAGTTCAAAGCAATTGAAAGAGAGTCTCCTTCAATTTGAGCCTCAATGTGCTCAGAAGATTCACCTTGATCTGGTGAAGAAGCAGACAGTTTAACTTCTTTTCCATCAGCATCAACATCAAAACGAACTGATGGATTTGCTAGTGCAATAACAGAGACGCGCTTCAGGGCTGCAGAAAAATCTTCAACGTTGATATCAACCGAAGCAGTACAAGAGGTTGGAAGAAGCTGCTTATAGTCTGGGAAGTGACCTTCAATCTTACGAGAAATGTGAGTGGTATTTCCAAACTGGAAGACTACCTGATTGTCCGTAGTACCAATCAAAACCTTCTCAGTCATGCTACGCATGGAAAGAACGTCATGGAACACTTCACCAGAGATAATTGCAGTAAAAGACTCACCTGCTGGAGTATCTGTGTTGGAATCACAAACGGCAAGACGGAATGAGTCAGTAGCAACAAGACGAATAGTGTTGTCCTCAACAGTAAGAGAAATTCCCTGAAGAATAGGACGAGAAGCTTCCTTAGAAGTTACTCGATACACCTTATCAACCATAGTTGATAGAAGCTGGCTTGGGAGCTCACAAGTTTTCTCAAGATCAAACTCTGGGAATTGAGCCCAATCGTGGGCAGAAAGAGTATTAAGTCTAAAAGACGAACGCTGGCATGTTACAGAAAGCGTACGATCTCCACCTTCAAAAGTAATTGCTGCGTCAGGAAGATTTTTAACAATGTTCTGGATAACCTTTCCAGAAACAACTGTCTCTCCTTCTTCCTCTACGTTTGCTGCAATTTGATGCTTAATAGAAATAGTTAAGTCGCTGGATTGCAGCTCAAGCATGCCATTAAATGCTTTGAGGTAAATACCAGAGAGAATAGGAAGTGTTGTATTAGAACCAATGCCTTTAGAAACAATATCAAGTGCCGTCTGGAGAGCGGATTGACTTACGGTAAATTTCATGACGACCCTTTCTATTATTTCTTAGATAAGAATAAAAATATCGTAGTAATAATAAGCTATGTTGAAAAGAAGAAAGCTTTACATTTCTAGAGGTAGAAATATGTTTCTAGAGGTCAGATTTGTTTGCTTATTTTTGACATTCATAAACAAAGTAAAACTCCCCCTCTTAAACTCTCAACAACAAATCACTACTTCTCTTCACCAATTAACATCTTACTAACAGGTTTTAAACACTAACTTTGTTCAAGAATAGTCTTCTTGAGTTGAGAAATTTGATCATAGAAGCTTTTGTCTTCTTTGATTCTCTCTTCAATTACCTCAATGCTGTGCAAAATAGTTGCGTGTTTTCTTCCGCCAAAATGCTTACCAATATTTACCAGTGTGTATTGGCAAAGGTCGTGAGCAAGATAAATTGCAACGTGACGAGGTTCTGCAATCTCTTTATTTCTCTTGTTACCAACAATATCGCGATGACTAATGCCATAGATATTTTCTACGACTTCTTGGACCTTCTCGATATTTACGGTCTTTGAAACGCGACGCCAGAGCGTGTCTGCAATCTTATCGATTTCTTCCTGTTTTATATTTGTGCCAGATTCTTTTGCCTTAATCTGACCAGTTACACAGCGATTACAGAAGCCCTCAAGCGTTCTAATACTTTGACCAGCCTTGTCAGCCATGTAACGGCGGATGTCCTCTGGCAAATCGTCTGCAGAAAGAGAAGAATTTCTTTCTTTAAATGCGCGGTCGCAGAAGACATGAATAAGATTGAGTTTCATCTCGTAGCTTGGAGACTCAATACCAATAACGATGCCACCACTCATGCGAGAAGTAATACGATCGTCAAAGCCGTCAGATCCCATACCAAGCTGAGCAGGTGTTCTATCTGCAGCAAGAATAATCTGCTTACCTCTATCAATAAGAGAGTTAAAAATATTGAAGAAAAAATTAATAGTACCTGCTTTACCAGCAAGTTTTTGGACATCATCGATGATAAGAACATCAATGTTTTGGTAGTTATTACTAAGCTCTGTTGCGGCGTTTCCTGAGGCGTTTTTACGAACTGCATTTACGTAGTCATCAACAAAGGCATCTGCATCTTTATAAACACAAACGCGTTCAATATCTTCAGAGTTGATGTAGTTTTGAACCGCGCGTAGAAGGTGAGTTTTTCCAAGACCGCTTGCACCGTAAATAAACAGTGGATTTGCCTTACCTTTTGCGTCATTTGCAACATTTAATGCATGCTGATGTGCAAGCTCATTCTCGTCACCAACAACAAAGCGATCAAACGTGAGGTTTGAATTGAAAGATGTCTCTTCATAAAGAGGATTACTCTTTCGACGCTTTAAGGTCTGCTGTTTTAGCTCCTCAAGGCTTTGTTCCTGGGATTCAAAATCTTGAATCCGCTCTGGAACAACTGCTTGTATAGGAGCAGTTTTTTGCTTCCAAGCGTTGAACTCTTGAGGAGTCATTGTGGAAGTAGTGGTAACAGGAGAAGAAGACTTTGTAAGCGTAAGACTCAAGATAATGTCTTCAAAGGCTGCTGCCGAAAGGCATCTCTCAACAATCGGTAGATTCTTAAGGATACGGTTATATGCCAAGCGCATTGATGTTTCAGCGCACAGTGCGTTATCTTCAACTTTAATTGGAGTACAGGTTCTCAACATAGCGATAAAAGCCTCTGGCTGATTCTCTTCAACCAAGAGGTCAATTGCGTCTTGCCACAGAGCTACTGCGTCTGAATCAATTGATGCATCCATACGTGTCCAATCAAAATGTTGAAAATTGGGACACCTAGTATAGAGGAATGTTGATAACTTTCAGCGAATAATGTTGAGAAACTCTATGAAAGGAGGGTTTCTCCAATAGTAGTAAGCTTATATTTTTGCCCAACTTTACCAATTATTCCTATGTTTACCAGCGATTTTAATTCTCTTGACCACGTTGGTGTTGAAAGTCCATAGGTACTTGTTAACTCCGTTGCTCCAACCCATTCATGCTCATAGAGATATTGAAGAACTTGTTTTGCTCGATCTGTAAGTACCAGATTAGGAAGCTGTGTAGCTGGCTGTGTAGCTGTCTGATAAGAAACTGCTTGTGAAGCATGTGAAACTGTCTGTTGGTTCTGATTTACAGGTAACTCTTCAGCTTCTTCTTGAGTTGGAAGCGTCTGAATGTGCGCATCTTTAGAGCGGCGTGTTGACAAGGTAACAATGGTTCCGCCAGAGATATTGTCTTCGAGGGTAAGACTTCCACCCTTCTCAACCATGTATTGTTGAGCATAAGGAAGGCCAAAACCAACGCCTCTAATAAACGATTTCATCTCTTCTGTTGCAGAAGAAGTACCAAACTCAAGAGCTCGATTTTTCTCTTTAATACCAGGTCCCTGGTCTGAAAACCTAATGGTATTTCCGTTATCCATGATTGAAATTGTAGGTGCTACAAATCGAGCGTGAATGAAATTTTCCACAATCTCACGCATAACCATAAAAGGAATTTTTCCTCCCTGCTCGTGAGCAAGCTGGTTAACGGTAGCTGCAATTTCATCAAGATAAGATCGAACGTCTTTTGGTTCTACGAGAACAACACGAGGTGCTGCGGCTTTATCGTCATACACTGCAATACGTGCAGCATAACGGACGGTGAGAGAATTATCAGAACCAGCATCTTTTTCATTCTGGTTTGTGTTTTCCTCAACAAAAGGAAAGAAATCTCTTGCCATAACACCTCCTTTTCAACAATTGTTAAACAAATGAAGAAAACTTTTCGTTTTCTTTCACGATGAATGAAAGTTTTCAACAAGTGTTAAACATCTGTAGATAACTTTATATCTTTGTGAAAGACGTACTGAATGATAGTAGCATTTAACGGACATATTTCAGCTTGCAGAAATATTCCTTTCAACAAATTTCTTCACTTATCACAAGTGAAATTTTCAAAATGAAAGGTTTTCTCGCTAGGCTTTTGAATATAAAAGAGAAAAAGTTGAGGTATTTGCGTAGAAAATTTGACAGGTACCCATAAACGCGAGTACAATCTGTAGGCTTTTTAATCGATACTGTACCCGTTCGGGAGGAAATAGCTATGAAGCGTACCTACCAGCCAAATAAGCGCAAGCGCGCAACTACCCACGGTTTCCGTGCACGTATGGCAACTAAGAATGGTCGTGCCGTTCTCGCTCGTCGTCGCCTTAAGGGCCGTAAGCGCCTCACTGTCTAAGGAATGTTTCTGTGAAGACCATTAAATCTCGTTCAGAGTTTGAAAGGGTCTTCTCCGCGGGGAAGAGGGCTCAAAGTTCTGTTCTTCGTATACGAGTAGCACCATCCACTGAGGCACATCCTTCCGAGGTAGCCTTTGTAGCTCCAAAAAGACTAGGTAACGCCGTATTTAGAAACAGGTGTAAACGCGTTCTTCGCGAAGCAGCTCGAAAGAGCGGTTTACCTGTTGAGGGATACGGCATTATTCTCTTTGCGACTAAAGATACACACAGCACTAATCCTGCTGATATAAGTGTTTCTTTGGATGCTTTGTTAAGAAAGACAGGGGTCAAATGAGCGAGAAAAGACAAGGTTCTTTTCTCGCAAACTTGTTCCTAGGTGCTATTCGTTTCTATCAAAGAAACATCTCTCCCCTTTTTAAGCCGCACTGTATTTACAGACCTACTTGTTCTGAATATGCAGTTCAAGCTATACAAAAGTACGGTGTTAAAAAGGGAAGTTGGCTTGCTCTTAAGCGTATTGCTCGCTGTCACCCTTTTCATAAGGGAGGATACGATCCCGTTCCGTAAAGGAACGCACCGGAGGAAATATGTGGGATTGGATTGTTAACTTTCTATACACAGTCTTAGCGGGACTTCAATCATTCTCGGGAGACTGGGGTATGGCAGTTATCCTGCTTACCATCATCATCCGTATCATCCTGGTTCCAATGACCAACAAGCAGACGGCCTCTATGGCTCGTATGAGCGTTGTTCAGCCAAAGCTCAAAGAAATCCAGGAGCGCTATGCTGATGATCCAGTAAGACAGAACGAAGAAATGCGTAAGCTTTACGCAGAGATCAACTTCAATCCACTCGGTGGTTGTCTTCCTTTGCTGCTGCAGTCCCCTATCTTTATTGCACTCTTTACCGTTGCAAAGATGGTTCCAGTAGATTCTCGTTTCTACAACATTCTTCCTTCTATCGCACGAGCAACATCTGACATTTTTGCTGTTGATGGCCTTGTTGCTGCTATCCCTTACATAATTTTTGTTCTTCTATTTGGTCTTACAACCTTCCTTTCTATGGCAGTAAATGCTCGTACAAGCTCTGGTGAGCAGCGTACCCAGCAATACATGATGGGTGGCATGATGACCCTCATGATGCTCTGGTTTGGTTGGACTGTGCCTGCAGCTGTTCTTCTCTACTACGTTACTTCTGGTATTTGGCAGCTTGCTCAGCAGCAGCTTATTACCAAGCGCATTATGGAAAAAGAGAAGCTCAAGGCTGAGGCTCAGATGGCTAATAAGCCAATCGAGGTTGACGTGGTGAGAAAAGAAAAGAAGCCACGCCCTCACAAAAAGGCTTAGTAGCTGGGCTTGAACAAAATAACTTTTGTTTACAAAATTTGTTACCGTAGATTAATAGTTAAACTTTTTATATTGACTGGAGGACGACATGGAGGATGAGACTTTCGTTTCTGAGCCAAACGCTCTTAATGAGTCTCCTGTCGTTGATTCACAAGACGAGTTTGCTTCAATTCGAGAGCACTTTGAAGCTGGAATTCAGCTTACTGATGCTGAGATGAATAAGATTGCTGATACCGCTGTCTTCTATCTTAGGGAGCTTCTCTCCTTCTTTGGCGAGAATAGCTGTGCAATTGATGAGTATGACGGTGAAGATGGCGAACTTATTCTTGACGTAACCGGCGGTGATCTTGCAATTCTCATTGGTCGTCACGGCAATACACTTGAGGCTCTTCAGATGGTTCTCTCTTCTCTTATGAGCGCTAAGCTTCACTTCCACTATCCAGTATCTGTTGATGTTGAAAGCTATAAGAGCCGTCGCCGTAATAAGCTTCAGGAGATGGCACTCTCTGCTGCTGCTCGTGCTAAGAAGACCGGTAAGGTTTCTCTTGCTCCAATGAGTGGCTATGAGCGCCGCATTATTCACATCGCACTGAGAGACAACCTTGAAGTTACTACGCACTCTGAGGGCGATGATCCATATCGTCGTGTTGTGGTAACTGCTATCAATAGCTAAGAACTTCTAACAAGCTTTAGTAATTTGATGAGGAAGGTTTACGCCTTCCTCTTTTTTTGTGACAATTCTTCTTATAACAAGAAGTTTTGTCACAGGAGAAGCAATGTCTGAATCAGAGAAGTCTTTATATAATTCAAAAGAGAATGTACTGAAGGAACTTCTCCTTAACTATGGAATCGATTCAACAGAACTCCAGAGAAGACAGCTTCTGAAACATATTGAACTACTTATTGAGATAAATAAGAATCTCAACCTCACAAGAATTACTTCAGTTGATAATGCACTAGTGCTCCATGTTCTTGATTCTTTGTTACCACTCAAAGTGTGTAATGAGTTTTTATCTGGTACTCACAACTATATCGATATTGGTACCGGTGGAGGCTTTCCTGGATTGCCTCTTGCAATCATGAGTGATAATAAAACACTATTGGTTGACTCTATTGGAAAAAAGATCAATGCGGTTCAGTCAATGATTGATGAGATTGGTCTAAATGAGAGAGTTAGGGCTGAGAAGCTTCGTGCAGAAGAAATTCCAAATGCTTATAAACAGAAGTTTGATTTTGTGACTTTTAGAGCTGTTGCGAAGACGAATATTCTTTTGGAGTACGCAGAGCCTTTCTTAGCCTCCCAAGGCACTCTTATAGTAATGAAGGCCAATGTTGATGAGATAGAGCTTCAGGACGCCTCTCAGGCAGTCAAAATTTTTGGATACGAAAATGTTTCACGTGAAACATTTGAGTTACCAAACAATCTTGGGCATCGAGAAATTCTTTTATACAAAAAAGTTACAAAGAGCAAAATTAAATTACCGAGAAAAACTGGAATGGCAAAATCAAATCCGCTTGTTGCAAGAAGAGGGTAATTGTGGAATGTTTCACGTGAAACATTCTGTATTATTAAATAAACTTGGTCAAACGGAGGATAAATGAGCTACAAAGACCTTTCGAGGGGATTTCAGGATAGAGATCCTAAAGTTCTGGCAGTAATTAATCAAAAAGGCGGAGTTGGAAAATCAACTACCGTAATAAACCTTGCTGCTGCATTAGGTGAAACAAAGAAGAAAGTTCTCATTATTGATTTTGATCCACAAGGAAATGCGACAAGTGGTTTTGGAATTGATAAAGAGGAACTTGAAGCTGATATTTATGACGTAATTCTCAATGAATTACCAATCGAAGAGGTATTGCAGCAAACAGTTCAGAAATACGTAACTATTGCACCAGCAACCATTCAACTTGCCGGTGCTGAAATTGAACTTGTCTCCGTTGATTCAAGAGAAAACATTTTAAAAAAAGCAATCGACCAGGTAAAAGATTATTTTGACTATATTTTGATTGATTGCCCACCATCATTAGGACTTCTAACAATTAACGCCTTAGTTGCCGCAAATAGCATACTTATCCCAATTCAGTGCGAGTATTATGCACTAGAAGGTGTTACTAAGATTGTTGAATCAATGAAGATGGTGCAAAAACAGCTTAATCCAGATCTTGAAATTTTTGGTGTAGTAATGACCATGTTTGATAGCAGAACTTCCCTATCTAAGCAGGTAGTTAATGAAGTATCTAACTACTTTGGTAACAAGGTATTTAAGACGCTTATTCCAAGAAACGTCAAAATTGCTGAGGCACCAAGTCATGGTTTGCCAGTAACCATGTATGCACGAATAAGTATGGGCGCACTTGCATATAACAAACTTGCAAAGGAAGTGAATCGTCGTGGTTAAAAAATCAGGACTTGGTAAAGGCCTTAATTCGCTCTTTAGCGAGGTAGATGCAGAGGTTGGTAATAAAAAAGAAACTACCACGCTGCCTTTGAAAAAGATTAAGCCAAATAAAGACCAGCCTCGCAAGCGTTTTGACGAAGCTGAGCTCACAGAACTCAGTGATTCTATTAAGCAAAACGGTATTCTTCAGCCACTTCTTGTTCGCGAGAAGGGCGACCACTACGAAATTGTTGCTGGTGAGAGACGTTTCCAGGCTGCAAAACTTGCAAAATTAGAGGAAGTACCTGTTGTAATCAAAGCAATTTCTGACGAGGAAGTATTCAAGCTTGCTCTTATTGAGAATTTGCAGAGATCTGACTTAAGCCCAATCGAAGAAGCACAAGGTTATAAGCAGTTAATTAAACAGGAGAACTTAACCCAAGACGATTTGGCCAAGGTTCTCTCAAAATCAAGATCTGCAATCACGAATACCCTACGCCTTCTTGACCTTCCAACAGAGGTACAGACTTTGATGATAGAAGGACGTATTAGTGCTGGACACGCTCGTGCAATTCTTTCTGTTAGTGGTAAAGAAGGAAGAATAAAACTTGCTCAGAAAGTAATTGAAGAGAACTTGTCTGTCCGCCAGACAGAAAACCTTGCTCCACTATTTTCTGTCACTAATGTAGAGAAACCAAAAAGACAGCCAACTCCACAGGCATATAAGCGTGCAGCAAGGCAATTAAGAATTGCTTTGGATACTCCAGTCAAAGTGCGAAATGTTCGCGGCAAGAATAAAATTGAAATCGAATTCAATGATGAGGATGAGCTTGCTGCTTTAGTTGAAAAACTATCAAACAGTAAAGAAGCATAATGAAGATAAAGTTTGCAATTATATCTACAGTTTCACTGCTTGGAATAGCTTTTCTCGCTAAGCACACTTTGTTGACTAAAGAAGCGCAAAGAAGTTTTCTCCATGCGATGAGAAGATCGAGAAGAGCACTCGACGCAATTCTTGATGACTATTCAAGTAGTGGTAATAGGAAAAGTGCGAAAAACATTCTTTCTCATCAAGCGAGAGTAGAAAAAGAATGGCTAAAAGCAATTCAATAGAACAAATGTTCTACTTATGAACTAAAAAAGAAGGGACTCGAGAGGGTCCCTTCTTTACATGTAATGTGTAGGATATGCTGCCCTTAACGTACGTTTCTCTTCTGGAAGAGCTGTCCACAAGCAGCATCAATGTCAGATCCACGAGAAAGACGGATGGTTGCTTCAACGCCAACAGAGTTGAGGCTGTTTACAAACTCCTGTGCGCGGGCAGGGGATGTTGGATGGAACTTAGAACCCTCAATCTCGTTAAGCTGAATGATGTTAACGTGGCAGAGCGTTCCTCGACAGAAGTCTCTCAAAGCTCCAAGCTCATTGTCAGAATCGTTAACACCTTTGATCAGCGCATATTCATACGTTGGACGACGACCGGTCTTATCGACATACTCACCCATAATGTCGTACAGGTGAATTAGTGAGTATTTACGAACTCCTGGCATGAGGGCGTCTCGCGTCTTTTGCACTGCAGAGTGAAGCGAAACGGCAAGTGTAAATTGCTCTGGTTCAGAAGCAAAACGCTTAATCATAGGGATAACGCCGCAGGTAGATACTGTAATATGGCGCGCACCAATGCCAGCTCCGTCAGGGGAGTTGAGGCGTCTCATAGCCGCAAGAGTGGCGTCGTAGTTCATGAAGGGCTCGCCCTGACCCATAAGAACAACGCTGGTAACGCGTGCGTCAAAATCGTCGCGGACGTGCATAACCTGCTCGTAAATCTCGCTCGCAGAAAGAGAGCGCGTGAGACCAGCAGCGCCTGTTGCACAGAAAGCACAGCCCATGGCGCAGCCAGCCTGTGTAGAAGCGCAGACCGAAAGCTTATTGCCGGTTGGCATGCCAACGCACTCGACAGAGGTGCCATCAGGGTAGCGAAGCAGGTATTTACGGCTGCCGTCTTCAGAGACCTGGCGGACAATTTGTTCAGCACCAGCAAGCGTTACCTGCTTAGATAGTTCTTCTCGCAGCGTTTTTGGAAGATTACTCATCTGATCAAAAGAGGTAGCGCCCTTAGACCAGATCCACTCCTCAATCTGCTTTGCACGGAATTTTGGCTGGCCAAGGGAAGTCACCAGTTCAAGGATTTGTTCTGATGAAAGGCTTCTGAGGTCAGATTTGGCGGCAGCCTTCTGTGGGCGAGAATCAAGCGCGGAGATGTCTGCACCGTCAGCCGTGGTGTTTGTGCCGTCAAGAGTATTATTTGATTGCATTTTTGTCCTTCTCCAACTCTTCTAAGCTATCTGCGGTATCTTAGAAGAAATACGTTTACTAGAGTTTACCCTATGGGAGACTTATCTGAAGGAGCGGAAATGACACGTGAAGAGCTAAAAAAGCTTCATGTAGCAGTTGTTTCAGGTGGCTGGTCAGACGAGCATGAGATTGCAATGGAGTCTGGCAAGCAGTGTGCAGCAGCACTCAAAGAAGCTGGCTTTACCAGTGTTGACCTGCTTGATGTTGCAGAAAAAGACTTTGTAGTTACCCTTGCTCAAGGCGGTTATGATGTCGTGTACGTTGCTATGCACGGCCGTTTTGGTGAGGATGGCTGCATCCAGGGTCTTCTCGAGATTCTGCACATTCCTTACACGTTTTCTGGCGTCCTTGCGTCTGCTATGGGAACTGAAAAAGAGCTGTCGAAGCTCATGTATAGGCAGGCAGGCGTTCCAACTCCTAAGGGAATTGACGTTGCTGCAGGTACCGTCTTCACAGATGAGCAGGTAGACAAGCTTATTGAGGACCTTGGACTCCCTATGTTTGTAAAGCCTTCTGGCAACGGCTCCAGCTACGGCGTTACGCGCGTTACTTCGCGAGAAGAGCTTCCCGCTGCACTTGAACTTGCAGGTGAGCAAGGCGAGCGCATCCTAATCGAGGAGAGCATTGAGGGAACGGAGATTACCGTTCCTGTTATTGGCAACGAGGACCCAACAGCTCTGCCAATCGTTGAGATTGTTACGGGCGATGAGTTCTACAGCATTAAGACAAAATATGAGCCAGCATCCCTGCACCATGTGATTCCAGCTCGTCTTGAGCCTGCCGTGTATGCACGTGCTCAGGAGCTAGCTATCAAGGCTCACAATGCACTTGGTTGCCGCGGCGTTTCTCGTAGTGACTTTATTGTTACGAAGGACGGCGTCCCAGTGGTACTGGAGACAAATACCATTCCTGGTATGACTGCCCGTTCTTTGCTGCCTGATTCTGCACGTACCGGCGGCATTGATTTTCCTGAGCTCTGCACTCGCTTTATTGAGTTTGCACTTGAGGATCGCCAGTAGATTTGTAGGTTATGACCAGCACTAAAAGCGCTACACAAAAACTAGAAGAACTCATTCTTCCAGGTACCCCCTCTGCGGTTCGCAAGAAGTATTTAGAACTTGCAGAGATGGCGGAGCATGAGTCGTTTGATGTCTTAGAGGACGACATTGTTGTTTTGGATACCGAGACAACAGGTCTGTCCTTTAAGAAATGCTCCCTTATTGAGATTTCTGCTGCTAAATTGAGTGGTAGAGAGATTGTGGAGCGCTTTCAGACTTTTGTTGATCCAGGGTGTCCGATTCCAGAAGAAATTACGGCCCTCACTTCAATTACCGATGAAGACGTTAAAGGTGCGCCAAGCGCAAAGGAAGCAGTTGCTGCACTTGCAGAATTTGTTGGCGGTCTTCCGGTTTTGGCTCACAACGCCACGTTTGACCGTACGTTTATTGAGCGGGTGCCCGGCGGAACTTCTGTATCCGACACCTGGATTGATACGCTGTCGCTCTCACGTATAGCGCTACCTCGACTTTCTTCACACAAGCTTTCCAGCATGGCAGAAGCGTTTGGCACCATGAAGGTTACGCACCGCGCAAGTGACGACGTAGATGCTCTTTGTGGCATGTGGCGCATCTTGCTTTTGGGACTTATGAATCTGCCCCGCGGTCTTCTCGCCAAACTGACGTCAATGCACGACGGAGTGGAGTGGACGTTTAGGCCAATCTTCTCGTATTTGTCGCAAATGAAGGAAGAAGAAGCAGTTCAGCGCGGTGTCGCAAAGAAAGATGCAACAGGTGCCGAACTTGCAGATGCAGAGATCTCGGGCACGTTTTTCTCGCTCAAGGACATTCGCGCCCAGCTTGTTGCCGACATAAAAGCAAAGGCGAGAAGAGACGCGGATGACCCTGAGACGCCTGCCATGCTGCCGATTTCTAAAGACGAGATTCACAGAGCGTTTGCTAAACCGGGCATTGTCTCGCAGATGTATGACAAATTTGAGACACGTAGCGAGCAGGTTAGCATGTCCGTTGAGGTCAGAAACGCGCTGGTAACTTCTTCGCACAGAGAGCTTGAGGCTGGAACCGGTATTGGCAAGTCAATTGCATACCTGCTGCCTGATGTGCTTTTTGCGCAGAAAAACGATGTTACCGTAGGCATTGCTACAAAGACAAACGCCTTGACTGACCAGCTAGTTGCTCATGACCTTCCGGCTCTTGCACGAGCGTTGCCAAACGGATTGAGTTTCTGCAGCTTAAAAGGATATGAGCACTATCCATGTCTGCATCGCGTTGACAGGGCTGCTCTTGAGGAACTTCCACTGACGCTGCTTGACCAGGAAGGCCGCTCGAGCAACAGCGTTGCCTCAGATATGCTGACCGCAATTGCGGTTATTTATGCCTACGCGTGTCAGTCGGCTGATGGCGATTTGGATGCGTTGGGGATTCGCTGGCGCTCGGTTCCACGAGAGATGGTCACTATCAAAGCAGCGGAGTGCTTGCGCTCTAAGTGTCCGTATTACCCTCATGAGTGCTTTGTTCATGGAGCTCGTAAACGTGCGGGATCTTCGGATGTTGTGGTAACCAATCACTCTCTATTGCTCAGAAACGTTGCTGCTGACGGAAAAATTCTGCCACCTATCAGACATTGGGTGATTGACGAGGCTCATGGCTTTGAGGCTGAGGCTCGCCATCAGTGGGCAGTAGAAATTTCTGCCAAAGAGATGAGAAACGGCTTTGAGCTGCTTGGCGGAATTAAGTCCGGAGCCATTCATGCTGCTATGGTAGGCGCCGCTAATCTAGAGGACTCTACGCTGCTCACCGGTCTTCTCACGCGCTCTGCAGCCGCAGTTCAGCGAGCCATGGCAGCAATGGGCAACCTTATGGCCATTGTGCATGAGCTGGCTCCGTTGGCTAAAAGTGATGGTGGTTATAACTCCCTTCAGCTTTGGATTAACGACGAGGTAAGAGAAACGGAGGAATGGAAAGAAGTCTTAGAGACCGCTTCCATCGCCCTTTCTGCTCTTGAAGAAGCTGCGCTTCGAATAGGCAAAGCTACCGATGCACTTGTCGCGTCGGCACCAAACCTCGCAAGCAACTTGAGCGAGGCTGGGGTGTTCTTGAGTACCCTTCTGGAGTCTCTGAAGCTCATCTGCGAGGGAACGGACAAGAGTTACGTCTATTCAGCAAAGTTAACCCGACTGAAGCGTGATATCGGCTCTGAGGCTCTTGTGGCTGAGAAGCTTGATATCGGAGCAGAGCTGGCAGAGAAGTGGCTTCCTGAGACGCATTCCGTTGTGTTTACTTCGGCGACCATTGCCGTTGGAGATGATTTCTCGCATTTTGAGCACGCTGTCGGCCTGGATAGAGGTGCCTTTGAACATAAGAGTCTGCACTTAGACTCTAGCTTTGACTACGAGAATCATATGGGCGTCTTTGTGGCTGAGGATATGCCCGCACCAACTGATTCAGGCTACCTAGACGCTCTGGAAAAGCTGCTATACGACGTTCATGTTCAGATGGGCGGTTCGGTGCTGACGCTCTTTACCAACAGACGTGATATGGAGCGCCTTTATGAAGCGTTGGAGCCGCGCTTGAGTGAGCAGGGCCTTAATCTTGCCTGCCAGGAGCGCTCTTCTTCTGCACGTCGTGTTCGTGAAAAGTTCCTAGCCGAAAAGAACCTCTCGCTGTTTGCTCTTAAATCGTTCTGGGAAGGCTTTGATGCTGCGGGAGACACGCTTAGGTGCGTAGTAATTCCTAAGCTTCCGTTTGCAAGTCCTAATGAACCGCTGGTCAAAGAGCGTGAAGCGCGAGAAGATCGTGCGTGGTGGCGTTATTCTCTGCCAGAGGCGGTAATTGCAACAAAGCAGGCTGCTGGTCGCCTTATTAGAAGTGCTGATGACAAGGGCGTTTTGGTGCTTGCCGATTCCAGGCTAGTATCCAAGCGATATGGCAGCTCGTTCTTGAAATCGCTGCCTAACAAGAACTACCAGCGTGTCTTGACAAAGGACATCTCCGAGCAAATTGCCAAGTGGCGAGAAAAACACGACGCTTAGCAGAGCTGTAATTACCTGATTGGCTTAGAGCTGCTCTTCGTCAGCAAGTAAAGACGCAGCGTAAGTGCGCATTGCGTGCATCACGGCCTTGTCTTTGGTTGTTACTTTTCCCTTAAGGGCAAGCAATCGCTGTAGCAGCCACGTTCCGCCGTAATAGGGGACAGTTGCTTTAATTTCTACAGCATTGCGCTGGCTTCCAACTGTTTTAAGCCCCGGCCACGAATAGTGCGTAAGAGCGTTTTTATCAAAGAAGGTAAGCTCTACTAACTGCGATTTTTCTTGCGTAGAAGATTCTTTTACGTTTTCTGCAAGTTTTAACTGCTTCAATGAAGCGGAGCGGGCTTCAATGCGGCTCATGCGATTGACTCTGAAGACCCTTTGCCGCTCGAGGTCTAAATCAACCCCCTCAACAAGCCACCCATTTTCTCCGTATGACAGCTTATAGGGAAGAACCTCTCTCTGGCTAATTGCAGCATCTCTATCACCGCGAGCTTCTGCAACAGACGCCTCAGAGCGATAGTCGAATGAAATGACTTGTGATTCTGCAATTGCATTTGAGCAGGTGAGGAACGCGTTTACTTCTTTAGAGTGGCTTTTGGAGACAAGAGAGACTGAAGACCCGTCTGGTGAAGAGCTCTCCGTATATGGAGGCTTCAAGAGGCTCCAAAATACACTTTCTTGGGGCAAAGCAAGTGCGGTAAAAGCCTCTTTAAGCGCTAGAGCTTCTTCACTCGTTAAGACAAGCCTGCGAGCAGTAAAGGGAGACTCTCCAACAAGTGTCAGAGTATCTTGGTCTCCCGTAAGAGGGAGGGGAAGATAGCCATTCTCGTCCGTGAGCTGCAAAAGCTCCATCAGAATAGTAGCCTCTTCAGAGGAGATGCCAAATCGCGACTGAACCGCGCTTAGCTCAACTGCGTCAAAAGACTCCCTCAATGCAGAAGCAAGCAGTATGAGCTTATAGACAGCTGACGATATGTTTTTTCTTCCAAAAGAGGTGTTTTTAACAGCCATTGGCAACCTCGCTTAAAGACTCTCTCCACTTTGCGAGAAGAGACTCCGGAGACCTTGGAATTAATCCATGAGCAAGAATCCAAGATAAAGCGGTGTCTTCATGAGCGTAAGCAACGGTCCACAAAGCGCCATTAGAGAGGAGCTCAACATCCCCCTGACCTTGCGAGAAATGTTCAAAAGCAGCGAGTATGTTTTTGGGGACAAACGCAGTAAGAACGCCAGTCTGCAATCCAAGCTGGAAATCAAGGAGTTTATAGTCTTTTGAATCAAACTCTTCTGGTATGGAGAAGGACTCATTTTTAAGAATTGCGGCATCTAAAACACGGTTAACGCGAAAAGTTTTGATGGAAGCGGTTTCAGTACTGGATGAAAAATCTTGGGCCACAAAGTATAGGAGTCCCTGCGAAACAAAGAAATCCAGTACGCCCAGATGTTTTTGCTTAACTAGGTCCTGTGAGTTTGTATAGGTGACGTTTACCAGTTGTTTAGAGCTGAGTGATTCGTATAGAACAGGAAAGACTTTGTTTTGGGAAGAAGCGCTGAGTTTTTGGCTGTCTGACTTACCTGAGTCCAAGGAATAAAAGTTACCCACAATTTTAGAGAGCGCGCTTCTCAATTCCTCTTGGTATACAAACGTTGCGTCAGTGAGAATTGCATTGCAGATTACAAGCAGCTGATTGGCATCTTCAGGGCTTAAGTCGTACGAGGAATTAAAGAAATTCGAGTCCGAAAGATAGAATGACTTTTCTTTTCCTGTTTTTACCTCTGTAATTGCAAATCCAAGCTGTTTCAAAACAGTGCGATCTCTTGAAAAAGTTCTTAAAGCAGAATCGGTAGATAAATCTGAGTAAATTGCCGTATATATTTCTGCCGAAGGTAAAGGTCCCTTTTGAAGTAGCAGCATAAATAGCGAGAAAATCCTCCAGGCACCCAGTTCATTATTACCTAGAGTTTGATCGTTTGGAGCCATATCCACCTCCCTCTTTTTGATAGTTGAACTCAAATCTCTCTAAACATATACGAAAGTTTTTGATATTTAGTGCAGAATTTCTAAATTTGGACGTAAAAATACACTTTAACCGCTATATTTCGATATAAGACGTATACTAATGACGTATATATGAAACCTGTCAGAAGACATGCCAACGAAGGACGCAGTATGGCCATCACACATGACTATGTTGACTATCTAGACGAGCAGATTGATATTGCTCCTGCCGGTAGCCAAGAGGAGCTTCAGGCTGCTCAAACCATTGCTGAAGAAATGAAACTTCACGGGCTTGAGGCAACTATTGAAGAATTTGACGCTAAGTCTATTAAGAGTCTTGGCTACTCAATCTATCTAATCCTCCTCTTCATTGGCGTTATTTTTGCAGGCACTGGTAATGCAGCACTCATTGCTTTTGGCGTTCTGCTTGTCGCTGGTTTTGGTGCACTTACGTGTCTCAAGTATTTTGGTAATGACATTCTGGGTTCATTTGGATCTTCTATTAGGAGCCAGAACGTTGTTGCTAAACACGAGGCCACTGGTGAGCTTGTCGCAAAAGGCAATCGTCCAATCGTAATTGTTGCTCACTATGACTCTCCACATACAAACTTCCTTGTTGAGTCCCCTGTAGCAAAGTACGTACCGCTTGCACAGAGGTATGCGCGTTGGTGTGTAGTTACCGTGTTTGTTGCTACGTTTGTTCAGATTCTTCGTTTCCTTCCTGATCCAGTTCGTGTCCTTTTCTGGATTGTTGGTATTCTTGCAGCTCTTCCACTTGTTGCTCTTTCTGTCGCAACTATTGCAGAGCGTTTTGCACCTTGCACTATTGGCGCAAACAACAACAAGTCTTCAGTTGCAGCACTTCTTGGTATTCTCGAGAATGTCCGTCCTACTGGTCATCGACCCGAGGTTGTACATCATTTTGCAGGAGATGCAGCTGCACTTATCCCAGAGCCTGATGAGGTGGAAGGCGTCCGCCACGGCGAGGAAGTTCTTAATTCACTGGGCATTCTTCCTGAGGATTGCGAAGTAAGCTACGTTGCTTATGACACTACTGGCGCAAGCCAGACTGCATCTCTTGAGGATGTTGCAGAGGCTGTAAATGCAACAACAGAAGAAGAGCGGACTGAGGATGCTTCTGCTGATAACACCGTTGCGTATGATTCTGTTGACGATGAGCTCGATGCAACTATGAAGCAGGTTCATGAATCCGCTGATGCAGATGCAACGCAGGTACAGCCTGAAGCAACACATGAGCTCCATGCTAAGAACGACTTTGCTCGTCGTGCGTCCCTCTTTGATCTTCCTGATCCTTCTGGCGACGCCGTTGATCCTCTAGCTCCATCTTCCGAGCCAGCTCCTCACTATGTTCCAGCTCCAACATCTGCGCCTTCTCCAGAGGCAGAAGATGCAGAGAGCCCATTCGACACCATTTCGGCTGATGAGGGTCTCACAGAGGCACAGGACGCAAAGACTCCTGAGGCAAAGCGTCGCTCCTTTAGACTCTTTGGTCGTAACGACGGACCATCAGATGATTGGAAGGGCGGAGCAGCTCCATCTGCAGAGAATCGTGAAGATACTGACTCTGAGGATGCATCTGTTGTCTC
>JABZHP010000080.1 GCA_015258785.1 Atopobium sp.
CTAAGGAGGTCTCAACTAAGCAGCAGATTGCTTCCGTTGGTACCATTTCTGCAGGTGATCCAGTCATCGGTGGCAAGATTTCCGACGCTATGGACGTTGTCGGCAAGGACGGCGTCATCACCGTTGAGGAGTCCCAGACCTTCGGCATCGACATCGACACCGTTGAGGGTATGCAGTTTGACAAGGGTTACGTTTCCCCTTACTTCGCAACCAACAACGAGACCCTCACCGCTGAGCTGGACAATCCTTACATCCTCATGACTGACAACAAGATTTCCTCCATTCAGGACATCCTGCCTATCCTTGAGGCTGTCCAGAAGCAGGGCGCACCTCTGCTCATCATGGCTGAGGACGTCGACGGCGAGGCTCTGACCACCCTCATTCTCAACAAGCTCCGCGGCGTTCTAAACGTCTGCGCAATCAAGGCTCCTGCATACGGCGACCGTCGTAAGCGCATGCTCGAGGACATCGCTGTTCTCACCGGCGGCCAGGCAGTCATCAAGGAGCTCGGCGTTAACCTCAACGAGATCAGCGCAGAGATGCTCGGCCGCGCTAAGTCCGTCAAGGTTACCAAGGAGACCACAACCATCGTTGGTGGCGCTGGTTCCAAGGACGCAATCGATGACCGTATCACCCAGATCAAGGCAGAGATTGAGAACACCACCTCTGACTTTGACCGCGAGAAGCTCCAGGAGCGTCTTGCTAAGCTCGCCGGCGGCGTTGCTGTCATCAAGGTTGGCGCGGCTACCGAGGTTGAGCTCAAGGAGATCAAGCACCGCATCGAGGACGCACTTCAGGCAACTCGCGCAGCTGTCGAGGAGGGCATTGTCGCAGGTGGCGGCGTTTCCTTCCTGGCTGCTTCCTCTGTCCTTGACAGCGTTCAGACCTCTGACGCAGACGAGAAGATCGGCGTTGAGATCATCCGCAAGGCACTTGAGGCTCCAGTCCGCACCATCGCTAACAACGCTGGCTTCGAGGGCAGCGTAGTTGTCGAGAAGATCAAGGCACTCCCAACCGGCCAGGGTCTTGACTCCGCTTCCGGTCAGTATGGCGACATGATTGAGATGGGTGTTCTTGACCCAGTTAAGGTCACCCGTACCACACTCCAAAATGCAGCTTCCGTTGCATCCCTCATCCTCATCACCGAGGCAACTGTTTCCGAGATGCCAAAGGACACTACCATCGAGGAGTCCATTTCTCGCGCAGCTGCTCAGGGTGGCCAGGGCGGCATGTACTAATTCGCGCCTTCGCGTCACTTCAATCGGGTCCAGCCTCTCGCTGGGCCCGATTTTTTCTTTCGTCACAAAACTTGGCGAGAAACCCGTCTTGTCGTAACTGCAACGTTTTCCCTCTCAGCGTCCATTAATCGAAATCGTATGAATGTGGCGTCATTTGAGCGGAATTATTGCTCGCTACAGGTTAAAATATTTATTTGCGACCACGGCCATACCGTCGCTGCGACTGTGACTACGCCGCAACTGCACCCGCGGCCAGCACGCCGCTGCGACCGCATCGTTAATCCGCCACGCGCCAAAGGAGAGGAGGCACCATGGCTCAGAACCAGAATCGTAACGAGGAGCGAGATTTTCTCGACGACCTCATTGATATCCAGGACTCCCTGCAGGTGCTCTCTAACCCGCTCGACGCGCTGATGGGAAGCCTGTCTATTGACCCAAATTCGGACAAGCCGTTCGAGCCAATGGACTACAAGGAAATCCCCTGGTCAAACGCTAATCGATGCCTGAGGTGCGCCTCCGGAAAGGCCGAGGCATGTTCTCGCTGTCTTGACGTTTGCCCAGCTAATTGCATTGATATCCACAATCAGTCCGTGCGCATCGACGATGAGGCGTGCCTGCAGTGCGGCCTCTGTGTTGCCGCGTGCCCAACCGAGACGTTCAACACGCGCCGCCATACGTCCCGCATGCTGTATGACCAGGTAGCTCGCGCGGCCTCCGCGTACGAACAGTGCTACATTACCTGTACGCGTGCTCTGGCGAGAAAACCTGAGGGCAACGAGATCTGCCTGCCTTGCGTGGGTATGCTCTCAGCCGACATTTGGTTCTCGATCCTTACGGACTTTGACAACGTAAGTGTTTACCTGCCGTTGGGCGTTTGCGACCGTTGTCGTACCACCACCGGCGAGGAGGCATATACCCAGGCCATCGCTACCGCTGAGGAGTGGACGGGTGCTACGGTTGGCCTCGAGGTCGACGGCAACAACCTCAACCACAACTTCACGCGTGCGTATATCCGCTCGCAGTTCATCTCTAACGCGATGAACGGTGCAGAACGCCTGGTATCTGCGTCGACGCCTGTTCTTGCGGGCGCCAAAGCAATCGCTGACCGCATCAACAATCACGCTCGTTCTCTGGACAAACTCCAGACGCAGCTTGATGACGTGATGGGCCTGCGCACCACCGACATGAGGCAGTCCATGCTTACGCAGGATCGCCGTCTGGTCATGGGCGCTCTCCAGCACGATCCAGACCTGGCTCCTTACGTGAAGCTCGAAGCTCCTATCTGGGATTCCAGCAAGTGTACGGTCTGTGGCGACTGTAAAAACACCTGCACAACGCATGCTATCGACATCGATGAACGCGGTAAACTGACCATCAAGATGCCGTTCTGCGTCAATTGCGGCGCCTGCGAAATTGTCTGCCCGGAGCCCGGCGCGCTTACGATGGTGCCGATGAACACCTCTGAGCTAGTCGTTCGTGATCGCAAGGCCGAGGAGGCCGAGCGTCTTGAGGCTTTGGCTCGTCGCAAGGCTCGCTTCATTTTTGACACCGGCAAGGAGCAGCTCAAACACCTGGCGGATTCGATTACCGAGGACTCAGACGAGAGTTCTACCGCCGCCGCACAACAACCTCCAAAAGAGGATAATGGGGAGTAGCACGCGGCTGCTAACACAGAGCACAACGCTTCTAGCTCCACGTTCTTCTCGCCAGAAACGCAAGTAACCGTAACCGTCCACCGACAACAAGAGGACTCACATGTCGCTTTCAATTGGTATCGTTGGCCTGCCAAACGTTGGTAAATCCACGCTGTTCACCGCGCTGACCCGCAAGGGTGGCCTGGCCGCAAACTATCCGTTTGCCACCATCGACCCTAACGTGGGCATCGTTGACGTACCCGACGCAAGGCTCCAGAAGCTGGCCGAGATTGTCAATCCTGGCCGTATTATGCCTGCAACTGTTGAGTTTGTGGACATCGCTGGCCTGGTCAAGGGCGCAAACGAGGGCGAGGGCCTGGGCAATCAGTTCCTGGCAAACATCCGCAACACCGACGCTATCTGCGAGGTTGTTCGTTACTTCAAAGATCCCGATGTCATCCATGTTGAGGGTCGCGTCAATCCTGACGAGGACGTGGACATCATTCAGACCGAGCTTATCCTCGCTGACCTGGGCACCATTGAGCGCGCCTTGCCAAAGCTAGAGAAAGAGGCCAAGCGCGATAAGGACCTCCAGCCCAAGCTCAACGTGGCAAAGCGCCTTCAGGAGTGGCTGAACGAGGGCAATCGCGCCGCTGACATGGAGATGACCGACGAGGTGCGCCTGGCTGCCCGCGATCTTTTCTTGCTTACCATGAAGCCAATCCTGTACGTCGCAAATGTCGACGAGGACATGCTTACCGAGCCAGCTCCTGTTATTAACGGCGTTCAGTCCATCCCTGTTTGTGCAGGTGTTGAGGCTGAGCTTGCTGACCTTGATCCAGAGGAGGCTGCAGAGTATCTGGAGTCCCTGGGACTTGAGCGCTCCGGCCTGGAGACGCTTGCCCAGGCAGCATACAAGCTGCTTGGCCTGCAGAGCTACTTCACCGCTGGCCCTATGGAGGTCAGGGCGTGGACCGTCCGCATTGGCGCTAAGGCTCCCGAGGCCGCCGGCGTCATCCACTCCGATTTTGAGCGCGGTTTCATCAAGGCTGAGGTTGCCAGCTACAATGATTACGTTGAGCTGGGCGGCGAGGCGGGCTGCAAGACTGCGGGCAAACTACGCATCGAGGGCAAGGAGTACGTGGTCGAGGACGGCGACGTCATGCACTTCCGCTTTAACGTCTAAGCCACAAAACCGCTGACTGTAAACGTAAAACGGGCGAGAAGATCGGTCTTCTCGCCCGTTTTTGTGTGAGGCGGCGTTGCTGTGTGGCACACGCCGTAGCGGGTCACACGCTGCACGTCGTTGCGGGTCGCGTGCTGCCGTGTGTCGCGCTGCGGACCGCTAGCGCTTTGGAGCCTGATCAGTGCCCAGGACTACGGTGATGTCCACGTCAGTTGGGTAGGAACCGTCGTTTGCCTTGATGTTAGCGGTAGGGATGTCCAGTGCTTTTGCAACGCCAACGGCCTTTGCCAGGCCCGTACGCGTGCCATCGTAGACAATAATCGAGTCGGTTGGATGCTCCAGCGAGCTGTCGGCGTAAGCGGTGTAGCCCTTAGTCTTCAGGATGCCAGCCTTTTGAGCTGCAAGCCCTTGAACGTCGGTGCCGTTGAGCACGGCAACTTCACCGGTGTAGTCCGGCTTAATGCTGTCGATAGCAGAAGGGTCTCCTCCAACGGTACCCACAACGCCTGTGGTTTCGTCGGTACTTGCATCCTCCAGAGGAGGTAACGCTTGGTTTACGCGATCCATCATAGTCTTCCACGCGCTCTTATCGACAATCTCATACCACACGTCATCAATGAGCTCGGACGTTGTCGGCGTGCGTGCAGAATACATATCCTTGGAG
>JABZHP010000081.1 GCA_015258785.1 Atopobium sp.
CTATTTCTCGTGTCCAAGAAATAGGAGGCAGTTCACTCTCGTAGATGGCCGTTTTTTGTACCGCAAATTTTGTGCCGTATAAATCTTGTACAGTATGTAAGGCTTCCTACTCAAGTTATCGAGCTAAGAGTTCCCAAAAAGCAACAGCAGATGATGCAGCAACATTGAGTGAATCTACCTGATGAGACATGGGGATGATGGTGGTAATGTCACAGGCCTCAATAGTTTTCTTATCAAGTCCATAGCCTTCACTACCAAAGAACAGCGCGGCTTTTTTGCCTTTTACCAGCCCTTTATTGAGAGGTACTGCAGAATCGGTAAGTGCAAGCGCGCACGTAACAAAAGAATGAGCTTTAAGCTTTTCTATAAAATCTAGCGATGTTGTTTCTTCATCCAGGCGAGCCCAAGGCACATTAAGAACTGTTCCCATAGAAACGCGCAGAACTCGTCTTGAGAGGTTGTCAGCACATTTAGCTGTCAAGATAACAGCGTCCACATTAAGTGCTGCGGCTGACCTAAAGACTGCACCTACGTTATTAACGTCAACCAGATCTTCCAAAACGGCAATGTGCTTAGAGGTGTTAAGAATCTCTTCTAACGCTACACCTTGTGGCCTTCTCATAGCGCAGAGCACTCCTCTATTCATCTTGTAGCCAATAAGCTGTGTGAGCTGCTCATCTGGAAGAATGAAAATAGGAGTGTTGTCTGACAGAGGACGGAACTTCTCGACAATTTGCAAAATATTGTCTGTATGAGAAGTATTCGCAAGAAATGAGAGCGGTCTACAACCTGCAGCAAGCGCAGTCTCAATCACAAAATGTGACTCACAAATCATGACACCGCGGGACGGATCAAGACGATTACGAAGCTGATTGTCAGTCAGTCGAGCATACACATCAAGACGATGGTCGTCAGATGAATCTACATGAATAACCGGATATGTTGCCATAAATAACGTACCTCTCGCCTCTTGATAGACAGTATTCTCTCACTCTTGAGGCAAGAGCAACGTCATGTATTCATGAATTACTTCTGCAGCTGTTTTCTCTTAAGGAAGAAACTCAAAGAAATCAGTGAGATAGAAGAGCCCATAAGCGTCCCTTGTAATGCAACCTGAGAATAGTCTGCAGTATCAGGGAGCAAAGACTTCTTCCGAGTCTGCTGAGGCTTCTCAGGAGCGTGAGTCTCAGGCGTTTCTGGAGTAGTCTCAGGCTGCTTCACATATACGTGAGTCCAATTTGCGGTAATAGGTGGCTGAGAAGTATCACTTGTTCCAATAACAAGATTGACCTTTAAATGCTGGTATGAATCAAAGTGATCTGGATCTGCGGATGTTGGAGTAAGAAGATATTCAATTCGATACTGACCAACAGGCAAAGTGTCATCCTGGTACGAAGAATAGACAACATCCTTGAAATGGTTTGAGAAATAAACAGCATTGCCATCGGCATCAACGACACGAGGCGTGCCATCTGGCAGATAGCTCAAATCAACAGTAAATTGGCCGTTTTCAAACAGTTGAATATCGTAAGTGTTACCACCAGGAGTTCTGCTAATAGCGATGTCTCCGTTATGAGTAGCAGCACTAACAGGGAAAAGCTGAGTAACATCTTGTGATTGAATCTCAGCCATAAGGCGAGCTGTCACGGCATCAATATCCAATACTCGCCTTGTACCTGCATCAACCGTGTGATCATAGTTGTAAGAAGAGATGGTAGCTGGCGCATTCTGAAGACCAGCGTCAATAGGCTTTAAAGTAGTTCCAGTATCTGAAACATATGCGGTGTGTGCGAGGGTGTAGTAATACGTAATATGTGTCACATACGTAGTTGGACGGACAACATTACCATCGCCATCATAGCCAGAGGAAATCGTATAAGAGTCAACTTCTTTGTGGTCAAGAATGTCATTACCCACTACCTCTGGAGCCTGGAACAGACCTTGTTTTTCAGTCTTATTTCCGTTGCTATCAACAAACGTTGTGAGATTACGGTCAATATCAGATACACCTACATGCATGGTATAAATGTAATAGAAGCCATGCTCTTGATCGTACGAAAGTGTTTTTTCCAGCTTATACTGACCCATAGACAAACTAGTATCAATAACAGCAGTATTATCTTGACCAACCGACCCTTGTGCCAGCTGACCATTAGCGATGTATGAATTAATTCTGTCTCTGTGAGCCTGAATATCATTGTCTGAATCAAATTCAAACACCGGAAGCAAGATTCTACGATCAGTTACGCCAGCAAGCTCCGGATGAGTCTGAATGTAAGCATCTACCGCTGCGTCATCTGTTGTATAGCTCAAGGAATCATCTGGCGAGAAAAGCGACAAGTCAAACTGGTCTCTATCTAGGTAAACAAAATCACTTACCTTGCTAAAGTTTGGATGAGAATCAGGGTTAACTGCCTCATAAGGCTTAACTTGCTCAAGGTTATCAAACGAAGTTGAATCATTGCCCACAAGAGGCGCAAAATCAGAAGGTAGAAGTTCATACGATTTGACATCAGTATGCAGCAACAACTGATTAGCAGAATGGGAATTTGATTGAATAGTTGATGCAGTAGCTACAGCAATTTTAGGAAAAGCTGAAATGCATAAAAGAAGTACGGCAAGAGCAGTACAAACACATCTAATATTTTGCGTAGTACTATTGACTCTAGTTGATGACATACGCTATTGCTCCCCCTGCAATTGAAAAATAATTATTTCTAAATGTCGTATATAGTACTCCAGTTTTGTTCTTCTCCTGTGGAAAATAATTCCTCGTAAGTTCCATAAAATATGTGGCGAATATGCACTACACTAAATAGATGTGTCTTTGACTCATTTGCAGATAGTCTGTTTGTCAAAACACACTGATTCTTGCTGTGTAACTTCGTATTTTATAAGGAGTGCTCCTTGGCTAAGCACTTTGCAAAAAGCTCTGCTTCTCACACCGCTAACCTACAACCTCTTTCCTCGGAAGAAGCTACAGAGAAGACACCCTCCCTTAAAGATTCAGTTCCAAGTCTTGGCGACACTGATATGTACGTTGCTCTCAATGAAGAGCAGATAAAAACCAATCAGCTCAATGAGCCTTCACAAGCTACAGAATTCCCAGAAGAGCAAGCAGCTGATCTAACTGTCATTGCTCCCCTTGATAGCGCTGAACTTGGAGAAAAAGAAGAAGCTCCAGTTAACCACAAAAAACATCAGTGGTGGAAAATACCTGCTGTGCTCGTTGGTATTCTCGCCCTTGTGTATGTGGGTGGAGCAATCTTCTTTAACTTCTTCTTTATGCCTCAGACCAGCATTTATGGTAAGGACTACTCCTTAAAACCAGCTTCAGATTTGCAGACTTCTAGAGCAAACGAGGCCTCAAACTATTCCGTACAAGTCTCTGGAAATGGCGTTGATTTAACCATCAAGGCCTCTGACATTGATTTGAAGTACGACGCAGCAGGATATGCTCGCGATGCAATTAGCCAGCAGAATCCTTGGATGTGGCCACTGGAGCTTAATCGCAGCAGGTCCTTGAGCCCACATGCAACCGCTTCGTACGATACAAGCAAGGCAGACGCTCTCTTTAATCAAAGAATTGAGCAGGCAAAGGAATCTGCTCACACTCTAGAGAACAATGGAATTACCTACGATAGCTCAGCTAAAAAGTTTGTTTTTGCTGACGATGCTATTGCCACAAGGCTTTCTCTTGAAGGCGTCCATAAAGACTTGCAAACCGCTTTTGATAATCTGAGCACTACCGTTCAGCTTGGCCCAGAAAGCCTTATGAGCGCAGAAGACCTTGATGCTGCCTTGAAGACAGCTAATTCCTACGTTACCTCTGCGGTTGATTTGATGTTGGGTGACTCTGTTGCATATCAGCTTGATCAAGACACCATTGCTAGCTGGATTAAGTTTGATGAGAATCTCTCTATTTCATTTGATACAGACGCTATTACCAAATGGGTCAACGAGACACTTGCTCCTGCAGTAGATACTCGCGGCACTTCAAGGACCTATAAGCGTTGGGATGGAAAAGAATTTACTACAAAGGCTGCTGGTGCATACGGCTGGGTTATTGATAATGACGCTGCTGTAAAAGCTATCTCTGATGGTCTATCAGCTGGCCAGGCAACAAAGATTGAACTGCCTACAAAACAGTCAGCCGGTAAATTTACTAAGCAGGGCGAGCAGGACTGGGGCGGTCGTTATATTGACGTTGACCTCACCACTCAGCATGCTGTCCTTTATGGTGATGATGGAACAATTCTTTGGGAAGCCGATGTAGTAACGGGTATCCCAGACGGACATCACAACACTCCAGAAGGAGTCTGGTATATTACCAGTCATATCAGAAACGCTCGTCTTCTTGGTCCAAATGACGAGAATGGCAAACCAGGTTGGGATGCACACGTTGACTTCTGGCTTGGTGTAAAGGGTCAAGAAGTTGGCTTCCACAATGCCCCATGGAGAAGTGCGTTTGGTGGAAACATCTACAGAACTGGCGGTAGTCATGGATGTATTAACCTAAGCTATGAAAACGCTCAGAAACTCTTTGATGTTGCCAAAGACGGAGATCCGATTATCATCCACTACTAGTTTTTCTTAGAG
>JABZHP010000082.1 GCA_015258785.1 Atopobium sp.
AATCATAAGAGTCTATAGTTAGATAAATAGTCTAGTTACCATATATAGCTATACAAATCGTAAGAAATTAACTTTGAAATTTATTGAAACGGTGATAACGAAAAAACTCCTTATTGTGGGAGTCGTTATACTTTCGGCGCTTTTTGACCTTCTCGCAAAAATCGGCCCTATTTCCATGGTTCAAATTACAATGACATTCTATATTGTTGAAGAAAGTATGTCTGCAATAAAAGCTTTAAAGAAGCTTGGCATAAAAACACCTGCTAGATTAGTAAAACTAATAAAAGAAAAGCTTAATGACAAATAGCGTATGGTGCCCCCAACGGGAATCGAACCCGTATTGCCGCCTTGAAAGGGCGATGTCCTAACCGTTAGACGATGGGGACGCGAAGAAAAAGTATAGCAAAGTTGCTACAGATTTCTAGTGCTAAACGAGCTGATTTTGAGCTTACATCTATTCTTCGTTTTCCCACCAGTCTAGTCCGGCCTTAAACGCGTAGTCGCGAGCGCTCTGAGTTACGCCGGGCACCGACTCTGCCCACGAAATAAATTCCGGCACGTCGGCGATAATTGCTTCGGCCTCGTGAACTGCGATAACGTTCTCGGCAAACGTGTCAGGCGTAAAGTTGATTCTGCACGGAATGTAGAGATCAACAAAAGATGGCCTGAGCAGCGCATATGCTGCTCCTTCGCCAAGGTTAACAAAACCTTTGAGCGCACGCTTTGCCGCGGGCATGCGATTCAACTTGAAGAACAGCAGCGTAAACGCCAGGCGCATCCATGCATTGGACTGATATCCGCAGCTCTCGTCCAGCTTATGGAGACCCTCCTCATCTTCCAGGCGAGCAAGGACATATGCCAAGGTAAAACGCGCACCCAGTAAATCTGTTGGCGAGAAAAACAAAAGATCTTCGCAGGCTTTTTGAGAGAGCTTGAAGCAAGCGCAATCGGTTGCTACCTGGGCAATCTGTGCGTAGAGGCGCAAGAGAGGGCGGGCTTCAGCGCAGGTCCAAGCGTCGCCGTGAGTTTGCTTTGCTTGTTCCAACTTTGGTCTGAAGATAGGGTCGAATTCTTTTTGCAGGTCAAGCAGGTCGTTGAGGATTGCTGCGGGATGATTGTTGGAGATTTGCGCCAAGATTCTCTGTGCTTCAAGATTGATACTTGTGCTGTTAAGAGCTGGGTTTTCAGTTATATTTGTCATCTGATTATGCAAGAAATTAAGCAGATCCATACGGCTTGAGAAGAAGTCCGCATCAGAATCAATTTCTTTAGTAATTCCAGCCTGATACTTACCAATGACGTTGACGTATTGAGCAAAAGCCTTTTCTTCTTCGTCAGCAATGAAGTCTTTAGGAGAAGCTTCCACTGCAAGCTTCAACTCGTAGAGAGCGGCTTCAGAGATGATGTTCTTTTCTCGTGCACACTTGGCTACCAGGCGATCTACCTGCTCACTGACCATATCGTTAGCGGATTGCTTAATCACTCTGCATCACTACCTGCGTGTGGATTATTTGGCCCGTCGATATACGGTCCGTGTGGTCGCGGGCCAGCGGGGCCGCCAGGGCCAGCGGGGCCGGAGCCGACCGGGCCGTCGGGGAAGTCGGATCCACCAGGGAAAGGATCAGCCGAAGCAAACAAGGCGTTTGCCTGCATCTGCAGTTCTTTTTCTGCAAGTTCAACGGTCTTTGGGTCTCTCGCCCTAACTTGATCTGCAAGCCAACGGCCAAGAACACCGCGTCCTATCAGGTCATTTCCTTCTTGCAGCAGCACCGTTGCCTCTGCAATGGCAATGATGAGCTCGTCCTCAGAATAGGGGAGCACGTTAAGGCGCGAGAACTCTCCTTCGGGCAAGTCCTTCTGCACAAAACAGCAAAGCGTTGCCTCGGGATAGCGCTCAATCAGCAGGTCAAGGTAGTGTTCTGCCTCAACCAGCTCACGCTTCTTGAAGTGAATAGCCAGGCGAGCCAGCAAAATCCACGGGTCATCTGCCCCACGAGGAGGATCTAGCTTGCGGTACTTGTCCATGAGGTTGTCGAGAGCGACCTCGTCCTCGAGTTTTGCGTATGCGAGTGCAAGTGTAAAACGAGCATCGGCTGCGTCCGCAGCGTCAAGTTCCAGGAGTTTCTCGCCATATGCGATGGCATCTTTGTTTCGACCGCAGATAAGCGCGCGAGAAGAAAGCGTCGCTAACCAGCGCTTATAGGGGTTGATTGCCAGCCTCTGGGCAAGTTCTGCCTGCTCAGCGGGAAGCCCCTGCGAGGACTCTTGCGCCTTCTGATAGCACGCGGCTTCTACCTGGGGAAGCTTCTCCACAAGGAACTGGTAGTAAGCGTCAAAAAGCCTGCTATTTGATGCGTGGAGCATACGTTGGGCGTCAAAACAGTTGGGGTCCAGCTGAATTGCCTGGTTGAGGAGGCGTTTTCCCTGGTCGATAAGGGACTGCGCCTGAGATTCTTCGACAAAAGGCAGGCGATAATCAACGATTTCGGCCGCCTGAGCAACCAGGTTGAACGCGCGGTCTTCATCGGTTTGGGGGAGAGAATCGCGGTCGTTGGAGAATCTCCAGTTGAAGTCCTTCATCAGCGTGGCAATGCTATCCTCGTCGCTGACTTGCGTGCGAGCAAAGCGGAGGATAAGTCGCTGGTAGTCTTCTTTTACTGGGTCAAACGCCACGTGATTCCTTTCTCTCTTACGTAATGATATCGCAGGTTATTTGGGTGTGCGGGGCAAGTCCGCGAGCGTCGTAAGAAGATTGTGAACGGCAGACGGAAACGTTTGGAGTGAACGGGTTTCTCGCCAGAGGGGTGCATAAATTCTGAACGATATTGCATAAAATGGCACATTCATTTTGGTACAGGTGTCCAAAATGAGCTAATATAGAAATGTTGAGAAGAAGTAATTGCGAAGAATGGCTTCGCTAGCCGCTTAGGGAAGCGGCACATAGTTAAGGAGAGGTTTTATGGGACGTTTTACAAATCCACGCGATCTGTATTTTGGCGAGGGTGCTCGTCACGAGGTTAAGAACCTCAAGGGTAAGAGGGCAGTCATCGTTTCCGGCGGTAGCTCCATGCGCCGCGGCGGCTTCCTTGATGACGTCGAGAATGACCTCAAGTCCGCAGGTTTTGAGGTTGCTCACATTGAGGGCGTCGAGTCCGATCCTTCCGTCGAGACCGTTATGAGCGGCGCTGCTAAGATGAGCGAGTTCCAGCCAGACTGGATCATTGCTATCGGCGGCGGCTCCCCAATCGACGCAGCTAAGGCTATGTGGATTAAGTACGAGTACCCAGAGACCACGTTTGAGGACATGTGCAAGGTCTTCGGCCTTCCTGAGCTCCGCACCAAGGCTCACTTCTGCGCAATTTCTTCTACTTCCGGTACCGCAACTGAGGTAACCGCATTCTCCATCATTACCGATTATCAGAAGGGCGTTAAGTACCCAATCGCTGACTTCCAGATTACCCCTGACGTCGCAATTGTTGACCCTGAGCTCACTTACGGCATGCCTGTTAAGCTTGTTGCTCACACTGGTATGGACGCACTGACCCACGCTATCGAGGCATACGTTTCTACCGTTGCTTCCATGTACACTGACGGCGACGCTCTTCACGCAATCCGCGAGATTGTCGAGTGGCTGCCAAAGTCCTACAAAGGTGACAAAGAGGCACGTCAGCACATGCATGATGCACAGTGCATCGCTGGTATTGCATTCTCCTCTGGCCTTCTGGGCATCGTTCACTCCATGGCTCACAAGACCGGCGCAGCATTCTCCGGTGGCCACATCATCCACGGTTGCGCAAACGCTATGTACCTGGGCAAAGTCATCCAGTTCAACGCTCGCGATGAGCGCGCAAAGGCTCGCTATGCATTCATTGCTAAGGAGATCCTGCACCTCGAGGGCAACACTGAGGACGAGCTGGTAGCAGCACTTGTCCAGAAGATTCGCGACATCAACGACGCTCTTGACATCCCACAGGGCATCAAGAACTACGGCGAGGGTGGAACCAAGTCCGAGACCTCCATCATCGACGAGAAGGAGTTCTTCGAGAAGGCTCCAGAGGTTGCTCGCCTTGCTATCGAGGACGCTTGCACCCTCTCCAACCCACGCAAGCCTACCCAGGAGGAGATGGAACAGCTGCTTAAGTGCGTCTACTTCGACCTCCCTGTTGAGTTCTAAGATCTAGCTTAGAGACTTAGCTTCGCTAAAAGCCTGGTAGCGTTCCGCTACCAGGCTTTTTTGTGCGCCCTGGCCGGGCATAGGCGTGCGTGTACGTGCGGGCGGGCGGCAGGCTTGCAGGTGAGCAAGTGCGGGCGGGCACAGCGATATGTGCTGGTAACGTGCAAGGATGGGCGTGGTCGTGAACGTGCTGGTGCCAAAAGCGCTTCGAGTTACGCCAAAGTGGTAAAAAATGCGTTTAGTTGGAGATTTCATTTTTCTGCATACAACGTTTGCCCAGATAAAAGTTTTTGAGGCGGTAAA
>JABZHP010000083.1 GCA_015258785.1 Atopobium sp.
TCCAGAAACAGCGCCTGTTGCACCTGCAAAAATAATGTCTTTACAGCCTAGGTGATGAGCATGCTGAACAAGAGAGGTTACCTCAGCGGCAGAATAGCCCTGATAGAGGTGAACGCGGCCAGGATAGACAACTACAGGCACACCATCGATAGTACCAATGGTTGCTTCAAAGCTGTGACCTGCCATAGGTGAAGCGTCAACAGGGAAGCCGGGAATATCACGATAATCAATACGACGAACTGGCTTTACCAGATCGGCAAGATGACCAAGTCCGGTTCCCAAAATAAGAGCAACAGGATGCTCAACAGATGGGCTTACATTCTCAATGGTTTTCTCGGTAACCACGCAAATCCCCTCCTCTAAGAGGTGACGAGTAAGTGTTCCCTCGCCAGAAACAAGCTTTCCTGAGTACGTACCATCATAAATCTCATGCACGCCACAAGACGGGCTCTTTGCCTTCAAAACGGCGAGCGTGATGTCAGAAGACGTAACAGCGCTAAGAGCAATCTTAGATCCACGTTCAAAATCTTCTGTAACATCCGAGCCATCCTTGAGCCAAACACGTCCTTCTCGCTGTTCCGCGGGCGGACGAGGCACAGGAAGGCCCGAGGAAGTCTCGGGGCAGATCTTGGTAACGTTTACTTTTTGAGCCAATCTTTGTACTGCAGAAACAGGCTTGGCCCCTCCGTCATATCTGACGGGGAGGCCAAGTAAACAAGCGCTAATAGCAACTTTCATTGCTTTTCAAATCCTAGAGAGCAAGAGAGTAAACAGCAATAGATGCCTTACCAAGAATCTCGTTGATCTTCTGTGACCACTCCTGAGATGCCTTGCTTGCAACAGCAGAGTACTTGCTCATTGCAACCTGATAAGCGGTCTGGGCAGCTGCATAAGAGGCGGAATCGTTGGAGATTGAGTAAGCAGAGAGCTGCTTGTAGTAATCGCCATCCTGGGAAGCCCAAGTGTTGTTCTTAGCGTCCCACTCATCGCCAGCAAGACCAATGATGTACTGAGCGTACTCCTGGCTTGTAGTCTCGGAGTTGCCGTCCTCAGGTGCAGTTGGTGCCTGTGGAGCATCTGGAAGGGTTGTAGTCAGAACGCTATCACGATACTTCTTCATGATGACAGCATCATGGATGAGCTTCTTTGCGACGTCTTCAGAGAGCTTGTATGCAGAAGCAACCTGGCTAACATCAGTAGTCTTGAAGTTGGTCTGCATGTAATTGTTGACCTCGTCATCAGTGACGGTAATACCCTTGCTCTGAGCCTCAGCAACAACAAGAGCATTGCGAACATAGCCAATGATCTTATCGGCTGCTGGAACAGCATAGGTGCCGTCAGACTGCTTTGCTGCGTCAAGACCGGAAGTGTTCTCAATAACCTCACGAGCAGTTACTTCTTTGGTCTGACCGTTGTAGGTATAAGAAGCAATAGGAGTGTTGAGCTCACCCTCAGAAAGTGTGGTGCGACCGTTCAAAGAACCAGTAGCTCCGCCACCGCCCAGAAGGAAGCGACCGATGACAATACCTAGAGCAAACAGTACAACTGCTCCAACTCCAATAAAGATCTTTGAGTTCTTTTTTACATCAATAGATGGCATATCCTTGCCTTTCATCGCTTAATGCAACTATGCGTACATAATACAAACCTGTAGTTTACTCTTATTAGCATGCATAAAACATACAACCAGTAAACTCCCCCGTTTGCACACAGTCGTTTACATGCAAAACAAACTATTTGGTAGCTGCAACAATCTCTTCCGAATACTGTTTGATGTATCCAGTGGCATTTTCTGCATCAAACTTCATGCGCTGAGACAATGCCTTCTTCACATCCTTAGAAATAGTTCCGTGTGCTAAGGCGAGAAGACCCTGGAGCATATCATGGTACTCAGCATCTCCGTGATAACACTGAACCGCCTCATCAAGAAGTGGCCATGCTTCATCAGAATGCTTTGCAGAAGTTGCGCCGTACTGACAGAGGAACAAAAATGCTGCGAGACGCACCGTTGCTGAGTCATCGTCAAACAAAGAAGCCTCAGCAGCATCAAATGCTTTAAAGACCTGGTCACTAAAATGCTCGCTCAAATGAGCAAGTGCATCAAGCACTTCCCAACGAGTCTGAGCCTCTGGTCTATACAGTGCATCAATAAGAGAATCGATGTGCTCTTCAAAAGCAAGAGGAGCAACATGAGCAAGCTCTGCAAGCTCATGAGACGCATCTTGACGAGCGCGCCTACTAGCATCAGACAAAGCAATGACCAGTGCATTCACTTTTTTCATCTGTGCCATAGTTGGCTTTTTAGTAGCCTTCTTAGCAGGTTGCTTTTCTTCTTTTGGCGCCTTTGTAGAGCCCGCTTTTGCGGTTGCCTTAGTTGAAGCCTTTTTTGGCTTCTGAGCAGTTTCTTTCTTTTCTGCCATGAAACCTAAATCCTCTCTAAAACACCCTTTATTCTCTAAATCCGTCTACGACAACGGTGCCGCTTTTTTGATCCTCATGAATTTTAATAAATCCAAGGCTCGATGCTTCACGTAAAAGAGAAGTAAACGAACGATATCCATAAGTTGCCTCAGCAAACTGCGGACGCTTCCTTCGCATAGTCTCCTTTAAACGAGACGCATAAATAAATGTTTCGCTTTCGCGCTCCAAAGACTCAATGGTCTCAAATAAGAGCTGATAGCAGTCGTGTTTCTCGACAGGTACCTTCTCTTTAAAGTCTGGAATTCTGCCAGAACTCAAAATATCCTCGTAGAAGATAAACTCGTCACAAACTTCAGCAAGAAGCGAGCTGGTAGACTCCTTCATACCAACGCCAATGACCGTTTTACCAGCCTCTTTAAGCTTTGCCACAAGTGGCGAGAAGTCCGAGTCACCAGAAAGCACAGCGAATGTGTCAATGTGGTCTTTAGTAAGACACATCTCAACAGCGTCCACCGCAAGTCTAATATCGGCAGAGTTCTTGCCGGTATAAGCCCTATCTGGAATCTCAATGAGCTCAATGCCAAGCTCATGCAGGGGTGTAATAGCATTTGGAAAGCGCTGCCAATCGCAATATGCACGCTTAGCAGTAATGCGTCCCTTATCAACCAGCCTCTCCATAATGAGCTTCATCTCTGGAAGATGACCTGGCTCTTGGTGGCCGTTTCTCTTTCTTTTACCTGTTCCTAGTGCCAAATTTTCATAATCGATGAAAACCGCAATAGAGCTCTGAGGAGTAGAAATATCACTCATAATCGGGGTTCCTTTGCGGCTAGCACTTAGTGGCAGCAGTGGCCGTCATGACCGTGCTCGTGACCTTCATGCTCATGATGATGTCCGTGACCATGGCACTCACACTCGTGATCACCATCTTCATGGTCGTAACCACAGCAGCACTCGTGCTCACCCTCATCTTCCTGGCTCTCAAGAAGCGACCAGTCAAGACCAGCTGCAGTGCTCGTAGCCTCATCAGCGTAAAGCAGTGAGATTGCCTGAGTACCCTTGCGAGCGCCACCAATCTGGCAGAGCATGTCATACAAGGTAAAGGCGGTCTCTGCACCAGGGAGGGTAATCTCAAGGTCCTCAGACTGAGCAAGAGCAAGCGCAATATCCTTGCGGAAGTGCTCAGCCAAAAATCCTGGTTGGAAATCTCCCTCAAGCGACTTAGGAGCAAGCTCTTTAAGTGCGCGAGAAGAACCCATGCCACTAGCAACAACCTCAAGCATCTGCTCAACGTCAAGTCCACCCTGCTCTGCCAAGGCCATTGCGTCTGCATAGCCAATCATGCATGATGCAAGAGATACCTGGTTACAAAGCTTTGCGGTCTGACCCTTACCAGCACCACCCATGCAGAAAATCTTTGCCGAAAATGTCTCGAGAAGAGCGCGTACTGGCTCAATATCGTGCTCAGTTGCGCCGACAATCAGCGTAAGAGTACCGTCCTGAGCACCCTTCTGGCCGCCCGTAACTGGACAGTCAAAGGCATGCTTTCCCTCAATTTCAGCAGCATCGTGAATATCACGAGCAAGCTGAGATGAAGAAGTGGTCAGATCAATAAGGTATGCACCCTTCTTAGCAACGCGGATAAGACCATCTGTTGCCAAGTAAACGTCTTCAACGTCAGTTGGATAACCAACCATGGTAAAGACAACGTCAGCGTCTTTT
>JABZHP010000084.1 GCA_015258785.1 Atopobium sp.
CACTTGGACGGTTATTCTCGTGAGAGAGATGAATGCCAACCACACAGCGGGTATTTGGGCCAACAAGCTGCGGTAACGCTTTCGCGGTGTACTCGTTTGACAGGTGGCCAGAGTCTCCGTGGACGCGTTGCTTGAGCACGTACGGATAGGGGCCTGTGAGCAGCATTTGCTCGTTATGATTGGATTCGATAGCAAGAAGGCGCACGTCAGAAAGGCACTCGAGAGCCTTAGGTGTCAGAATACCCGTGTCGGTGCAGTAGCCCACGGAGTCCACGATGCGCCTATCAGGACCAGCAAGATAATCAAAGCGCATGCCCATAGGCTCGCAAACATCGTGCGAGGTGGGGAAGGTGCTTACCTCAATGTCTGGAGCGGCGTCAATATGGACAGAACCTGCCTGGTCAACAAGGGTAAAGGTGACGTTGGAACAGGGCTTTCTTGAAAGTACGGCAGCAGTTCCTGTTGTAGCAAACACGGGAACATCAAAAGTTTTACTTACTACCGAAAGACCCGCGACGTGGTCGGTATGCTCGTGCGTAATAAAGATGGCCACAAGCTCAGAGAGGTCAACGTTCAGCTCTTTAGACCGACGCAGAATTTCTTTTCTAGAGATTCCGCAATCAATCATAATGAGACCATCAGGCGTTTCTAGCAGGCTGCAGTTGCCCTTTGATCCGCTGGCAAGAATATGTAGGCGAAACGTGGGATTCATGAATTTCTTTCTACTGAGTAACTTTCGGGTATAACTGTAACAAACACACCGGACAGAAATTGGTGCTAAGTGCCATCCGTACACGCATACTTCAATAAAAAGAACGCTCTCGTCGCAAAAGACCAGGCAGAAGGCTCGTGCCGAGGCCAGCTGGAAGGTCAGCGCCGAGGCCAGGCGGAGGCGCCCGTCATTCTTATGGTCTCGGGCGGAGCCGACTCGATGGCGCTGCTCCACATGGCGGCGACGGAGCCGCTTGATCTTGGCGACGGCGCAGGACTTGTGCGCGTTGCAAAAGAGCGCCTGCATGTGCTGCACGTAAATCATTTGCTTCGCGGAGCGGACGCGGATGCTGACCAGCACTTTGTTCAAGAGACTTGCGACTCGCTGGGCATTCCCTGTACCGCATTGCGCGTGGACGTGGCAAAGCTCGCGCAGGAACGTGACGGCAACGTGGAAGAAATTGGTCGTCGGGTGCGGTATGACGCTGCGCGAGAACTCGCTCAAAAACTTTGCGTTGAACAGGGAGTTTCTCGCCAGAAGGCAAAGATTTTGACAGCGCACACGGCGGACGATCGCGCAGAGACGTTTATGATGAACGTGATGCGCGGGTCCGGCATGAGCGGCCTGGCGTCGATTCCTAGGCATCGCGGGTTGATTTATCGCCCGCTGCTCGACTATACGCATGACCAGCTCAAAGACTGGCTGAAGGCTCGCGACCTGGACTGGCACGAGGACGCCACCAACACCGATACCCACTATCTACGTGCGTATATGCGCCACAACGTGCTTCCGCTTCTTAAGGCGAGAAACCCGATGTTGGTGCAAACGGTGTGCAAAATTGCGGATTTGATGACCGACGAAGACGATTATCTTGAGGGAAAAGCCGCTCGCAAACTGAGGCAAATTACGCTGCGGAAGAGCGAGTCTTCGCTGGTACTTGATGCGCTGAAGCTGAGTTCCACCGACGTGGTGATTGCTCGTCGCGTGGTAAGGATTGTGGGCAGGCAGTTGATTCCCGAGGCTTGGCTTGAGTTTAGGCACGTAGATGCTGTGCTCGAAGCGGTCGCCGCGGGAGTTGGCGTGGCTAACCTTCCGCAGAACCTTGAGGCGCGCGTTCGTTTGGGCACCGTGACGTTCTCTTTCACGGGCGCGGCGAGGAGCGCGGGCGGTGCGGGCACGGCGGGCGCGAGGAGCGCGGCTGCGGTCGCGGGCGCTGTGGCCGCGGCCAGCGGTGAGCTTGCAGGTACATCGCCTGCTGTGGCAACGTTTGGCGAGCACCTTGCGGTCCCGGGAACGCTGGAGCTGGCAGACGGCCGAGTGCTCTCAGCGCGCGTTCTCCCTGTGGAGCACGGCTTTGATGTCGTGTCCTATGCAACCGTGCATAGCCAGGAATGGTTGGGCGAGTCGGTTCTTCTCGACGCAAAAGCCTGCGGGGTAGATCCGGTTCACGGCGGCAGCTTATGGGTCTCGGGACCCGAGGCGGGAGACACTATGCAACCCCTGGGCATGCACGGACAGTCAAAAAAGATCTCTGACCTGCTGGGTGAGGCAGGCGTGCCCGTTGAATCCAGGAGTATGATGCCTATTGTGCGCACAAATATTCGTGGACATGTAGTGTGGGTTGCGGGAATTCGTCCCGATGAACGAGTAAAATGTACGCAAGGTACAAAACAGTTGCTAGAATTGAACATCTATTCTGGTCACAAGCCATTTGAGAGGAGCCAGTAATGGCGGAGCTTCACCCTGATATTGAAGAGATTCTACTTGACGAACAGGACATCAAGGACATCGTCAAGAAGGTGGGTGCAGAGATCACGCGTGACTACGCGGATAAGAACCCCCTGGTCATTGCTGTTCTTCGCGGAGCTGTTGTATTCATGGCCGACATCATGCGCGCCATTGAGTGCCCACTCTCCATCGATTTTATGGCTGTTTCCAGCTACGGCGACGGTGTTAAGAGCTCTGGCGTTGTGCGCATTGTAAAAGACCTTGACACCAAGATTGAGGGCCGCCACGTCATCATCGTTGAGGACGTCCTGGACTCCGGTTTAACCCTCTCTTACCTGGTCCGCATGCTCCAGTCTCGTAACCCCGCGTCCATTGAGATTGCCGCTTTCCTGGTCAAGGACATTGAGGGCAAGCGTCCAGCTATTGATCCTCGTTACGTAGGCACTCACGTACCCGACAAGTTTGTTGTCGGTTACGGTCTGGACTATGCAGAGCGCTACCGCAACCTGCCATTTGTTGGCGTTCTGAAGCCTTGCGTGTACGAATAGGCTGAAGTCACGCGGTCGCACTGCAGTCCACTCTGTGAAATTTGCCGCAAGACCGTGCAATAGATACAAATTTGTTAAAACTTTTAAAGTTGGGCGAGAAGATCGATCTTCTCGCCCAATATGCTATCTATCAAAGGTTGTGTGAGGCCAGATGCGCGGCGGCGTCATCCACCACGCCTCCACCCAACGTTTTACCAGGTAGGTACTGTAGGCTTCGAGAGAATCGAGAAACCATGGTCAATCAGACAAGTCTTGCATACGGATCAGAAAAGTCTGCAATCCGCGAGATTGCAGGTTATGCGATGCAGCGTCGTGCTGAGATTGGCGCTCAGAATGTGTTTGATTTCTCGATCGGCAACCCTTCCGTGCCTGCTCCTGAGTCTGTTCGCACCTCTATCGAGGCCGCCATGCAGCTTCCTCCTCAGCAGGTCCACAGCTACACACCTGCAATCGGCATTCCCCAGGCCAGGGAGGCAATTGCCGCGTCGCTCCGACGTCGCTTTGGAGATCACGCAGCTCAGGCAGGCGATCTCATCTTGACTTGCGGAGCTGCAGCTTCCGTTTCTATGGCGCTCAATTCCATTGTTTCTCCAGGTGAAGAGGTTATTGTTATTGCTCCATACTTCCCAGAGTACCGCGTGTGGATTGACCACGCTCAGGCTACCTGCGTTGAGGTTTTGGCTGACGAGAAAACCTTCCAGATTGATGTTGACGCCGTTTGTGCAGCTCTTACGCCTAAGACTCGCGCGGTGATTATCAACTCTCCAAACAATCCTGTTGGTGCTGTGTATACCAGGGAAAACCTGGACGCATTTGCCAACATGCTCCGCAAACGCTCCACTGAGCTGGGAACTGACATTTACGTTATCTCCGATGAGCCTTATCGCGAGATTGTTTTTGGCAACATTGAGGTCCCTTGGGTTCCTGACGTCTACGAGCGCACCATTGTGTGCTATTCCTACTCCAAGTCCCTCTCACTTCCTGGCGAGCGTATTGGTTGGGTGCTGGTTCCTGCTTCTAATC
>JABZHP010000085.1 GCA_015258785.1 Atopobium sp.
CCCCTATTTGTCATAAATTTGTTGGGGGTTCTGACGCGCTGTCGTTGCAAGTCCGATGCCACCCTGACGCAAATCTGACGCGAACCTGACGTGAACCTGACGTGAACCTGACGCGAATCAGACAGCACGACTGATGTTGTTCCCGTGACATTTGTCGTAAAAACTTGAGATTTCATTTTTTAAAACGTATAGTGGAGTTTCGGAAATTCTGACTATTGTTTGTCGACCGGTACATATCTCCGACACATCAACGTGTCGCACCGCAAACGTACTGATTGACTTGGAGGATTGATGGAAAACGAGATTCCACCAGTTAATCGTGTAGATGAGATTCACGAGAAGCTCAGTGCACTTCAGGGTCAAAAACTCAAGGTCAAGGCCAACATGGGTCGTTCTCGTATTGTTGAGCGCACAGGCACTCTGGTCATGGCCCATCCATCTCTTTTTATCGTTGAGGTTGGCGAGCGTCGCGGTCGCACCGCCCGTCAGTCCTACCAGTACGTTGACGTTCTGACCGGCACCGTTGAGCTTTTTGACTACGAGACCGGCGAGCGTTTGTTTGATTTTGAGTTTGAAGAGTAGTTCAGAAGCGCACGCATTACTTCGACTAGGCTCACTCTCATGACTGCCTTTTCGTCCAAATTTGGACGCCAAACCATCAAAATTCCTTGCAAGGTCAATCTTCACCTGGGCATTCACGCCCAGAAGGACCAGCGAGGATACCATAAAGTAGATTCGCTCATGGTTCCCGTTGCGCTGTACGACACGGTTGTTGTTGACGACGCACCGGAGCTCACGGTTACGCATGAGCCGCAGCTCTGCGTGTTGCCCGAACGAACAACAACCTGGAAGGCCGCGGTTCTTCTCGCTAATAAGCTGGGCGTTTCCCCAGATGTTTCCATTGATGTTCAAGTGCATATTCCCGAGAAGGCCGGTCTAGGTGGATCGTCTGCCGATGCTGCCGCAACACTCTATCTGCTTGCTCAGCGTTGGGGTATTGATCCGTTAGATCCGCTGGTAGTTGAGGTAGCCAAGGCTGTCGGTGCAGACGTCGCATTCTTCTTGGACCCACGGCCTTCGCTCATGCTTGGCGCTGGAGACACGCTGGTAGAAACCTATGCGTTTACCGTTGATGCTCCGCTTGCCATTGTCTTACCAGCAGAAACAGGTGTTGTTACCAAAGAGGCGTACGACCAGTTTGATGCGTCGCCAATTGCACCAGAGTCCTACGAGAATTTGTCCGCGCTTTTGCGTGATGCTGGCAATTCTGGTGTTACCTCTGATCACGATACAAGCAAGCAATTCATCCAGCAGGTAGCAAGTCTTCTCTTCAACAACCTTGCCCCTGCAGCAAAATCGCTAAAACCACAGGTAGCCGAGGTAGAGGAGTGGCTAAAGGCACAGTTTGGCGTTCTCGGCGCTCAGGTTTCCGGCTCAGGTAGCAGCTCTTTTGCGCTTTGCGAATCACAGGATACTGCCAACGCTATCGCAGCCGCAGCTCAAGCAAAAGGTTGGCGAGGCTTCTCCACCACCTGCAAGTTGTAGTGGTAACATAGAGCGGCAAATGTTTGATGGATTTATCCCATCGGACGAGGCAAAACATAACGGGTTGTGGCTCAGCTTGGTAGAGCGCTCGGTTCGGGACCGAGAGGTCGCTGGTTCAAATCCAGTCAACCCGACCACTTTTCCTGATAATCGGTGAATTTCCACCGTTTTTGCCGCAAAATAAGCATTTTGGCACCCAAAGTGGTAAAAAATGCGTTTAGTTGGAATATACAAAATCAGACGAATTCTATGCAGGGCATCTACCAGCGTAAATCCACAGGCAAATTTGATTGAAACTATTATAAGAAAGCTCAACTGGGAAAACGTAAGTGCCAAAACGCCGAACTAGAAAATTTATCTCCAACTAAACGGGTTTTTTACCCAAATCAGACGCTACTTTCCGTCATATCAAATTCTTGATTAGTTTTCGTGCATATCAGAGGCTGTTTATACGCTTTTGGTTAGGCGGACACATAATCGCCCGGGCCTTGTATCAACCGTTCCTAAAAAATCTACACGACAGCTCCATGAGTACACTTTCTTATTGTTTTGAGCTTCATTTTGCAATCAAATGAACATTATGAACGTTTAGTCCTATAAAAAATAAATAGACACAAAATAAACACAATTAGGCTACAATCAGACGAAGTGCACTACGTTTAAGGCAACGCGCGCACCGTCGTTTCTACGCGCTTGCACACACGCGTTTTGTTGAAAGGGGTTTTGTATGCCTGTTGTTGAGTTTTTTGTAAACGTGTTATCAACACCAGCCATCCTAGTTGGCCTTGTTGCCTTGCTGGGTTTGGCGCTTCAGGGAAAGCCAGTTGAGGACCTCATCAAGGGCACCCTCAAGACCATCGTCGGCTTCCTCGTTCTTTCTGCAGGTGCAGGCTTCTTGCAGACCGGTTCCCTCCTGGCCTTTGGTGAAATCTTCAACTTCGCCTTTGACATGCAGGGCGTCGTCCCAAACAACGAGGCCGTCGTCTCGCTGGCACTTGGCGAGTTTGGTCAGGCAACCGCAATCATCATGTGCATCGGCATGGTCCTGAACATTGTCCTCGCACGTTTTTCTCGCTTTAACTACATCTTCCTCACCGGCCACCACACCCTCTACATGGCAGCTATGCTCGCCATCATCCTGCACGTCGGCGGCCTTTCCGGTTGGATGCTCTACATCTCCGGCGCATGCCTGCTTGCTCTGATTATGGTTCTGTCTCCTGCATACTGCCAGCCAACCATGCGCAAGGTTACCGGCAGCGATTCCGTTGCACTTGGCCACTTCGGCGGAGCTGGTTACTGGCTTGCCGGTATGGTCGGTAAGCTCTTTGCTTCCGATCGCGAGAATAGCACCGAGAATATCAAGTTCTCCAAGCGCCTCATCTTCCTGCGCGACAACACCGTTTCTATTGGCCTGACCATGATCATCATGTTCTTGGTTATCACCGGCGTTGCTGTCAGCCGTGGCCTTCTAACCCTGGTACCTGCAGGAACTACCGCTGCAGAGTTTGCCTCTAACCCACAGTATGCGGGCCTTCAGCACCTCGGCGACCTCCTCAACATTGGTACCGAGACCACCACTAACTGGATTGTCTGGGCATTTACCCGCGGCCTCTCCTTCGCTGGCGGTGTTTACATCATTCTGTCCGGTGTTCGTCTGATCATTGGTGAGATTGTTCCTGCATTCAAGGGTATTGCTCAGAAGCTTGTCCCTGGTGCAAAGCCTGCAATTGACTGCCCAATCGCATTCACCTATGCTCCAAACGCCGTTATCATCGGCTTCCTGAGTTCCTTCGTCGGCGGCATCCTGGGTCTGCTTATCCTGGGTGTCATTAATGCACAGATAGCAGCTATTGCTCTAATCCTCCCAGGCGTTGTTCCTCACTTCTTCTGCGGTGCAACCGCAGGTGTCTTTGGTAACGCAGAGGGCGGCATCAAGGGCTGCATTGCTGGCTCTTTTGTCCACGGCCTGCTCATTACCTTCTTGCCTGCACTGTGCATGCCAGTCTTTACTCTCATGGGCTTCACCTCCGCTACCTTCTCCGACGCTGACTTCTCCATCATGGCGCTGATCTTTGGTAACGTTGCTCTGAACGTCCAGGGCGCAGTTCTCACGGGCATCTGCGTTGTCTGCTTCTGCCTCCCAATTCTCTTCAACCTTGTTGCTCCTAAGAAGGCAGAAGAGCAGAAGGCCGAGTAGCATCCGCTCACAGAATTGCAGCTAAACATCGCAGTTGCTGCAGAAAATGCGAGTAGAATCTAGGTATCTAGGTCGGGCTTCGTCCTTGGATGGGGCCCGACTTTTTAACCCACGTAACCCACCTATCACACGTGGTGAATTGAAAGGGGCTTTTATGGCTATCCAGAAAATTCTTTGTTGTTGCGGAAGTGGACTTGGCTCCAGCCTTATGGTTGAGATGCAGATCCAGGA
>JABZHP010000086.1 GCA_015258785.1 Atopobium sp.
ACACTCAATTTCATCGCTAAATGGCCCCGACCATTTAGTTTTCTCGATTTGCGAGGCAACGTATGCCATGGAGGCAGGACGACTATTAACGTGGTCGCACACATGTCGCCCTGCCTCATGGCAATCCCTTTAGAGCTATTTGCTCTATCTTTGATATACCCATTATTTCAAGTATTTAAAAGTAAAAATACAGCTACTAAGCTATTTTCCTGCGGTTTTATACGTGTCAGAAACCAGCTGCATGGATCATCCAAAATCTTAAAAGCCAGATGGCGTAGAGGCTCTTTGTTATTGCATAAAATCGCTGATACATTATTTTGCATAGAGTAATAGATTTTTGCATATCTTTTGTATAGCCAATTAATCCCAGACGGCAGAGTCACTTATGATTTATTTACGTAACAGGTATGCAATTTTCTTCAAATTTCCGCTTGTAAAACAACATAACAAATTGTATCTGAAGATATTTTAGTGTAGTATGATACGGTAACAACACGGGACTATGCATAAAACATACGCATGTTTTTAAGGCATCGTTTGAGCAGATGGGGCTGTGAGATGGCTAAGGCAGGTGTTACCAAAAAGACCGACCCAGGTTTGGGTAGGACAGTAGCAAGGTTGTTACAAGAAAGTGGCAAGCGCCAGGTAGACCTGTGCGAATTCTCACATTGGTCACGTGCGTATGTCTCTTATATTTGCACCGAGCGCCGTAAGTGGCCTTCATTTGATAAAGCAAAGGTTATCGCTGACTTCTTCTCCTTAAGCCTTGATCAACTTTGGGTTGAGCATCTTAAAGATCTTGTTGATGCTGGCGTGGAGCTTACAGAGACGCAGAAGAAGAATTTAGCTGAGGGTGTTAATCTTCCAAATCCTACTGTTATGCATGACGGAAATGACAATAGAGAATACCTCCAACCTGTTGCTTCCTCGGGGAACGGCTCAGATTACACGCTCCCGGAAATTCTTGGCGTCGAATAAGTATTTTTGACTATTTTTATTGTTTACAATGCCATACTTGCTGTATACGCGTATGATTCAGCGTTGTTCAGATTGCATGGGGCTATCTGAAGAGTAGGAGATGTGCAAGATGGCTGGACTACACTGTTCAGACTGCGCTTTTAGCTCGTTTAAATTTAACGAGGACGCCCAGATGTATCAGGCGTACTGCTCGCGCGGCTATTTGCTGGCTGATCCACATATCCATGAGCTTTTTGCCATGCACTTTGCTAAGTCTCCAGAGGATTTTGTTCCCGTCAAAGATCCGTTCAATCGCGAGTATCTGAGGAAGTCATATATCTGCGGAGAATTTATTAAGCGCAAGGACAATTTGGGTTAACGGTATGTCTTAAAACCCTGTTATGTAACATAGCAGGGTTTTATTATGCTTCTGACGTGTTTCTCGTCTAATCAATATCAAAGAATTAAGTAAATATCACAAAAGTTGTTATGTAACGCTTATAGATTTCTGCATAATTAGTTAACTTTCTGTTATATGTTTCCCTTAAAACAAGGTAGTATTGATTTGGGGGAATCTCCTTATTACAAGGGGATTTAAAACATTTATAAAGGAGCGACAGCAATGTCGAGGCGACCACAAACAGAAAGTTGTGACACGCGTCACAGACTTCTTAAATCCGCAGAGCAAGAGTTTGCTTTACAGGGATACGATAAAGCTTCACTGAGACAGATTTGTGCACATGCAGGCGTTACCACGGGCGCTCTGTATTTCTTCTTCGATAACAAAGAGGACCTTTTTAAGAATGTTTTGACCCCTGTCACTGAAGGCGCAATTCAGATTCTTGAAGACTACAAAGATCATCTGCTGGTCTCTGAGGAAAGAGATCTTGAAGACACTCCTTTGGGTAATAAAGAAACGCTCGAGAAATTCTTAGACCTTCTGTACGGCAATAGGTACGTGGTGCAGATTCTTGTGAATAACCGAGAAAACCCGCATGTTGTCCATTTCTTTGAAGAATTGACTGAGGTTATCTCTGCAACCATCAGAGCCATTCTTTATCCTAACGTTGCGCAGGTTAAACCCTATGATGAGTTTATTATTACCTGGCTTGCTCAAACTGAAATGACCACCATTGTCAACATTCTTAAAAATGATGAGACTCGTGAAGAGGCTGACGGTCACATAAATTCAGCAGTAATGTTTACGCAAGGTGGCATTAAAGCCTTAGTTGAAGAACATTAGATGCTCATCTGTGCATAAAAATTGACAAAATCAACTTATTTCCGTTATTCTCTTAAAAGGTATAAATCACCCAAAGGAGACCTTTATGAAGTTTAATAAGCTCGGCCTCGTAGCAGCATCCGCTTCTGCCGTTCTTGCACTTGCTGGCTGCAATCTTATTCCAAATCTTGCTGATCCAGGAACCACTACTGGCGGTGGTCAGCAGCAGCAACAGCAGCAGACTGCACCTGATGCAAATACCGCAACTAAGCCTTCAGATACTCGTGCTGGTGACTCTGACTCTCAGCAGCTCTATCAAACTCTGATGGACAAGCACAACACTTCCGAGCAGATTACCAACGTTCAGAAGTACGTTGATGATGTTAAGAAGACTGGCGATAAGACTGAGGTTCTTATCGACACCGATAAGATTACCGTTACCGTTACCGGCATTGGTGTTGACTTTGAGAACTCTAACGGCTATCTGGTTGAGGTTGTTAACAAGACCGATACCAACATCTTCATTCAGTCCACTGACACCGCTGTTGGCAAGGATGAGCTGAGCTTGTTTGTTAACGCAGCTCCTAACGCAACTACCAAGGGCTTTGCATTCTTTGACCCAGGTGTAAAGATGGATCCATCCGCAACTGTTCGTGGTACCATCCTTGCTCTTTATGGTTCTGACTACAGCATGGATTCCTTCAACGTTATGTTCTAAGTTTCACTTAGTTCGTTGACTGCAAAGGCTCAGCTTTTAGCTGAGCCTTTTTTGTTAGCGAGAAACCCAGTCAATAGCAGCTAAATGAGTCAGTGTTGAGGTTATTAGAATCCGTTAGACTATAGAGTTGTTAGCTATTAGAAAAGCATGTATGCACTGCATATAAGGAGCTACGATGCTAAATTTAGATAAAAACACAGACGGGTCATATAACGACCTTATCTTTTTAAAACCTCTTTTTCACAACAAAATTTGGGGCGGCAGAAGGCTTGCTGAAGAGTATGGCTATGACATTCCTGAAGGTGCAGTAGGAGAGTGCTGGGCAATCAGCGCACATCCTAACGGAGACTGTGAAGTTGCCTCTGGTGCCTTTGAAGGAGACACTCTTTCTGAGCTTTGGTCAACGCATCGAGAGCTTTTTGGTAATGCAGAGGGAGACCGTTTCCCACTTCTCATTAAAATTCTTGATGCAAAAGATGACCTCTCTGTTCAGGTTCATCCAGATGATATGTACGCAGCAGAACACGAGAATGGTTCTCTGGGAAAGTCTGAGTGCTGGTATATTCTTGATGCAAAAGAGAATGGCGATATTGTTGTAGGACAAAATGCCTCCTCAAAAGAAGAGTTTGCAGCCATGGTTGAGCAGGGAAAGTGGACTGAACTGCTCAATTACGTTCCTATCAAGGCTGGAGATTTCTTTAGGATTGATCCTGGAACCGTTCACGCCATTAGAACGGGCACGCTTATTCTTGAAACTCAGCAGAGCTCCGATGTTACGTATCGCGTCTACGACTATGACCGTTTAGGTGATGACGGTAAACCTCGTGACTTGCATCTAGCACAGAGTCTTGAAGTCATCGATTATGCACAGGAAGCTCCAACATCTGGAGAAATCACAGCTCCAGAAATTGACGGCAAAACTGAGCTTATGAGTTGCAAGTATTTCTCGGTAGAAAAATATGAGATTCATGAGTCAAAAACTATTGCTCAGCCATGGCCGTTTATGT
>JABZHP010000087.1 GCA_015258785.1 Atopobium sp.
TTGTAACACAGAGCAAGTTGCGGCTGCAGATGGTCCAGAAGACAAAGATGAGTCTCATTACCCTTATATTCAGACATTTGAGATTGGTGGTATGACTTGCCAGAACTGCGTCAACCATGTGACTCGAGCACTCGATAGTATTGAGGGAACATGGGCGCAGGTTACTCTAGCAGGTGGCCAGGCACGTATCCTCAGCAAAAATCCCATTGATGTTGATGCGTACCGAGCTGCCGTAGAGAAAGAAGGTTACCGTCTTCGTGCGTAAGCACAACAAGATCTTCTCGCAAGAAACAAACTTTGAAGAAATTTTGTAAAACTTGCGTAATAGCTGTGCAAAGTAGCGCTCTTTGGCTTGTTTAATCAGCCGAAGAGCGCTATCCTATTGCCCGTATGGCGTCAAGCTATGCACTGTATCTGTTGGCCCCCGAGAGCATGTAAGTTTCCGAGTAGAGAAGCCCACGTATTGGCACTCTGGCAGCAACCATGTTGACCGGGGCCCCGTTTTGGAAGGGGTCCACCTTTGAGTGAGATTCAGAACTCGTCCATCTTCTCTTTGGATGAAATTTCCGATGAGGAAATGAACAGCCTGATCGACGGCACTGTCACCGACTTTGATGAGGGAGATCTTGTCAACGGCACCGTCGTCAAGATTGAGCGCGATGAGGTCCTCGTAGACATTGGCTACAAGTCTGAGGGCGTTATTCCTGCTCGTGAGCTTTCTATTCGTAAAGACGTTAACCCTGCAGAGGTCATCTCCCTGGGTGAGGACGTCGAGGCTCTTGTTCTTCAGAAAGAGGACAAAGAGGGTCGTCTGGTTCTCTCCAAGAAGCGTGCTGAGTACGAGCGTGCTTGGAAGGCAGTTGAGGATAAGTTCAACGCTGGTGAGACCGTTGAGGGCGAGGTTATCGAGGTTGTTAAGGGCGGCCTGATTCTTGACATTGGCCTCCGTGGCTTCCTGCCTGCATCCCTTGTTGACCTCCGTCGTGTCAAGGATCTTGGTGCATTCATGGGCACTCGTATTGAGGCTCGTGTTATCGAGATGGATCGCAACCGCAACAACGTTGTTCTTTCTCGCCGTATTGTTCTTGAGGAGGCTCGTAAGGCAGAGCGTCAGGACATCCTGGGCAAGCTCCAGGTTGGCATGAAGCTCAAGGGTACTGTTTCCTCCATCGTTGAGTTTGGTGCATTTGTTGACCTTGGCGGCATTGACGGCCTGGTTCACATTTCCGAGCTTTCTTGGAACCACGTTAACCACCCATCTGAGGTTGTTAAGGTTGGCCAGGAGGTTGAGGTTCAGGTTCTCGACGTTGACCTTAACCGTGAGCGTATCTCCCTTGGTCTTAAGCAGACTTCCGAGGATCCATGGCGTGTACTTGTTTCCAAGTACCCAGTTGACGCTATCATCGAGGGCACTGTCACCAAGCTTGTTACCTTTGGTGCATTTGTTGACCTTGGCAACGGCGTTGAGGGCCTCGTCCACATCTCCGAGATGGCTAAGCAGCACGTCACCGCTCCATCTCAGGTCTGCAAGGTTGGCGACGTTGTACAGGTAAAGGTCATGGAGATTGATCTTGACCGCCGTCGCATCTCCCTGTCTATGAAGGCAGCTGCAGAGACCCTTGGTATTGATATTGAGGTCACTCCACTTCCAGAGGAGGAGCGTGCAGCAGCAGAGGCAGCAGCAGCTGAGGCTGAGGCTGATCTTGAGGCTCACCTTGTTGAGTCTGAGGCTAACGCACAGGCAACTGAAGAGGCTGCAGAGTAGAGTACTTTGCGTATCTAGAGATTTGTCAAGAGACGTCATCGAAAGATGACGTCTCTTTTTATGTAAGTAACAAATATCTCCATTCCTTCAACAGGGTGTTAATGCGAAAATATAACACTAAGTTTTTATTCTGAGGAGGAATACGCCTATGACATCAAAGATGCAGGGCCGCAGTTTTCTTGCTGTTATGTTTGCATTTTTGGCAGCTTTAATCTTTATGCCAAATATTGCATACGCTGCAAGTAACAATTCGTTCTATAACGGCACTACTACTAACGTGTCTCCTTCTGTGAGTGCGGATGGTCTTATCGAGCGTTCTATTTACTTTACAGATGCTTCTGGCCAGACATCTAACTACGCTTATAAGGATAATGACACTACCCAGATGAACCGCTCCATTGTAGATATTGATAAGTATCAGAATCTGCAGGCAGTGGTAAAGATTACCAATATCTCTTCATCTCCAGTTTCTGTTAACGAGGTTATGCAGCTGCCACTTACTTACTATGTCAGCTCAAGCCATAATCCTGATTTGCGTGCAACTGGATTTACCTTCTCGTCAACTAATACAGCAACTGCAATTAATCTGAACATTAGTGGACTGAACGGTGGTTCTGGTTCTCAGCCTGCAGCTAATGCTTATGCTGCATACCAGGCAGCTGGTCAGGACAATGCTGAGATGCGTTCCATTTCTATTTCTGGTACCCTGGCTGCTGGTGAAACCATTACACTTACTGTTCCTTTGACGCTTACCAATGGTTCTACTCTTAATCTGTATGGCACCAACTATGTAGGCCTTACTCAATACCTGCTTGATCACAGGACCTCTTACGGAAACCCTCGTGTTTCAGTCAGGTTTGCAAGGCAGGTCTTGGAAGAGGGAACAAACAATTCCATTCTTAGCAGCAATAAGAAATATCTTGGCGTAATTATTAGGCCTGACGGTAGCTATTACGCTATCCCACAGGACGAGTGGAATTACATGCCAACTATTTCTGCAAGTGATATTCACGTTGACAATATCCTGTATGAAGATCGCCACAGCGCAACGGAGAACGATGCTCTGTATACCGGCGGTGCGTACTACATTGATTTGACCAACATTAAGAATGCCATGAGGGATTATGGCTATTCAGTTCACACTGGAAATTCCAATAGGGGACTGTACCTTAATCTTCCTGGCTGGCAGCTTGCTGTTGACAATGATCTTGCTGACGATGTGTATCAGGAGTATTCGTACACTTCTCTTTCTAGCGGCAACCTTGTTATCAATGCTTCTGAGAATTCAACTGACGAGCTTGATCTTAACAATGGCGTTATTACTCCTCTTTATACAGAGCTTAGGCAGGTAGTTACGGCGCACAACAGCACTATTACCGCTAACCAGGATTCTTGGTCCATCCTCGATAACCTTGATGCTATGGTTGATCACAGTGCTGGTCAGGTTACCCCTGCTGCTGGTTCTGCCGATGCTCGCGTTAAGGTTATTGATCAGAGTGGTGCAGTTGTGCTTGATACAGCAACCATGGATGCAGCAACTGTTGCTCAGAAGGCAGAAGAGATTTCTAAGACTCCTGGTGCATACTCCATTACGTATTACTATTACTTCAACGGTAATGCTGCAGCTGCAGGTAATGATTACGAGGCAGCAAAGACAGTTACCCTAACTGTTAAGTCTGATACTCCAGCTCCAACACCAACGCCAGCTCCAGAAGAGCCTTCCAATCCTGCTTCTCCAGTAAAAGAGAAGAAGGCAAAGAAGAAGAAAGCGCAGCTTCCAAATACGGGTGAAGAGCTTATGGTAATGCCTCTTATGGTTATGGGTGTATCTGCTTTGACAGCCGCCGGACTTATGAAGCGTAAGCACTAAGACAGAGCGTTCTTCTCCTTACAGGTATTTGTATTGGCAGGTATCTCTTTGGTACCTGCCAATATTTTTATGGACATAGTGGACAACTGTCCAAAAATGCTTAGTCATTATTTATCTTTGTATATAGGTAAATCCTATATGAGTTGACAAAAAGTGCAGGTAAATAGATTTTGCTGTTATCGTCGCAATTTAATGTTTCATGTCTATTTCATCCTAGGTATATAT
>JABZHP010000088.1 GCA_015258785.1 Atopobium sp.
ACGTTTAGCTGAATCCTCTCAATCTGAACTTAGAGCAGATTCATGCAGAATAAATAACTTACATTCACGTTTTTACGCTAGACTGAAGCTGATACACAGGCCTCACTACGTGGCGAGAAGAACTTGGAGCTTTCATGGCCTATAAAGCCGCCGTTTTTGATCTAGACGGAACACTTCTGAACACTATTGTTGATCTTGCTTGGGCAACAAATTACGCTCTTGAGCAGTTCAATATGCCTTCTTATACCGTTGATGAGGTCCGTCAAATGGTAGGAAACGGCGTTGCAAAGCTTATCCGCGATGCCGTGCCAAAAGGCACCGATGATGAAACATACCAGCGTGTACTTGCGTGTTTTAAAGAGCACTACGCTGACCATAGCTTGGATAACACAGCTCCTTATCCCGGCATACTTGATGCGGTTGATACGCTTAGGGCTGCAGGCGTTAAGTGTGCCGTTGTCTCAAACAAGCCAGACTTTGCCATAGCAGATTTAATGAGCAATTTCTTCCCAGGTAGATTTGACTTTGCGCTGGGCCAGCGAGATGACCTTAAAAGAAAGCCTGATGCCGAGCCTGTCCATTACGCCCTTGCTCAAATTGGTGTTGACCCTCAAGACGCTGTCTATATTGGAGACTCTGAGGTTGATGTTGCAACAGCACGCAACAGTGGCATGCCTTGCATTAGTGTTACCTGGGGATTTAGGGATAAAGAAACGCTTCTAGCTGCAGGTGCTACCATGCTTTGCGATACCGCAGAAGAAATGGTGCAAGAAATTCTCAAATAGTAGCACTAAAAATTACAACCATTCATCATTGCCGTTGAGCGAGAAAAAACGTCCGCTTGCCTATGCCTCTCAATTCATCTGAATAAGCGTATTCGGAGGGCGGTATAGTCAATAAAAGTGCGTCCATAATTTGCGCGCAAGCGACGTGGAAAGGATTGCATCATGGGCAAGAAAAGTTCTGAGGTTCTCCAGATTTCTTACGAAGACCTGGTAGAGTACCTGCACAGTAATCACTCTGTGTACATGCAAGTCGGACACCAGGTTTATTACCTCACTGATGTCAACTTTGAGGCATGGAGAGCTCAAGACACCAGTATCAGAAACTCAAAAAACCACTTTGTAGATTGTTCTGAACTAGTTCCAACGGTAGACGAATTTCTCGCTCTTCCATTTATTAATGGAAAAACCATTAAAGACGTTTTTGCACATGCAACGTTCTATGCATCCATGAAGAACGAAAAATCTGAGTAATTCAAAATAATCAACATTTTGTTGATTGTCTCTCAGCTAAAACTTAAAGGACCTGTTAACGCAGGTCCTTTTTTATTACCTGGTAGGTTACCTTATTAATCTACGTTCCTTATAAAAAACGCCGATGCAGTGCACCGGCGTTTTACGTTTAATTTGAGAGAACCTGTCTACTCAACAGGCTTCTGAACCTCAAGAACCTCGGCAATCTCAACCTCAGCAGAAACAGTACCAGCAAGCTCTGGAATAAGATTGTTGTATTTATTCGCAGAAGCCAGGTCGGAAGAAGCAGTCTTTGCATAACGTTTGACTGCCGCAGCAGCACGGTTAACGGCACTCAGGGTACCCGCACCGCCAACACATCCACCTGGGCAGGCCATACCCTCAAGAAGATAACCTGGATATTTACCCTTAACAGCATCCTTGAGCATGGCTCGGCACTCAGCAAGGCCATCAACAGCCATGATAGGTACTTCTTTATCAGGGTACTTCTGGTGGATGACGTTTACTACGGCACCTGCTACGCCGCCAGCAACTGCAAAGGCGCGACCGTCATGGGAGGCGTTTTCAAAGTCGGAGTTGTCGTCATCGAGCTTGGTGTAGTCAATGCCCTTAGACTCCATCATTCCTGCCAGCTCCTCAAAGGTCAAAACAAAATCGACCTCAGACTTAACGGAGCGACGCAGTGCCTCGAGCTTCTTAGCAGTGCATGGTCCAATAAAGACAATCTTGGACTCTGGGTTTTGCTTTCTTACCAGACGAGCAGTCAAAACCATTGGAGTAAGTGCCATAGAGATAGCATCAGCATGCTCTGGATGCTCTTTTTTAGCCATTGCAGACCAGGAAGGGCAGCAGCTTGTTCCCATAAAGGGAAGCTTCTCTGGGACTTCTTTGACAAAGTCTTCTGCTTCCTGAACAGTACAGAGGTCAGCACCGGTTGCTACCTCTTCTACCTCAGCGAATCCCATCTCCTTGAATGCCTCACGAAGACGACCAACGCTACCCTTGCCAAACTGACCAACAAACGAAGGAGCCACAATCGGAACAACGGTGTAACCCTCATTGATAGCCTGAATTACCTGGAAAATCTGGCTCTTATCGGCAATTGCGCCAAAGGGGCAGTTGACCAGACACTGGCCACAAGATACGCACTTCTCGTAATCAATATCTGCACGACCATGCTCATCGGAGCCAATAGCGTCCATACCACAAGCAGCTGCGCAAGGACGTACGTGGTGATGAATTGCCTGGTAAGGGCAGACCTTGAAGCACATGCCACACTGAATGCACTTCTCCTGGTCAATGTATGCCTTTTTGTCTACGAAGCTAATTGCCTCTTTAGGACAAATCTCTCGACAAGGGTGCGCAAGACAACCTTGGCACGCGTTGGTAACGCGATACACGTTGTCCTCGCAGGCGTTACACGCAAACTTAACGATGTTAATCAGCGGTGGCTGGTAATAAACCTCAGGTCGAGAGGCCTCTTCTAGGCCGTCAGAAATTTTTTCTGGCTGATCCACGCCCTGCATAGGCATGCCCATAGTCATGCGAATGCGCTCGCCAACAATAGCGCGCTCTAAGAAAACACTCTCGCGGTATGTTGCAATATCACCAGGAATAATCTTGTAGGGCAGCTCTTCCATTTGGCGAGCAATTTCATCAACGCTCTTGTCTGCTTTTTCATACGCAAGCGCCGAAACCTCTTTAAATACCTTCCTGCGGATTTCAGTCAGGTTGGTATAGACACCTCGCATTGTGCCAGGCATTTCTCCCCCTCCTCGTTCACTTTATGCACGTCTGGGTAACGTATTTGCACAAAATGAATGCATGTCTCTATCACAAAGTATGTACTATTAGTCCACCTCAGTGACACCAAAATAAGAAAATCGCTCTGGAATATCCGTTTTAATCACAATTTTTTCGCTTGTGACTGGATGAATAAATTCAACGCGATATGCATGCAGCATTAACGGCTGCGCTTTATGTTTCTTTTTTGCTCCGCGCTGCAAAGAAGACACTCCTCCGAATAACGCATCTCCTACCAGAGGAAATCCAAGTGACGAGAGATGCACTCTAATTTGATGCTTTCTTCCTGTCAGTAAATTGACCAGCAACAAGCTTTGAGTTTGACCTTGCGCTGACGATGCAACCTTAATGAGGCGCACCTCCGTTTGAGAAGGCTTACCTGTGGCTGAGATTCTCATCTTCTGAGCGTCATGCCGATCTTTTCCAATTGCCTTATCTATCAGCAGTTTGTTTGGTTCAAATGCTCCCTTAACAGCTGCAAGATACTCTTTGGATAGTTCCTTGGAGGCAATAAGCTGATCAAACTGTGCCTGCGTTTCTTTTTTGAGCGAGAAAAGCACTATGCCCGTAGTCTCCTTATCAAGGCGATTCAGAGCTTGGACCTGGGAAAGATCTACCTCTCTTGAGCCCTCA
>JABZHP010000089.1 GCA_015258785.1 Atopobium sp.
CTCCATTTGATGCGCTTACGGGTAAGGGAACTATTGGAGGAAATTATTCCTCCCATGAAGACTTTTATATGAATTTTAAGGTAGTTACCGAGGTCAACAGGGTTGTTGTTGATAATGACGACATGTACGTCAGATATGTTGGAATCGCCACAACATCAAGCGGTCTAACCGAAGGTTATGTTTTTGAGGTAATCAACAAGTCCGATAAGACGGCCTCATATGACTTTAGTCTGGATAATTCGGATTCCACTGTGTTTGGAACAGCTTTTAATGTTCTTGAGCCTGGTGAGAGATTCTATGAGTTTGTAGTTGATAGCTCCACAGATGTACCTCTGGCTAAGCTTTCTGAATCTCAGGGAACTTTTAAGTATTCCCATGTTGCAGATGGAAGCAGTCTTGAAGACGAGAAGACCGAGCAGTTTGATTTGACGATTTCGCAGAATAAGTAATGCACTCAGACGATACCTAGATTGAGCAGAATGAACTTCGTCAAAAAAGTGTCGCCAAGAAAAGACATTGTCAATCTAGAGAGCTTTGGTGTTGGAGGGACCTTCGTGAAACAGCGTAGACTACTTTTTATGCTTGTGCTTACACTTGTGCTTTCTACCAGCATTGTGTTTACGGCTTGCACTCCTAACATCGGCGGACCATCTCCTGAAGAGATTGCAGCTCAGAAGGAAGCAGAAGAGAAGAAAGCTGCTCTTGCTCCGTTTGTGGGCGTTTGGGAAGCAAAGTCTATTAGCGATCCTAACCAGGGAGATATCCCCGAGAGTGTTTACCCAACGGCAGTAGAATCCATGAAGTCAATTTATGGTTATGACTTTGCTGATGACGGCACAGGCAATTTTATCCGTTTTGGCGCTCAGAAGCCTTTTACCTGGTCTGTTGATGCTAATGGAATGCTCACTATCACCCTTGCAGGTAATGCTGGAAGTTACACGGCAACTGTTGATTCCTCAGGTCAGATGACCATTGAGGGTTCTGATGGTTCCAAGGCAGTATTGAAGCAAGTCACTAAAACCTCAGGTGATTATTCCAGCTTTAAGTACAAGCCTTTTGATGCAATGGCAGACAAAGGCACTATTGCGTATAACTTCTCTTCTACTAAGGGCGAATACAAGATGCGTTTTAAGCTGAAGACCGAGGTTGACAAGGTTCTTATCGATAATGACGATCTCTATGTCAGGTATGTTGGTATTGCTAAATCCCCAGATGGTTACTCTGAAGGTTACGTCTTTGAGATTATCAATAGATCTGAAAACTGGGTAAATTGCACCTTTAAGTTAGATAATTCTGAGAATTCCGTATGGGCTTACGACTCTAACTATCTTGAGCGTGGCGAGAGGGTCTTTGCATTTGTAATTAATAGCGCAAATCAGAAAAAACCTCTTGCAGATCAGACTGAGGTAGACGCAGTTGTTGAGTACTACCACATCAAAGACGGTAAGAGTATGGAAGACATTAAGACAGAAAACGTTGATCTGATTATTTCTCAGAAGAAGTAAGTGGACTGCCGCAATGCGCCAAGTACATACACATAAAACATTTGTGTGTTAAGCGCAGAATATGTAGACGTCACCTGTACAATGGTGGCGTCTATTCTTTTACTGACCGCTCTTGTGGAGCTTAAGAAAGAAGCGTGATCTATCATGCAGAAGGCTTTGATTTCGATTGACTACACCTACGATTTTGTAGCGGATGACGGCAAGCTGACGGCAGGCAAGCCAGCTCAGGCTATTTCAGATGCTATTTATGAGGCTACAAAGTGTGCTTTTGATCGTGGCGATTATATTTTCTTTGCTATTGATGCTCACGATCCAGAAGACAACTTCCATCCAGAGACTAAGCTTTTCCCACCCCACAATATTATTGGAACAAGTGGTAGAGACCTGTTTGGTCCTCTAAATGATTTCTATCAGCAGCACAAAGACGATAGTCGTGTGTTCTGGATGGACAAGCGTCACTATTCGGCTTTTTCTGGCACTGATTTAGATATTCGTTTGAGAGAGCGCGGCATTAACACGGTTATCCTGACTGGTGTTCTTACCGACATCTGCGTGCTGCACACGGCAGTGGACGCTTACAACCTGGGTTATCACATTGAGGTTGTCGAGCCAGCAGTTGCATCGCTGACGCCAGAGAATCATCAGTTTGCACTTGCTCACTTCAAGAATACCCTCGGAGCAACGTTGGTTGATGCAGAACTCAACGAGATTGAGAACGCGTAATGACTCCAGAAGAACGAGCAGTTAAATGGTTTGAGAAGGTTCCTGAGGCAGATGATCTTTCATTTGACCAGAGACTTGCTATATGCAAAAAGACCGGAATTGCCATGGCGCTTGTCTTTGTTGTTCTATTTTCGCTTGAGTTGATACTTGCGTATGTGCTTACCGACGGCTCATTTGTATTCACTATGACAGATATTTTAAACAGCATACTATCAAGACCTGGTAGAAGAGTTACGACCCAGGGAGTAGCTGTCGCGGGTATTCTTGTGGTGGCACCCTTATTGGTCATTCCTGTAGCTGCTATGTTTCTTGCTCGGTTCATTGTTTTTAAGCAAGAAATTAAAAAGTGCTTAAGTTAATAAGAACCTACGTAAATTAGCGGCTTCGTAAATTAGTTAAAGCATTTATTTGACCCAAGGTTAGAAACTTGGGTTTTTTGTTCGAGGCTTTAGCCTGTTGAGCGCGTGTAACGCGCAAAACACAAAACCACCCGCTATTGAACTGCCTCCCATTTCTTATGTCCAAGAAATGGGAGGCAGTTCATATGCGGGTGATTATGATTCTGCAGCGTGTTAGCGTCGGCTTTTAGTCCTGGCGCACAAAATAGCGCAGCTTTGGTAGGTCTCGCTGAAGAATCGACATGTTCCTAATCAAGATAGCCAGGCAGCTAGGCGGTCGCACTACCTGATATGCATCTCTATGCATAAACTTCATCTAATATGCTTAAACATGAATAGACTTATATAAGAAATTTAACTATCGATAAATTCAGTATCTACGGAACACACTTAAGTCAGATATTCTGCACAATTGCGGGCATATTACACACCTAATGACGATAATCTGCATGATTGAGGTATTTTCAGCGTAATGTATACGTCTTTTTGACAGATTATCCGACTTAGGTGTGTTTTGAACTGTCTCCTATTTCTCGTGTCTAAGAAATGGGAGGCAGTTCATCCGCCGGCGTCGATATCGGTGGATCGTACCTCCGCAAGGATATGAATAATTCAAAAATTAGTTTGAGCTAGCGCCTATACTTGGCGTTCTCAAATGCAATCTTGAAGTCTTCAAGGAGCTCTCGAGGGACCTTCTCCTGGTCGCCATGATGAAGCTCTTGCATAAAGACATTGCTTATGGCTCCAAAGATTAGGCGAGGAGCAATCTTATCTGCAAGAGGCACAAATTCTATAACATATCTTTTATCGTCAATGGTAAGCCAAGTGCCTCTCCAGCTGCTGATAGTTCCCTCAATATTTGAAGCGTGGGCTGAAGCAAAGACATTTTGATTGTTATCAAAGAGGTACACGACGCCGTCTGCGTCAACGCCAACAAAACCGTCTGTAGCGCATTGCTCAAAACCAGAAACAATATGTGCACCACTGGTCCAGAACACCCAGTTCTTCTCGCCAGCCATAGAC
>JABZHP010000008.1 GCA_015258785.1 Atopobium sp.
GCGCAAACATTGAAGCAATGAGAAAGAGCGTTCGTAATGCCCTTTCTAACTTCCTTTGGAGCAAAACTCGTACTCGACCAATGGTTATTCCGGTCATTATGGAGGTATAAGCCCAATGCCCTCTAAACGCACCTCAAACGCAGCAAAAAGAAATTCTAGAAACGCCGCTTCTGCCCAGGCAGTAGGTTTGAGCCCGCTGCAGAATGACATCATTGGTGTTGTTCTTGCAGTGGTTGCAATTGCTCTGTTTTTGTCCATTATTGTCCCTTCTAACGCTGTTATTACTAGCGCAATGGGTCATGGACTCAAGCTCTGCTTTGGTACGGGAGCACTACTTTTTCCCATTGCAGTATTTGTCTTTGCTATGACCTTCTTTATGCGTGATGATCAGGGAATCTCTACGCGTATTGCTATTGGTCTAACGCTGGACGTTCTTGCTGCCCTTGCTCTTATTTCACTTAACTTCCCAGGTGCCGAGGCTGCTCCAGATATGCTTTTGGGCACAAAAGTCCTAGAGGCTGCCGGCGGTTATGTGGGCGGCGGTATTGCTTGGGTTTTGCTGCGCTTTGTTGGCCGCGTGGTGGGCAATGTCCTTTTGGTTGGCTTTATTATTGCCGGTGTTGTTATCTGCGGCTTCTCCATTTCTGACATGGTTGAGCGCGTAAGCTTCCGCCTGGATGAAGCGCGCGAGAATCATCGCTACCGTAAAGAAGAGCGCGCTCTTGCAAAAGAAGAGGCACTCTACGCTGCTAATGCTCCACAACCTGTAAAGAAGCAGGGTAGACGTGGCGCAAACAACCAGTCTTCTCTCTTTGACGAGACCGGTGAAGGGGAGACCACGTATCTGGGCAATCGCAAGACTTCTGTCATTAAGCGTGACGCCCGTCTTTACGAGGAAGAAGAGGCGCAAGAGGACGCAGGAGATGCTCCTACTACGCTCATTGATAAGGCTAAGAACAAGCTGCGTTCTAAGAAGAAGGACCAGTCAGATGATGCAGTTGTCGAGAAAAACGATGTTGCTGCAGCTGATGTTGCTCCTACAACAAAACAGGCTAAACCTAAGAGTAAAGCTAAAACGACGCCAGATTTTCTCGCCACACCTGACCAGCTTAAAAGGCCAGGTGACGACGATGAGTCGTATGAGCTGCCACCATTTAGCATTTTGAAGACAAACAAGAACTCGGCCACTTCTGCCGTAAGCGATGATGAGCTTGAAGCTACTGCTCAGAGACTCCAGGCTACGCTTGAGGAGTTTGGCCTTTCGAGCCAAGTAGTTGGTTGGACTGCAGGTCCTTCTGTCACTACGTTTAAGATTTCGATGGGCGAGGGTGAGCGCGTCAACAAGATTACCAATCTTGAGGACGATATTGCGCTTTCACTTGCGGCAAAGTCTGTTCGTATTTTTGCACCAATTCCTGGGACTTCTCTAGTTGGTATTGAGATTCCTAACGAGAAAGCCCAGGCAGTCAACTTGGCTGACGTTCTTCCGTTTGCAAAAGGCGGTCCTCTTGAGTGCGCCTTTGGTCGCGATTCTGAGGGCAAGCCAATTGTTGTTGATCTTGCAAGTCTTCCTCACTTGCTGGTAGCAGGTACCACTGGTTCTGGTAAGTCTGTCCTGCTCAATGCCATTGTCATGTCTATGCTCATGCGCGCAACTCCTGAGCAGGTTCGCCTGATTATGGTTGACCCAAAGCGCGTTGAGTTTACGGGTTACGCTGGCCTTCCTCACCTGTATGTTCCAGTTGTTACTGAGCCAAGGCAGGCCGCAAGTGCGCTTCAGTGGGGCGTCACCGAGATGGAGCGTCGCCTTAAGGTGTTTGAGCACTACAAAGTGCGTGACATTAAGACGTACAACAGAAATGTTGATGGCGATAAGTACGCTGATATGGAGAATCCTCCAAAGCACATGCCTTACTTTGTCATTGTCATCGACGAGCTTGCTGACCTTATGATGGTTGCTGGCAAAGACGTTGAGTCTTCCATTGTTCGTATTGCTCAGCTTGGTCGTGCTGCAGGTATTCACCTGATTGTTGCAACGCAGCGTCCTTCTGCAGACGTCGTAACTGGTCTAATCCGTGCAAACATCGATAACCGTGTTGCGCTCTCAGTTGATAACTCTTTGAACTCCCGCATTATTCTGGACCAAAAGGGCGCTGAGCAGCTGCTGGGTAAGGGTGACATGCTGGTTAAACTTCGTGGTAAGAAGCCTAATCGCGCACAGGGTTGCTGGGTCTCTGACGAGGAGATTGAGGAGACCGTTAAGTACATCCGCACTCAGCGCGTGGCCGAATATCACGACAACATCTTGACCGTTGCAACTCCAACACAGGCCGAAGGCGCTGGCGGAGTTGGTGGTATGGCGCAGGCAGACGACCCACTTATTTGGGAAGCTGCACGCATTATTGTGGATTCTCAGCTAGGTTCTACATCTAGTTTGCAAAGAGCACTCTCTGTTGGGTATGCTCGTGCTGGTAGAATTATGGATATGCTTGAGGCAAAAGGTGTTGTTGGCCCAGCTAACGGATCAAAGCCTCGAGAAGTTCTTATCGATAAAGATGCTCTTGAAGAGCTCAAAGTTCAAGACGCTGCCTATAGGGAGGTAGAGTAAGCATGCCACGCCCTCGTTTTAGTGAGATGCTCGTAGAACGTAGACGTCAGCTCGGGCTTTCTATCACTCAAGCATCAAAGATTCTTCGCCTCAAGGAGCAGGCACTTATTGCTTTTGAGGAAGGCGATTTTACGAATATGCCTCAGAGCGGCTATGCTCAGGGCATGCTTTCTTCGTATGCTCGCTACCTGGGACTCAATCCGCGTGAGATTGTAGACCTCTTCCAGGAAGAGAGTTACGAGTTTGAAAACGGCACCTATTCTCATGAGCTGCGTCGTCGTACGCGTGATACTCAGTCAGGCCGAGGAATTGCTGGCTATGACGTTGTAAACGAGTCTGGTAGTAGGCCAAAGGCATACGTGCAGTACCACGGTCTTCTCCCCACATCGGGTGGACCAGCTGGCGATATGGGTGCCTTTGCAACTACGTCTGGTGTTCGCTCCAGACAAACCGGTGTGCCTCTGGGTGCACAGGCATCTGAGGAGGATGCTGGCGGCTACTCGTATTCTCGCTATGCCACAGGTCATGCGTACAATGCCGGTATTGAAGAGGCTTCTCGTCAGAAGACTATGGCAAGCCGTACGCGCGGTGGCGTTCAGCGCAAGCGTGTAGGTATTGCAGGCGTTAGCATTCCAGCTTACAAAGACGATGTAACCAGAAGAACTGTTGCTCCAAGCGATTACACCGATGACCTTCGTTATGACAATGTAACTGCTCCTTACGAGCGTGCATCAACCATTTCTGGCCGTCGTGGTTCAAGAAATATTGCGCAGGTAGATAGGCCTAATGTTCGCCGTCGCCAGCCATCTGGTGCTGCTGCTCAGCAACGCCGTGCTCCTCAAAGACCAGGTGTTATGGGAGCACTTCAGAATTACTTCTCTGATACAGGACGCACTATTGCCACTGTGTTTGCTCTTGTTGTTGTGATTATTACTGCCGTTTTGCTGTTCAGCGTTCGTTCCTGCATGACAGCTCGTACTACGCCTACTACAACAAAGACAGTAAGCGTTAATAATTCAACAACTGATTCTTCAAAGAATTCCACTACTACAAATAGCAACACGGACACTTCTAAGAAGGATTCAACTGATGCTTCTAAGAGCACCACTACAACTGAGCCAAAGAAGGAAGAGACTCCTAAGCAGACTACCGTAGTGGTTACTGTTGCAGACGGTCAGACCAGTTGGGTTGAGATTACTGTTGATGGTAAGAGTGTCGAGGCTGATGCAATCACTGGTCCATGGTCTCAGACATACACCGTCACTGATTCCATGAACGTTCTTGCAGGTACACCTGGTGCTGTTGCGGTTACCGTTAATGGTACTGCTAAGCCATTTGACGCAAATGCTTCTGGTATTGGTACCTTGACCATTCAGGGCACTAAGCCTGCTGACGGTACTGCAGCAAATGCTTCCGGAACTCAAACAAACAGCACGTCAACAAGTACTACCGGTGGAACTTCTGGCACCACTAACAACCAGAATTCCAACAGCAATACAAGCAATAACTAAACGCCATGGGGCGAGAAGTTCTTCTCGCCCTGAATATACGGAGGGGAAATGGCTAAAGAATCAAGCTTTGACGTTGTGTCTGAAGTAGACATGATGGAAGTTGATAATGCATTTCAGCAGGCAGCTCGTGAGCTAACTCAGCGCTACGATCTTAAGGATTCTGGTGCAACACTTGAGCTTTCTAAGAAAGAGGGTAAGTTCACTATTGAGGCTCCTGCAGATTTTGTTGCATCTCAGGTGAGGGATGTTCTTGGCTCCAAGCTGGTAAAGCGCGGAATTGATCTTACTGCTATTCGTTGGGGAGACCCCATTCCTGCAGCAGGCTCTACCGTGCGTCAGATTGGCTCAATTGTTTCTGGAATTGATCAGGAAACTGCCAAGAAGATTGCTAAAGATATTCGTGATATGAAAGTTAAGGCTAAGGCAACCGTTGAGGGCGATAAGCTGCGTGTTTCTAGCGCTTCTCGCGATGTTCTTCAGTCTGTGATTGCAAGCCTTAAGGAGAAAGACTATGGCCAGCCCCTCCAGTTCAACAACTATCGATAGGGGCTACAACGTCCTATACATCACGTTAGGATGCGCTAAAAACGAGGTTGATACAGATCGCATGCGTGCGCGTCTTTTGGCCTCTGGTTTTGGTGAAGTTGCAGATCCAGACTCAGCAGACGTTGCAATTATCAACACCTGCTCGTTCTTGGCCTCAGCAACAGAGGAGTCTATTGAGACTACGCTTGAGATTGCTGAAGGAGCTTCCGAGGGAGTGCGCAAGCTGCCCATTATTATGTGTGGCTGCGTCCCTTCCAGGTACGGTGCAGAGCTTAACGAGCAGCTTCCTGAAGTTGCTGCGTTTGTTCCGGCAGATCAAGAAGATGGCATTGTTAGCGTTGTTGCAGATGTTCTAAATATCCCTGAGCCTACGCAGTCTATTGTTGCGGCCCATGGAATGCTGCGCACCATTGATGGCGCCAGTGCATTTGTAAAGATTTCCGAGGGCTGTGATAGATTCTGCGCTTTCTGCGCCATTCCGTACATTCGTGGTCACTATCACTCAAGGCCCGCTGAAGAGATTCTTCAAGAGGTACATGAGCTGATGGAAGGTGGTGTTTGTGAGGTCATTCTGATTGGCCAGGACACCGGTATCTGGGGCTCGGATATGCCTGATACTGCAGATGGCCAGACGCCAACGCTTGCTAAGCTTATGCAGCAGGTTGCTGAGGTAGTCCGTCCTTATAAGGGATGGATTCGCGTTTTGTATCTGCAGCCAGAAGGTATGACCGATGAACTCATCAGCACCATTCGCGATACACCTGAGGTTTTACCTTACATTGATATTCCAATTCAGCACTGCAACGAGCGCATTCTTAAGCGTATGGGTCGTTCTGGCTCTACACAGGAGCTTCGCGAGCTTTTTGATCGCCTCAGAACTGAGATTCCTGGTATGGTTCTCCGTACCACGGGAATGTGTGGCTTCCCAGGTGAGACTGATGATGAATCAGATGAGCTCTACGACTTCATTCAGGAGCAGGAGTTTGATTACACATCCGTCTTTACCTATTCACCAGAAGAGGGAACTCTTGGTGCAAAGATGTCTGATCAGGTTCCAGATGAGGTAAAGATTGAGCGCACTCAGCGACTGCTTGACCTTGTTGAACAGCTCGGTTTTGCAGCCACCGCTCGTCACGTTGGCGAGCGCTGTGAGGTCATTATCGACGGAATTGAAGAATCCGACGAGGGCACTGAGCTTATCGGCCATACGTGGTTCCAGGCTCCAGACTGTGATGGCGCTGTTCACATTGCAGAGGGAGAGGCCGCAGTCGGAGATATTGTCCTTTGTGACCTGGTAGATTCATTCTGCTATGAAATGATTGGCGAGATTGTAGACACTACAGACACGCAGTCTGGCGAGAAAACCGTTTAGTTGGGGATAGGTCATGTCATCAAAGACAATTTGGACACCTGCAAATATTGTTACCTGTGCTCGTGTGGCCTTAGTGCCCTTTTGGCTTCTCTTGGCGCAGCTTTTAGGTGTATCTCTGGCAGATTCTCTGGCAACACCTGGTTTTAAACTTGGAGCTTTTTTTGTTTTTATCGGCTATGTTGTCATTTCTTTGACCGATAAGCTTGATGGCTACCTTGCCCGTAGTAGAAATGAAGTTACTACCTTTGGCAAGTTCTTAGATCCAATTGCCGATAAACTCGCTGTTGTTGTAGCTCTTTTTGTACTTCTAGAGTGGCATATGGTTTCTCCTTGGGTGCTCTTAGTGATTGTTGCACGTGAGTTTTTGGTATCGGGCCTTAGGATGGTTGTTGCTTCAAAGGGAGTTGTTATTGCAGCTTCTGACTTGGGTAAGTGGAAGACCGCAACAACTATGGTTGCTATCTGCGGTTTACTCTTCTTGCCTAGTATTCCTGGTGGAATGATTCAGGACGTTTTGCTCTTTATCTTTAACGTATCTATGTGGGTTGCAGTAGTTCTTACAGCCTGGTCAGGAATTGACTACTTTGTAAAGTCTTGGCAATACATTGCTGAAGTTTAACAAGATGGCGTCTCTCTGAGGCGCCATATTTGTATAAGATAAGCTTATGTGCAGGTCAAACGGTTTTGTGCTTAATGAAAAGTTGTGATTCAAATGTTTTCATCTGAAGTTCTTTCAGAAGCTCAACAGGTTATTTCAGAGGCTCTTACGACTGGTCTTACCGTAGCTTCTGCCGAGTCTTGTACGGGAGGACTTGTTGCAGGCGCTCTTACAGCCATCTCTGGATCATCAAGCGTACTTAAGGGCTCTGTTGTAAGCTATACCGTTGAGATTAAACAAAAGGTATTAGGCGTTTCAAAAGACATTTTTGATGAACCGTCCCTTGGTGCTGTTTCTGAGCCCTGCGCAGCTCAAATGGCTTCAGGCGTTAGAGACGTTATTGGATCAGATATTGCAGTTTCCGTTACAGGAATAGCTGGCCCAACAGGAGAAGAGCCTGGTAAACCAGTTGGAACAGTTTGGTTTGGTATTAACAGCAAAAACTTTACCCATACAGTCTGCAAACATTTTTCTGGTAATAGGGAACAGGTGCGAGAAGCTGCTGTTTTGCAGGCTTTACAATTAATTCATGAAGCTATTGTGAAGGCTTAAAACCCGATTTTAATAGGGAAGCTCAAAACTAGTTTGTTTTGAGCTTCTTATTTTCTGCGACTATGCAGGACTTATACAGCCAAATTTGCAATTAAGAAAAAATAAGCTGTTCAAGAGCGGAAAAATAGAGGAAAGAATTCAGACAAATTCCCTCTATAGAGTATATGTTTGACGTTGACATAGAACGTCTGTTCTTATATTATTCTAGTAACAAAAAGAACAAGGAGTACCAATGGCTAAAAAGTCAGTTTCAAAAGAGATTAAAGCTCGTACTACTGGTGATGAGAGAGATGAGGTTATCTCTTCAACCACTGCAGAGATTGAGAAGAAATTTGGTGCAGGCGCTATTATGCGTTTAGGTGAGGGTGGTCCTGCCTTTGATATTCAAGCTATTCCAACTGGCTCACTTGCTCTTGATGCAGCATTGGGTATTGGCGGCGTTCCTCGCGGCCGTATCGTAGAGATTTATGGCCCAGAGTCCTCTGGTAAGACAACACTTTCACTAGAAATTCTTGCAGAAGCTCAGGCGCTAGGTGGTGTTGTTGCCTTTATTGACGCAGAGCACGCACTAGACCCAGGTTATGCGGCTCGTATTGGCGTTGATATTGACGATGTTTTAATTTCTCAGCCAGATACTGGTGAGCAGGCTCTAGAAATTTGTGACATGCTTGTTCGCTCAGGCGCCATTGATGTTGTAGTTGTAGACTCTGTTGCTGCTCTTGTTCCTCGTGCAGAGATTGAGGGAGAAATCGGCGATTCTAGCGTTGGTCTTCAGGCTCGTCTCATGAGTCAAGCTCTCCGTAAGTTAGCCGGCTCTCTTTCAAAGTCTAATACGCTTTGTATTTTCATTAACCAACTGAGAGAGAAGATTGGCGTTATGTTTGGAAGCCCAGAGACCACTTCTGGTGGTAGGGCTCTTAAGTTCTTCTCTACTGTCCGTATGGATATTCGCCGTGTTGACAGCATTAAGGTTAACGGAGAAAACGTTGGTAACCGTGTTCGCGTTAAGGTTGTAAAGAACAAGGTTGCTCCGCCTTTTAAGGTTGCTGAGTTTGACATTATGTACGGTCAAGGCATCTCCAAAGAGGGCTCCATTCTTGATATGGCTGTTGATTTTGAGATTGTCAACAAGTCTGGAGCTTGGTTCACCTATGAGGGCGAGCGTCTTGGCCAGGGTAGAGAAGCAGCTAAATCTTTCCTTACTGCCAATCCAGATCTCATGGAAGAGATTGATCACAAGGTACGAGTTGCTTGTGGCCTTGTATTTGATGAAGATTCTGAAGTTGGCACTCCGGTTGCAACGGAAGATTCTGCTGAATAATGTCAGAAATTTCTTGGTCGATTGAACTTCCAAAAAAGAAACAGGCAGTTCTAGGTCAGGCAAAGCCTAAAGCGAAGATACTTTTAGAAACTGAAGTTGGAGGGACGGAGGAATTCTTTGTCCCTCCAACAGTAGCTCGAGCTCTTTTAAGTAAAGAGAAAGACGGTGTTTTTACGCCTTCTTCTCGCAATGAATTTCTGTATGAGCTAAAAGAGATTTCAACGCAGTGTATTAAAGCTCGTATTGAGGCTTTGATTGTAAAAAGGGACTACTCTACAGCTGAGCTTCAAAAAAAGCTCATGCTTGATGGCTATCAAAAGAATGTAAGAGACCCTGCAGTGCAGAGGGCTGTTGAAGTTGGTTTGATTAATGACAGTCGTTTTGCAGACGTCTATATACGTTCTAAAATTTCACAAGGCTGGGGTCCTCTTAAAATTAAAACTGAAATTTCTAAAAAAGGGATTGAAGTTGAGACACTCCCTGGATGGCCTGACGCTTATTTTTCTGATGTGGATGAATTTGAAGTTGCGTATTCTTTGGCCCAGAGAAAGCACCTGTCGGGAAAAAATGATTATGAGAAGCTTGTCAGGTTTCTTGCCACAAAGGGATATTCATTTTCTATAGCATCATCTGTTACTAAAAAGATTTTGGATGAAAACGCCACATCTGAATGATTATATTTGCTTAGGTTATAAGTCTGTTGTATTGATGTACTTTACTTTTCCTACCTGCTATTTATTGACAAAAGTTACAATGCTCTATACGATAAATATGCCGTGAATAGGCTCATTTCCGCTGGGCAACCAGCGTCACGTATACAGTAGGTATCTCATACATTTGATCTATCTCTGCATGTGGCATGACCAGCCAATGAACCCTGCTCATGGCGGGTTCTTTAGATACTGTTGTGTCTAAAGTCTCCTGAACACTTTTGTAATCGCCATTTGAGGAGTAGGTATGGAATTAGCAGCAGTAGGCATTGTTTGCCTTCTTGTAGGAGTAGGCCTTGCATACGGCGTACTCTCTAACATTAGTAATTCAAAGATTAAAACTGCAGAACAGCAGTTAAAAGATGCTCAGACTAATGCAGATCGTATTGCTTCTGAAGCAGCTCGCCAGGCAGAAACAGTTAAAAAAGAAGCTGTTCTTGAGGCTAAAGAAGAAGTTCTTCAGCTTAAGCAAGCAGCAGAGTCAGATGAGAAAAAACGTAAGAGTGAGCTTCGTAGCATGGAGAATCGTATTCTTCAGCGTGAAGAGTCCCTTGATCACCGTACTGATGCACTAGAGAAGCGTGAGCATCAGCTCTCCAGTCTTCAGGGTCAGCTTGATCGTCGTAAGAACGATTTGGATTCTCTTGTTTCTCAGCAGTCTCAAGAGCTTGAGCGCATTGCAGCTCTTACAAAAGATGAGGCTCATGATGAGCTTTTATCTCGTGTTCGTTCTGAAAGTGTTCGCGATGAGGCTATGATTCTTCGTGAGTCTGAGCAGCGCGTTCGTGCACAAGCAGATAAAACTGCACGTGAGATTATTTCTACCGCTATTCAGCGTGTCGCTGCAGATCAGGCTTCTGAGATTACAGTAACTTCCGTCCATATCCCATCTGATGATCTAAAGGGTAGGATTATTGGACGTGAGGGTAGAAACATTCGTACCTTCGAGCAGGTATCTGGTGTTTCTCTTGTTATTGATGACACTCCAGAGACTGTAGTTCTTTCAAGTTTTGATCCAGTCCGCCGTGAGACCGCTCGTGTTGCACTTGAGAACCTCATTGCAGACGGTCGTATTCATCCAGCACGTATTGAGGAGCTCTACAAGAAGGCTGAGGCTCTTGTTAACGAGCGTGTTCTTGAGGCTGGCGAACAGGCTGCATTTGATTGTGGTATTCACGATCTTCATCCAGAGATTGTAAAGACTCTTGGTAAGCTTCGCTACCGTACTTCTTATGGTCAGAACGTTCTTGCTCACTCTGTCCAGGTTGCAGTACTTTGCGGCATTATGGCTGAAGAGCTTGGTCTTGAGCCCGCTCCAGCTAAGCGTGCTGGTCTGCTCCATGACCTTGGTAAGGCAATTGACCACGAGGTTGAGGGTCCACACGCTGTAATTGGTGCAGATCTTGCTCGTCGTCATGGCGAGCGTCCTGAGATTGTTCACGCTATTGAAGCTCACCACGCAGATATTGAGCCAAACACCGTGCTTGACATGCTTGTTATGGCCTCAGATGCTATTTCTGCTGCACGTCCTGGTGCTCGTCGTGAGTCCGCTGAGAACTACATCAAGCGCCTTGAGAAGCTTGAGGCTATCTCCAATGCGCACGAGGGTGTTGAGCGTACGTATGCAATGCAGGCTGGCCGTGAGCTTCATGTAATGGTTGAGCCTCAGATGATTAGCGATTCCGAGGCAACTGTTCTTGCTCACGATATTGCTAAGCAGATTGAGGATGAGATGGAATATCCAGGACAGGTTCGCGTTGTTGTTATTCGCGAGTCTCGTGCTGTGGATGTTGCTAAGTAATTTATGGCAGCCACCTCTACTGACTTAACAGGTTTTGTCGCCTCCATGGGAGGTGAACGCGCGCTCCGTGTCGAGGAATCCCTCGGCGCGGGGTACGTTCGTTTACGCGTAGCAGAGGCAGAGCGTAGACAGGCAAAGCACGATATTCGTTCGGTAGAAGATATCGTTATCGAGCTCTTACGTAATTCTCGCGATGCTGGCGCCCGTCACATTTATGTTGCAACATCAAAAGAAGGTACGCTTAGAACTATCACCATACTTGATGATGGTCAGGGCATTCCAAAAGACATGCAGGAGAAAATCTTTGAAGCTCGTGTAACTTCAAAGCTTGAGAGCATGCATATGGACCGTTGGGGAATTCATGGACGAGGCATGGCTCTCTATTCCATCAAAGAAAACTGTGAATCAGCTCAGGTTGTGGCTTCTGCTCCGGGACTTGGTTCTGTTATACAGATTGTGGTAGACACTACTAAAATTTCCGAGCGAGTAGATCAGTCTACTTGGCCAACCTGCGGTTTGAATGAGGACGGACTCAAAACAACCGTTAAAGGTCCTCATAACATTATTCGTACCTGCTGTGACTTTGCGCTTGAGGTTAAAGGCTCGTGTGAGGTAATGCTGGGCTCTGCTGCAGAGATTGCAGCCACCGCTCGTCGCAGAATTGCGCAGACGCTTGATATTGCTGACCTGCTGTTTGTTGAAGGCTTTGAAAACGTTCCTGTTCTCGAGCGCTTTAGAGCAGCGGCAGACGCAACAGAGCTATCTGAAGTCTGTAAGACTTTGGGTCTTTCAATGTCAGATAGAACCGCTCATAGAATTATTGCTGAGCAGATTAAACCTTTGCGTAGTGTGTATGCGCAGGTTAGCCATTCTGCTGAGTCTGATGAGGTTTCTCGCGAAGTTGACCTGATGAAAGATCACAGAGGTCTCAAAATGAGTAAAGCTGACATCAGTAGTTTTTCTCGAAAAATGGAACAGGGTTTTGCTGAGTTATCCGAGAAATACTATGTTTCTTTGACGGCTGAGCCTCGTGTTCGTGTAAGTAAAAACAAAATTGTTGTGACTTTTGATATTGAGTCGCAAGAGTAGAACAAACGCACAATAATTGGAGCACTCATGGGTTTGCTTAAAGTTTCAAGTAAGTCTTCACCAGCTTCTGTAGCAGGAGCTATTGCGGGCCTGGTTAAAGATAATGAACCTGTTATGCTCCAGTGCATTGGTGCTGGTGCAGTCAACCAGGGCATCAAAGCTATTGCTATTGCGCGTGGCTTCTTGATTCCTTGCGGTCTGGATATCACCTGTGCTCCAACATTTTCTGATATCGAAATTGCAGGGGAGAGTAGAACTGCAATTAAAATTGCCATTTATGTCCACACACTGTCTGCCCCTGATACGCAGACTCCAGCTGTTAGTTCCACTGAGTATAACGAGGTACTTTAAGCATGATTGAAAATTCCGAGCTCGTAGGAAAAACATATCACATCAAAACTTTTGGCTGCCAGATGAATCTGCACGATACAGAGCGAGTCTCTGGTCTGCTTGAGGCTTGTGGCTGCAATGAGGTTTCAGATACCGATGACGCAGATATTGTCATCTTTATGACCTGTAGTGTTCGTGAGAACGCTGATCAGCGCCTCTACGGTCAGGCTTCTGCCATGGTCAGTGCTCCAACGCCTCCATCAGGCAAGCGCGTTGTTGCTATTGGCGGCTGTATTGCGCAGCGCGATGGCGAGAAGCTCCGTGAAAAGGTTCCAGCCGTTGACGTTGTGTTTGGTACCAGCGCTCTTGCAAGCCTGCCAGCACTTCTCACCAGCGCATTTAGGGGCGAGAATGACCGTGTTGCTGTAGACACCTCTGAGGAGGGTAAGGGCTTCTCCACAGACCTGCCAAGTAATCGTGCTCAGCAGTATCACGCTTGGGTGCCTATCATGACTGGCTGCAATAATTTCTGCACGTACTGTATTGTTCCTTACGTTCGCGGTCGTGAGCGCAGTCGTACTTTTGAAGCTGTTATTGGTGAGTGCGAGCGTCTTGTCGCAGATGGCGTTCGTGAGATTACCCTTCTTGGTCAAAACGTTAACTCGTATGGCCGCGACCTTTACGGCAAGCCTCGTTTTGCGGAGCTTTTGCGCGCGGTTGGTCAGACAGGCGTAGAGCGCATTCGTTTTACCTCGTCAAATCCAAAAGATCTTACTGATGAGACTATTGCAGCTATGAAAGAAACCCCAGCTGTCATGCCTCACCTTCATCTTGCGGTTCAAAGCGGATCCACACGCGTTCTCAAGAAGATGAACCGCAGTTATACACGAGAAGAGTACTTAGACGTGGTTTCTCGCCTGCGTACAGCTATTCCAGGACTGGCGCTTTCAACTGATATTATCGTTGGCTTCCCAGGAGAGACTGAGGAAGACTTTGAGGATACGCTTTCTTTGGTCAAAGAAGCTGGCTATTCTTCCGCATATACCTTCATTTACTCTAAGCGTCCAGGCACTCCTGCGGCAAAATACGAAGACAACACGCCTCACGAGGTCATCCAGGAGCGCTTTGATAGGCTTGCAGAGCTTGTGGCTCAGCAGGCGCATGACGCTAACCAGGTAGATCTCAATACTACACAGGCAGTTCTTGTTGAGGGAACTTCCAAGCGTGATGATACCGTTATGGTGGGACATAGCGAGAAGAACCAAACAGTTCACTTCAATTTGCCAGAGGGTTATACGCCAGAAGACCTTATCGGCAAAATTGTTGATGTTCATATTGATGAGGCTCGTACCTGGTATCTGCGCGGAACTATGGAGTCTGATCCGCGATGAGCTCTCATGGCTCGGTAATCTGTATTGTAGGTCCTACGGCTTCGGGCAAAAGCTCATTGTCCGAGCTTGTTGCCAAGAAGCTTGAGACCTCTGTCATTTCTGTTGACGCAATGCAGGTCTATCGTGGCATGGATATTGGCACTGCTAAAACTCCTTTTGAGGAGCGAGAAGTTCCTCTTCTCATGGTAGATTGTGCCAACATTTCAGAAGAATATTCTGTCCAGATGTTTCAAGTGGCAGCCCGTGAAGAAGCTCATAAGCTTATTAATGCTGGTAAAACACCTGTATTCTGCGGCGGAACCGGTCTTTATCTTGATTCGATTATCGACCAGATGGAGTTTCCTTCAGGCTCAATCGAGTCTCCTGTACGTACTCGTTATGAAAAGCTTGCAGAAGAGCTTGGTGCTGAGGGCCTGCATGAATTTCTCGCCACTAAAGATGCAGCAAGTGCAGAACTTATCCATCCAAATAACGTACGACGCGTTGTAAGGGCTTTAGAGCTCTTGGAGGAGGGCAAGTCGTATGCTTCTCATCATGAGGGCTTAAAGGCTCACACGCCGTACTTTGACGCCCAGATATGGGGTCTTTCAATGGACCGTCAGCGTCTGTATGAGAGAATAAACCTCCGAGTTGACCTTATGTTTGAGCAAGGACTTGTTGAAGAGGTTCAAGCGCTTATTGAGTCCGGTCTCTCTGAAAATTGCACGGCTGGCCAGGCAATTGGCTACAAAGAGTTCTTTGCATATTTTGCTGGTGAACAGTCGCTTGAACAAACGCGTGAGCTTATTAAACAGCACACCAGACAGTATGCAAAGCGACAGATTTCTTGGCTTAAACGAGATGGTCGAGTCAGGTGGCTTGATATGGATCAACTCACAGCCAAGGATGCACTCGAGCTGATTCTTGCCCAGTATGCTGACGTACAATGCCAGTAGGACACATCAAAAACTAACGTATTTACCTTGTCTTAGATGGGGAGTTTATGGGTCGTTTTGTTCCATTTTCAACTGCTCCAAAAGTTGAACGAGCAATTCTTGTAGGCGTTGATTGCGGTAAAAGCGATTGGTCGCTTGAAGAATCAATGGACGAGCTTGAGCGTCTGACGCAAACTGACGGCGCTGAAGTCTTTATGCGTCTTACGCAAAAACTTGATGCACCTATTCCTAAGACTTTCATTGGCAAGGGTAAAACTGAAGAGCTTGTCTCCCTGGTAAGAAACACCAATACTGACGTTGTCATCTTTGATGATGAGCTCACGCCTTCTCAGCAATCTAATTTAGAAAAATTACTTGGCGAGCCGGTTAAAGTCATTGACCGAACAGCGCTGATTCTTGATATTTTTGGTATCCACGCACGCACCAAAGAAGGACGACTTCAGGTACAGCTTGCACAGCTTCAGTACGTACTTCCAAGGCTTCGTGGTATGTGGAGTCACCTGGTAGGCGAGCAAACTCGTGGTGGCATTGGTAGCCGATTTGGCCAGGGTGAAAGCCAGCTTGAGGTTGACCGTCGTCTTATTAGAAAGCGCATTTCAACTTTAAAAAATGAACTCAAGCAGCTCAGCCAAAGGCGAGAAGTTCAGTCAAAGTCCAGGTGGAATTCTGGAACGTTTAGTGTCTCTCTTGTTGGTTATACCAATGCTGGTAAGTCAACACTTCTGAATCAACTCACAGGCGCGGATGTATATGCAAAAGATGAACTCTTTGCAACTCTTGATCCAACTACCAGAGCACTTTCTCTTGATGAAGGCAGAAAGATTGTTCTTACGGATACTGTTGGATTTATTCAAAAGCTCCCAACTAATCTGATTGAGTCTTTTAAATCTACCTTGGTAGAGGCTCAAGAAGCAGATCTTCTTCTGCTAGTTGCAGATGCAACTGATAAGAATCTTTCTAAAGAAATAGCAGTTGTTCGTAGTATTTTGAAAGACATCGAGGCCGATAAAAGTGATCAGATTCTTGTATTAAACAAGGTAGACCTACTTGATGACCAAGAGCTTCAAATGCTCAGAGCACTCTATCCAGATGCTGTATTTATTTCTGCTCAGGAAGGTATGGGCATTAACGGCCTTCTTCACAAGATTCAAGAAATAGCTAGCGCCGGCGACAAGGTGGTTAGTGCACTTATTCCGTTCAACAAAGGTGCTCTTGTTAAGTCTGTTCACGAGAGGTGTCAGCTTTTGCACGAGCAATATGTTGCTGAAGGTCTTTTACTGTCAGTTAAAGCCGACACGTATATGCAGGCACTTTTAGAGCCGTATGTGGTGTCAGAAGACGATATTCTGACTGACGAATAAGGCAATAAGCAGCAAAATTGGTTGATGCAAAAGGTAAATGAGAAGTGAATGTCTTCCCATCTCTGTTATGAGGGGAAGAGAGAACCTTTTCATCCAGTTGGGATATCCAGCTTCTTTAAGCTGTCTGTTAAAAGCAGCACCACTTAAATACAAGAACAAATAGGGGAGTAACGGGTAGTAATCTCCTGATGAAAAAGATGGAGAAGGAAATCCAGCCCAGGCCAAATATGGTGTTTGGTATAACTCTTTAGGTAACGAGAAAACCATGTTGCCTATACCAATATGTCCTGTATAAATTGGAATGCAAACAACAAAAATTAAAAGCAAAAGAACTGCTGCTGCATATCCTTTTGGTGGAATAGCGAAACGTGAAATAAGAGCTTCTACCAAGGTGCATGAGGCCATACAAAAGAAGATTCCAAACGTAATGGGAGTATCAACTTTTGCAAAGGTAGTTGCGGCAAATATCGCAAAGGCTACAAGGCCATAAACTCCTGTACGTTTAAAAGAATCTTTAGAGAAGGCGCACATACAACCAGCAATAAAAATAAAAGGATATGAGATTGATGGTATCCAGATTTGCATAAGCAGAGGTGTAAACCACGTAAGCTTAACGTGCGAAATAAAGAACAAATCATAGGTAAAGTGAAACAGAATCATTGAAACTACCGAGATACCTCGTATAGTGTCAAAAAACGTTATTCTCCCTTTGGTTTGTCTTAACTCAGCACCCATAATATGACTAAGAGATTGATCTAATAAGTGCAGTAACCCTACCTAAAATAACAGGATTCTGTACGTAGATTGGCTCCATAAAATCGTTTTCTGGCTGAAGACGAATACGATCATTTTCTCTATAGAATGTCTTAACAGTTGCAGAGTCATCAATGAGAGCAACAACGATTTCTCCGTCATGGGCATCTTGCTGCTCTTTTACAACAATATAATCGCCATCAAAAATACCAGCGTTAATCATTGATTCTCCACGTACGCGAAGAATGAAAGAGCTTGAATCTCCAACAATGCTTGTTGGAAGAGATAGAGATTCCTCAACGTTTTGCTCAGCAAGAATAGGTGTGCCTGCAGCAACACGTCCTACAAGAGGAAGACTAATGACATTATTAGCTACGTCTTGAGTAACGGGAGCAAGCTTTGCTGCGTCAGAAGTGTTTGAAGCCTGGGGAACAATCTTCATAGTACGAGGCTTCTTTGGGTCTCTATCAATAAGGCCAAACTGCTCCAGGACCTTTAGATGCATATGGACAGTTGAAGGAGACGCAAGATTAACAGCAGCACCAATCTCTCTTACTGAAGGGGGATAGCCGTGTTGATCTGTGTATGAACAGATGTATTCATAAATTGCTGCCTGACGCTTGCTGAGTTTGCCCTTTGGCATATGAGCCTCCTTTTTCTTTTTAGTAATAATACACGTGTTCTAAAAATTAATCAAACGAATGTTCTATTTTTTTATTGACACGAACAAATGTACTACATATTATTAGTACAAACGTTCGGACATGACTTTTTGTCCGGTGTATTAGATATAACTAGTTCCGTAAAAACTATTACGGAAGGAAATGATATGAGGCGTATGTATCAGTCAAAGATGTATCAGGTTAATGGCACTTCAGCACTTGCTTCTTATAAGCCTGCATTCAAGGTTATTGAAGGCGGCGCAAAGAAGGGTTCCGTTGCACCTCAGCGTGAGGAAGTCTCTTACGTAAAGACGCTGACCAACAAAGAGGCTTTTATTGCAGGTCTTATTGTTACCGCATCATTTATTCTGATGTTTGCGGTTTCCTTCCTTCGCACAACTGCCCTTAATTCATTTGCTACATCTGTAATGGATAGCGCTTCACAAACAATTACCGTTCATAGCAATGATACGTTGTGGTCAATTGCAGAGAGCAATCCAATTGAGGGCGTCTCCACAGAGCAGCAAGTAAGTTGGATTAGAGAAAGAAATAATCTCGATTCTTCTCTTTTAAGAGCTGGACAAACCTTAGAGATTCCTTCTGTATCTAAATAGTAAATATTTATGTAAATTTCTCTCAGAATTCTGTGTTGATAGCAGTCAATACCTGCGTAAAATGGTATCTTCCTTTTATACGAAAAAAGGGGATTCCATGCGTTGTCCAAAATGCGGTCACGAAGAGTCAAAGGTTATTGATTCTCGTTCATCTGAGAATAACGATGCTATTAGAAGGCGTCGCGAGTGCATGTCCTGTAAGTTTCGTTTTACAACCTATGAGCGCTTAGAAGAGATTCCTATCACCGTTGTGAAGAAAGACGGTCACAAGGAGCCTTTTGATAGACAGAAGCTCATGAGAGGCCTTGTTGCTGCAACAGTAAAGAGAGATATCTCTGTTGCTTCTCTTGACCATTTTATTGATGGAATTGAGTCTCAGATTAGAGACAAAGGTCAATACGAGATTAAATCTGAAGATCTTGGAAGCATTGTGCTTAAAAACCTGGTTATGCTTGATAAAGTTGCATACATTAGGTTTGCTTCTGTCTATAGAGACTTTAAAGACGTTGATGAATTTAGCGCAGAATTAAGGAGCCTGAATTAATGAGCAATTTTGACATCCAGCTACCTATTAAACGCCTTGATCCTACGGTTGAACTTCCTTCATACGCATATACCGGAGATGCTGGATTAGATCTTAGAAGTGCTGAAGATGTTGATCTTGCTCCTTTTGAGCGTAAACTTATTTCTACTGGTTTAGCTATTGCAATTCCTGATGGATATGCAGGATTTGTTCAGCCTAGAAGCGGTCTTGCCCTTAAAAAGGGCCTTTCTATGGCAAATACTCCAGGCCTTATTGATGCTCATTATCGCGGTGAGCTTAAGGTTTGTGCCATTAACCTTGATAGCAAAGAAACTATTCATATTGAGCGCGGTGAGCGTATTGCGCAGCTTGTGATTCAACAGGTCCCTGTTGTACAGCTTGTTGAAGTTGATGAGCTTGATCAGACTGATCGCGGTACAGGCGGTTTTGGTTCAAGCGGCGTTCAATAATTTTTTATTTTGGTGATAAGCGCTTCAGCGCTTGCATAAAGGAAAAGCCTCTTTAGGAAGGAAGAGCTTAATGGAGAAGTTCTTTAAGGTAGCTGAGCGTGGCAGTAATCCCGCTCAAGAGTTTAGGGCTGGAATTACTACATTCCTCGCAATGGCATACATTATTGCAGTAAACCCAGCTCTTCTTGCTGCTGCAGGAGTTCCAGTTTCGGCAGCTATTACTGCTACCTGTCTTGGTGGCGGCATCATGACCATTTTGATGGGTCTGTTCTCTAACCGTCCACTTGCTTGCGCATCTGGTATGGGTGTAAACGCTGTTGTAGCCTTCTCTCTTACTCCAATTACTGGTGGAGATTGGCACGCATCAATGGCAGTTATCTTCATTGAAGGAATTGCTATTCTTCTTTTAGTTCTCTGCGGCCTTCGTGAAGCAATTATGGATGCAATTCCTGTAAACCTACGCCACGCAATCTCTGTTGGCCTAGGTCTTTTTATTGCCATGATTGGTCTCAAGAACAGCGGAATTATCGTTGCTAATGAATCCACCCTTGTTGCTCTTGGTGATATTTTCTCTCCAACCTTTATCGTTGGTGTAATTTCCATTGTTGCAACAGTTGTTCTTTACTCTGCTCGTGTTAAGGGCTCCCTGCTTATCGGCATCATTCTTGCCGTACTTGCTGGTATTCCTCTTGGTGTTACCGCAAGCCCTACTGGCATTGTTTCTGGTCTTGATTTCTCCACTTTTGGTGCACCATTCTTGACCGATGGTGCGGGTGTCATGGGTATTGTTAAGGCTCTGACAACTCCAGTTCTTCTTGTATTTGCATTCTCTCTGATGATGTCCGACTTCTTCGATACCATGGGTTCTGCTATGGCTATTGCTAAGCAGGGTGACTTCCTCACTGAGGATGGCAACGTTAAGGACATCAAGCAGATTCTTATTGTTGACTCTGCTGCTGCAGCTGCAGGTGGTTTCTTTGGTGCTTCTTCCATTACTACCTTTATTGAGTCTGCATCTGGTGCTGCCGATGGTGGTCGTACTGGTCTTTCTTCTATCTTCACTGGTCTGCTCTTTATTGCAGCAGCATTCATTGCACCTCTTATTTCTATCGTCAGCTCTGCAGCTACCTGCGGCGCACTGGTCCTTGTTGGCTTCCTGATGATGTCTGAGGTTACCGAGATTGATTGGAACGATCTTCTCGAGGGCTTCCCAGCATTTATGGTTATTGCTGGTATTCCAATGACTTACTCTATTTCTGACGGCATTGGCTTTGGCTTCATTTTCTACGTTGTCGTCGCTCTTGTTACCGGTAACGTTAAGAAGGTTAAGCCTCTGATGTGGGTTGCAACTCTTGCCTTTGTTGCTTACTTCATCATTGCTAACTAGTTTTAAATTACTAGGGGAGGCGCGTTCAAGATGGAGATCTTGGCGCGCCTCTTTTTTATTTGTGAATAGATTGTGTACAATTTATTTTTAAGAGATAACTGATAATGATTGTCACCAGTAGGGTATAACAAACCCAGTTACGATTTATAAGATTGGAGCCAATCATGGCAGATGTTATTACTAAAGACCTTGTTATTGTTGGTGGCGGTCCTGCAGGACTTTCAGCAGCAATTTATGCAAAACGCGCTCTTCTCGATACCGTTGTTTTAGAGAAGCAGGCTGTAGGTGGCCAGGTCATCACTACAACTGAGGTTGAGAATTACCCTGGCATGCCAAACACTGATGGCTTCACTATTACCGACACTCTTCAGAAGCAGGCTACAGACCTCGGCGCAGAGATTGTTATGGCCAATGTCCTTTCTATTGTTAAGGATCCAGAGACTAACCTCTTTGTGTTGGAGACTTCTGAGGGAACATATCACGCAAAGGCTGTCATTGTTTCTGGCGGCGCTAACCCTCGTCATGCTGGCTTTACCAACGAAGAGAAATTCACTGGCAAGGGTGTTTCTTATTGCGCTACCTGCGATGGAATGTTCTATCGCGGTAAGCAGGTATTTGTTATCGGCGGCGGCAACACCGCTGTAGAGGAGTCTCAGTTCCTGGCTCGTTTTGCTGACAAAGTAACTCTTATTGTCCGCAAGGATCACCTAAGAGCTAACGCAACTGCAATTAAGCAGTTTGAGGAGAATCCTAAGACAGAGATTCGTTATCTGACCAGCATCACTGCAGTTGATGGTAACGATTTGCTTACTTCCATCACCTTCCGCAATAACCAGACGGGAGAAGAGCACACAGAAACCTTTGATGAGGGTAGCTTTGGTGTCTTTGTCTTGGTAGGTCGCGTGCCTTCAACTGAGCTTTTAACAGACCTTGTAGATCTTGATGAGCAGGGATATGTCCTTGCTGACGAGCGTATGGCTACCAAGACACCTGGCCTCTTTACTGCAGGAGACCTCAATAAGAAGCCACTGCGTCAGATTATTACTGCAGCAGCAGACGGTGCCATCGCTGCAACTTCTGTTGCATCTTATCTTGGACAGCATGTCGAGGGCTAAGAGTTTCTCGATAAGAAGCTTTAACTTTTGATACTAAAAGGGGACCGCAAACGATTACGGTCCCCTTATTATTTCTTTGGCGAGAAGAACTACTAAAGATCAATCCAATATCTTTGTGTAAGAACATTATCCTCATCATAAACTTCGTTTTCGAGTATGCCACCGTTATTGATAATAGACTTTGCCGAGCCGATATTATCTTTACGACAGCACATAAGAACACGCTCGATGCCAAGTTTCTTGCATTCTTTGAGCGCAAGCGCAATCATTGCTGTAGCATAGCCTTTTCTTCTCTCACTTGGTCGAATTCCATCACCAATATGTCCACCACTATGTAGAAGTCCTTCATCAAGGCAATGGCGAATATTTACAGCTCCAACAAAAATGTCTTTATCATAGTCATAGCAAAAGAGGGTTGTTGTAGGCACTCGACCAGCTGGAACTGGTTCCTTTTCGTCTAGTTGTTCTAGATAGTTTGTAAAGTCATGGTGATCAAATCTAAAAATGCGTCTTGGAGATGGATTTGTATGATTTGTCTCGATATCATGTTTCCATTCATCAAGCATCTCTATGAGCTTGGATTTATTTTCTTCGCTTGGTTTAATAAGAGCAATCTTCATGTAACTCCTTGAGAAACTAAATTTTTAGTTAAACCGTAATTTCAATTTGATTGTCTTCAAGGGCAATAATGCAACTTTCATAATAGCCATCTCCGGTTGTTCTTGGTCCGCTGATGACTTCATAGCCGTCTGCTTTCAACTCCGCAGTGAGGGTATCTACCGTTTCTTTGCTTCCTACGCTAAACGCGATATGAGCATATCCCGTGCGGTTTATCTCTTTTGGTAGATCCGACATGTTAGGTTTGTTCATGATTTCAAGTCGTGCGCCTTTTTCGAAGGAGAGGAAGTATGAGCGAAAATCCGTTTGTAGATTGTGATAGCCGTCGTTAGATGTTGCTCCAAAGTACTTTACAAAAAACTGTCGGGCACCCTCTATATCGTTTACATACAATGCGATATGTTCAATTCTCATGGTTGTCTCCGAAAATCTATAGTTGCCTGATACTTTTTTTGTAGCCCATCTTCTAAATACGTCGAGAAGAACAAATCAATACTGTCTCTAATTGGAATCATAGTGTCAATTGCGTTGATATATTACTTTTTCCTCGCCACAAAGTAGTATCGATGAATTTTTCCCTTGATTACGCCATCTTGCTCAATAATTTTCTGAGCTTTAAAGAGGTTCTCTTGGTATTTTTTGACTTCAAAGTATGGGAATTCCCAGTCAATGATTCTTGCAAACCAAACAAGAGCACCTACATCATAAAATTCTATTGGCCTATAGGCTTCAGCTTCCTCAATAATGTCAAATCCATTATTTATTAATTCTTGTCTGGCAATACTTAAATAAGCTTTAGGAAAGGGAAGCTCGATATCTCCTAGTAGAAGCTCTACTAGGTCCCTGTCATTCTCAGCGCCAACCTGTTGCGTAAGAAACATACCCCCACTTTTAAGAATTCTTTTTAGTTCTTGTATGTTGTATTTACCGTGTCTGTTGGTAACAAGATCAAAGTAATCATCTTCAAACGGAAGCTCATCTCCTCCGTCAGCTGCCTTAAAGTCTATCCCTAAAGGAAGGAGTCTCTCTTCACACAGTTTGATGTTTGGAGCATAACCTTCAATTGCTGCAGTCTGTTTAGGATTGGTGAGAAAAGACAAAAGAAATTCTCCACCACCCGTTTCCATATCTAATAGATAATCAGTATCGTGTAGATAGGATTTGATGATACTTCCAAAGTCCCATGGAAGATCATCCTCTTCTTTATATCTGTTCCTAATATGGGAGAAATCCCATCCCTTGATATGAGCAATTTCTTGTTCATGAAGCCATTGGGCGAGAAGTGCTTGTTTTTCCATAGTATGTTTCCTTAAGACCGTGATTTTTGGATGTGCAATTATTATATATCGTTTGACTGTATAGAAGGATTTTTACCTAATCTACCTGCATATTTATTGTATTTATGCAGGTAGATTGCTTATTTTTTATAAAAGGGGAGTAAAAGGTTAAAATCATACGATGAAGCATGAGACAGTGTAATTTTGTAGCCATCAATACATTGAATATATAAAGCTCTGTGATTAAGTTATTTCAAGATGATTTATCAATATGTATAACTATAAAAATACGTTCAGCCCTAAAAATTAGTTTTAGAGAGGTACCAAGAAAGCTATTTTATAAATAAAAGATTCAGTATTGTCGCCAACTTATCAAATTGAATAATCATCAAATTTATCATGTCATTAAATATAGTTTATAGAGCTGTAGGTGTAATTACTCATAAGTAATTAATATCGTAGCTTAGAAAGGCTCTCAGAGGCTCATTTTCTGGGTAATAATAATGCGATTGAGGCTCTGTATACTATTGCAGTTGATACTATTTAAATAATAGTATATAAAAGTCTGATAATCGATATTATGTAAACTAATGAATTAGAGAAATAGGAGAAGGATTTTGAGCCCCTCTCCTTTGAGTTGTTAGTGCGTTTGCAATGAGCGCTACACTGATGAGTCGGTCATGACATTTAATTTAATCATGACATCGCTCTCGTACATTTCATCAAAAATGACAAGAATCTTGTCGAGTGCCATCAGTTCAGTTTGGCCGGTTGGAATAATCTCCAAGCCCGCACGATCAATAGTTACGACCCTCACTTTGTCGGGCCATGGGATATCTTGGAGCAATTTGCCCTCAACGGGACTTCCTTGGCCAATAGTGAACTCATGAAGGATTTTCTCGCCAGAATCAAGTGTTGGTTTAGACTCCCCTTGTTGAGAAGCCAAGAATTCTGCAAGTAAATGCTCGTAGAATGGGTCAACACGCAGGATATTTGCGGTTACGTAGGACACAATTGCAACTGCTGACATGGCCATAAGAGCCTCAAGAGAGACTGTGAGCTCAAATATAAGCACTACCCCGGTGACGGGCGCCCTAACTGCTCCGGCAAAAATGCCTGCAACGCCCATAGCAATAAAATTTGGTGCATATGCCATAGGTATGCCAAAAACATGGGTTGCTACCAGGGCAAACAGTGTTCCAACAAGTGTTCCCATAACAACCATTGGAAAGAGAGTTCCGCCAGGCGTTCCAGCAGCAAAACATGTTGTGGTAAAGAAGTATTTGCCCAGTAAAAGCGCTATAACCATGAGTTCAGTGAGCGTTGCTGGCTCTTTGATTTTCTCGATAATGACGTCGCCGCCACAAAGAAGATCTGGCCAGATAAAAGCCATAATTCCAGCTAGCATGAATGGAATAATGAGCCTCGAGAAAGGCACAAACTTAGTTATCTTTTTGTACAGCCCCTGGGCAAAGAACATTCCCTTATTGTGGAGCGCTCCTAATAAACCACAGATAAAACCGACGATAAGAACAAATGCAAAGTCGACATGAGGTAATGGCGCCACGTATGGAAGCTGAAGGACAGGCTTCATGCCAAGGACGTTAGAAACCAGGAAGTCAGCGCCTACTGATGCGGTCATTGCCGAGATAATCAGTGGAGCATGAAACTCTTTCTGAATCTCTTCGATAGCAAAAAGTGTGCCGGTGAGAGGGGCATGAAAAGCGGCTGACATACCCGCAGCTGCGCCACAGGTTACCAGAAGACGTTCTTCTCCCCTTTTGCGTTTAAGGAATTTTGAGACCGCTTTACCAGAAACAGCGCCTAACTGGACTGCTGGGCCTTCTCGACCCATAGAAAGGCCACCAAAGGCAACTAGAACGCCCTGAATAAACTTAACAGGAAGAACTCGATACCAAGGCATATCGGCAGATCCCATGACCTCAGCATTGGTCTGAGGGATTCCAGAGCCAGCGGTGTAGGGTTCAAACTTCATGAGTAGACAAACGGCCGCCATAAGAATAATCAGAACACCAAACCAGAGAGCCATATAAGGCCAATTGCCTGCGATTGATTGAGTAATGGAGCGCATTTGAGCTTCTGCAAAAGAAAGACAAAGGCGATACAGCGTGACTACGCCGCCACCCAGAAGGCCAACAAGCAGGCCTTCTCCAATAAGGGCTACCTGAAATCTACGAGAAAAGTGACGCTCAATAATGTTTGTCTTATGTTTGAGATGAAACGCCACAATCTCCCCTAGCAGTCTATGGTTAATAAAAAAGCACGTAAAGCGTACTTGGATATTGTACGACTTTACGTGCGTGAGTTAAAAGTTTGTACAGAAAATTGTACGTAGCGAGTGCACCTGGTGTCCCTGGCTATTGATTAACCGGAGAATGGTCCTCCACCATAGCAAGCATAAACAGGACCCTCGATAACACCGACGGACTCGTTAGCTGCGTGAATCATGCGGCCACCGCCGATGTAGATTCCAACGTGCTCATAGCCTGCACGGGTAAAGACAATATCGCCATAGTTGAGCTCGTCTAGGGAATCATGCCAGTTACCAGCAGCGCGAATAGCACGGCCAATGGTTCCTGCGGTACCTGCACGGTAGCCGAGGAAGCAGTAATAAATCAGGCCGCCGCAGTCAAAGCCTGTAGCAGGGGAAGCTCCGCCCCAAACGTATGGGTAGCCAATGCAGGCATAAGCTGTAGCAACGCCACCGCCTGCAGCTGGGTAGCCACCGCCACCGCCGGAGTATGATGATCCGCCGCCAGAGTTAGAGCTGCTACTGGAGCTGCTAGAGCTAGAAGAGCTTGAGGAGCTAGAGGAGCTGGAACTTGAAGAGCTGGAGCTGGAATCGTTAGAGGAGCTATCGTTAGACTCTGAGCTATTAGAAGGAGTCTCACGAGTAACAGTCTCAATTGCATAAGCAACGTTGTTGTTAGCTGATGCAGCCTCCTGAGCAGCAAGCTGAGCTTTTACCTCAGCATCAAGGGAGTCATAGTAAGCCTTAGCCTCTGCAACCTGGCTCTGAAGACCATCTGCAGTTGTCTTCATCTCAGCGACCTGAGCCTGAAGGTTCTCCTGCTCAGCCTGAAGCTCAAGCTGTTGAGCCTGAAGTTGGTCACCAAGAGCTTTGACGGTATTGATGGAGTCAGCCTCCTGCTTGCTGGTACGGTCCATATAGTAGACGCGGCTGACAAAGTCCTCTGGGCTAGATGCTCCAAGGAGGAAGTCCAAAGTCTCCTGTGGGCCTGCCTTATAAGCACTCTTCATTGCTGCAGAAAGGACAAGACGCTGCTTATTGAGCTGGTCTGTAGTTTCTGCAATCTGCTCCTGAACCTCACCAATCTTGTTGTTTGTAGCGTCAAGTGCATAGGTTTTCTCGTTAAGGTTATCCATGGCCTCTGCAAGAGCTGCACCAAGTGAGTCTAGCTGGGCAGATGCGGCCTCAAGATCGCTTTGTGGGTCTGCGAATAGCTTGGCTGGGGTAAGCAGCGTAGCAGCTACACCAAGACCTGCAAATAAGAGAGCGTCTCGTCTTGTGAAAGATCGGCGCTGTGACATATAAGCTCCTTCCGCAAAGCACGAAATCAATTGGGCAACGTATTGCTTTGCTTTGCCATCTAGGATAGCTCATTTGATAAAAAATCAAAGTCAACTCGCCGATTTCTTAGCGAGAAACCCGTGTAAACAGGAAGCTACCCTATCGAGTATTTGAATAGTTTACCCCGAAAATGACATTTAATACAAATTCAAAAGACTATTTGTGCAGTTATATAGCATGGAGCGGGCAAATATCATTGCATAAATTTATCTCTGACCTGCAATTATGGAGAAATTCTATGTATTGCAAACAAGTTTACTGTAATTAACAAAATGCTTATGTAAATAAGACAAATGGCCGACAAGCACGTAGTCTTGCCAGCCAAAATTGTCAGGTTAAAGTAAGTCTGATGTAAGTGATTTAGCTTATTGAACCTTAATAAGGGTGTAGACCTCTTGATCAAAGCACTTGCCAATAATCTCCCTTGGGTGCAGATAGCAAAGCTCAAGCGCAAATGCAAAGCCAGCTACTTTTGCACCGGCCTTCTCGGCAAGTTGAGCACAAGCAACGCAGGTGCCGCCAGTAGCAACCAGGTCATCAGCAATAAGAACAACGTCGTCTGGGGTAAGAGCATCGGTGTGAATCTGAAGCTCGCTGGTACCGTACTCAAGGTCATAAGCCTGTGCGTAGACCTCACGAGGCAACTTGCCTGGCTTACGAGCAGGAACAAAGCCAGCGCCCAGTTTGTAGGCTACAGGGGTTCCAACAAGAAAACCACGAGCCTCAGCACCAATAACCTTGGTGATTCCCGCATCAGCAAAGTGCTCTGCAATGTCATCAACAACTGCGTGGAAGCACTCAGGATCTTTAAAAAGTGGAGTTACATCTTTAAAGATAACGCCTGGCTCTGGATAATCAGGAATGCTAATGATATGACTCTCATAATCATACGTAGACACAATGTCCTCACATTCAATATCAAAATCAATGAATAGTTATATATACCTAGATTACTCGTCTAGATGCATATCCTTAAAAGATTCACGAACTAATTTAGTGATAAGTTCATTTCTAACCGCATTGGTGAGGCCTAACATGCGGGTCAGAGCAGCCATAAACTTCTGACGAGTCTCGTCAGTATGGTCAACTTCAACTCCCCCACCTTTTTTAGCGTATACGACAAGCGACTTGGCAAACATACTAGATTCTCGGTTTGCAGCCATAACGTATTGACGCAGGTTCTTGGGCTCAAAACCAAAGTGACGAAGCTCACTACAAAGGCGAATCAACGTAAGGTCTTTGCCATCCACAAGGTCTCTACCGTGTGGAGAGCGCTTTAAAGTAATGACGCCTGCTTCGGAAAGCTGACGAACAAAGCCTACAGAGCATCCCACAATTTCTGGGATGCGATCAATAGCGTGATATTTCTGAACTACCTCAGGGTCATCTACAGGTACCACAATAGCATCAGCATGCGTGGCACCAAGAATTGCCTGAGACACTTGCTTTCCATCAAGCTGAGGTTGAGCCTGGCGAGAAGAACTTTGAGCTTCAGGTGCAGCCTGAGCCTCAGCTCCAGTTGCCTCGTCAGTCTGAGCTTTGACCTGTTGTTCAGCTTCAGGGTTTTTATCTTGCCTATCAAGCTCTTCTCTAATAACTGAGAGTGGCATAAAACGGCTTTTCTGCAGATACAGAATAGTCTCAAGTCGCTTAACGTCTTTTTGGGAATAGAGACGATAGCCACCAGCAGTTCTGGTAGGAGTAAGCAAACCTTCATCCTGCAGATATCTGACTTTAGAAACACTCAAGTCAGGATAGAGAGTCTGTAATTTCTTGACTACTTTACCAATGGTAAGAAAGCCTGAATCAGCCATAAAGCTATCCTTTAACCTTAAGCTGAAACTCTGCTGGTATGGAAGACCATGCGGAAGGTGCCAATCTGAATAGTTGAGCCATCACGCAGGGTAGCCTTGTTAATAATGGCACCATCAACCCAGGTACCATTGAGAGAATCAAGGTCTTCAATAGTTGCATAACCAAGGGCAAGATTAGAGAGATCAATGGTGGCATGATTTCTGGAAACTGTCATGTCGTTCAAGAAAACACTGCTCTTTGGGTCTCTACCAAGAGAAATCTGAGGTAAATTGAGCTCAAAAGTCTGACCAGTCTGTGGTCCCTTGACAATAGTAAGGACAGGGTGAGCTGGCTTTTGTTGAGCCATAAGGTCTGGAACCGTAGCGTCAGCTGATGGCATGCGGAAAATCTCTGTTGAGTCTGGTGACTGCTGTTTGATGTCGTCAGTTGACATGGTTTCTCCTTAATTTGGTTACAAGATAATAATAACGCTTAACGACAAGCAATGCAGTCCATTTCGATGAGCGCACCAAGAGGCAACGCAGAAACCTCAACAACTGCCCTGCCAGGTGCAGGAAGAACAAAGTACTGCCTGTAAATCTCGTTTACCTTAGGCAAATCATTGATATCAGCAAGATAGATAGTTGTCTGAGCAACATCAGAAAGGGTGCATCCTGCCTCTGCCAGAATTGACTGAGCAAGATGAATAACACGAGTAGTCTGCTCTTCAATTCCTCCGTCAATGAGCTCTTTTGGGTCTTCTGCAGAGACCGCAATTTGACCTGTGACAAATACCAATCTACCTGCAGTAGTACCCTGAGAGTACGGTCCCATAGGAGCAGGAACACCTACTGCATTAATTGCATATTTCATAGAAGATCACCCCTTGCGCCAATGAAATCATCAGAGGCTCTGAGTAAACCCCAACCCTCAAGTTTATCTTTATCTACTACTACTTTAGTGTTACTTGCAAGTTCTGAAAACCATGGAAGATATGTTTTAAGGCCTTCAATGAGTTGCTTATGTCCAAGAGGATGGACTGTTTCAAAAGAAAGCAAGCTTCTAAAAAGAATTACCGTATGGACTGGTGGAACCATAACCAGATATGCAGGTACTTTTTTAGTTGAAACATTGGCTACAAGTGCTGGGATTGTTTGGTCAAGCATAAGATTGCAAAGCTTTGAGTCTTCTGGAAGCCTCTGTTCTCCCAGGTAGTCCATAAGGACCTTCTTGGCCTTTTTACCAGCAAGAAGAAGCGGAGTAAGCAGCGGAGTTGCGTCTTCTAAAGACACTTCTGCATAAGGAGCTACACCGTTTTGCTCGACTGATGCAATGATAGAAAGCCACTCGTCTAGAACAAGAGAGCGCTCAGATGCATCAAGTACCACGTACTCGTTTTGACCAGATCGCGCGAGAAGACCGATGGAAGACAGAGATCCGTCTCCCGTAAGTGCACACTCAAATGAAGTCTCTCCTACCTCAAGCTGTTTACCTGCAAAGACAGCTTCAACAAAATTTTGAGCTGATGTACCACTCACCAGTGTGTAGCCGATACCACTCAGGTCAATAAGAGCGCAATCTTTCAGAGCTTCCTCAAGGGGTTTCTCGCCATAGAAAGATTGGGCTAAGTTGAAGCCTTCAGTTGAGGTTGAGAATTGTGCGCCAAGATACTCAAGCTCGGTATGAAGGATAGAGCGTTTCTGCTCAGACATTAGTTTCTCCCAAAGAGATACGGAGCAACCGAATGCAGGTCAAAGAGGTTGTAGGCCGGAATAGTCCACAGCGTAAGATGTGCCTGGGTAATGGTGGTGCCTACCTGCGCGGAATCTTGGGACCAGTCAGTTGAAGAAACCAGCTGGTTGTTAGCTACTGGATAGTTGGGAGAAAGCATGGAGGTCTGGTAGGTGAAGTCTTTAGAGCCAGGCCATGCCATATACGTGGTAGAAGTTGATGGTTTAACCACTGCAGAGAGCAAGAAGTTGTCCTCGCTCGTACGAATCTGCACAATCTGGTCAGTTCGCTGGATGCTTACGCGATTGTAATTGCGATAAGCCCAGTTCATCAGAATGGCGGTATCGTCAAAACGACCTTGCGTAGTCTCGCAACCAAGCACGCAGGTGTAGAGCGTAATGTTTCCGCGCTTTGAAGCGCCCAAGAAGGCAGTACCAGAGTCTTCAGCACCTGTTTTAATGCCGAGAAGACCTCGGTAGGTGTCCATAAGGTCATCAGTTGAGTGGAACGTGCGCTGCTCCCCTCCTACCGTTGTAGTGTATGACCTGGTATGCACAGCGCTTGCGATAAGTGGATAATGCTCGCGTGCATAACGACCCATCAGGGCAAGATCGCGCGCGGTTGAATAGTGACCATCAGCATCTAAGCCGTGAGGATTTTGGAACTGCGTGTGAGTCATGCCAATCTCAGCAGCCTTCTTGTTCATTTGATCAACAAAGGCCTGCTGAGAGCCAGATACGTTGACAGCAATGTTATAAGCTGCATCATTAGCGGAATACACCAGCATCATCATGATCAGCTGTCTGAGTGTAGGCGTATCGTCCGAGGTCAAACCAGCAACTTGCGAACCTTCTTCAAGATCTGGAACTGTGATTTCACAAGGCTCATCAAGATTAACGCCAGAATCAAGCGCAACAATTGCAGTCATAACCTTGGTGATGGATGCCATAGGAAGCTCTTGATCTGGGTTTTTGCTCCAGAGGACGTTTCCTTGTGCATCGGTGACAATGGCTGTAGTTGCCTCGGTAAGTTGTGGCTCATCTGTTACAGAAGACTTGTTAGAAGAGGTGTTTTCCGCCAGAGCCGTAGTTGCAGGAGCAAAAGGAGCAGCTAGAACAAATACAAGTAGCACGCTTACAAGAAAAGCCAGCATCTTATGAGAGAGCTGGCGCAAAGATACATGGTTGTGCTGAATGAAAGTCATAAACAACCTAACTTATGCTTGAGTGTTTTTACTATCTTTAACTATTTTAGCCGCTTCAACAGTATAAACAATGGCGGTAATTGCCGAGAAAACAATTCCTATATACACAAAGAAGATACCGATAGCAGAACTCTGTGAATTAAGTCCTGGAAGCCAATTAACGTTTACCAGACCAAGACCAGATACAACTGGGATGCCCAAAAGTAAGAGGCTAAAACCAGTCATCAAAAATGCAGTTGCTGCTTTACCAACAAAGACAACATCAATAGGACGCCTGCGGAATTTGCGAACCGCAAGAGCGCCAAGAGTAAGGTAAACATCTCGTCCAATAACAAAGAGTGGGATCCAGAGAGGAAGCTCACCAATAATCAAGAGGCCAAGAACACCTGTGATAAGAAGAACTCGGTCCATGATGGGATCCATGATTTTGCCTAGCCAACTGACAGTCTGAGTTCTACGAGCAACCTGACCGTCAAGAAAGTCGGTTACAGCTGCGGTTACATAACAGCCCAGTGCAACCCAACGATTTCCACCCGTTGAGAAGAGCACAAGAAAGATAAGCGTAAGGATTAACCTGCAAAACGTAATGACATTTGCAACGGTAAAAACGGCATTAGAAGGATTATTAGAGCTTCCAACCGGATCAGTAATAGTTCCTTCTGCCTGCGCTTTTGCTGCATCGGCGTCTGCCGCTTCTTTAATTTGGGATGCTACTTGATTAGCTAGCTGCTGCCTGGTTTGCAACGTTTCACTCCCCTTTTGTAGTACATAACATGTGTCTATTTTAACGTAAGTTGCGCAATAGCAAATTATTGGCACATTTGTTTAACAAAGGAAATAAGAACACGAACACCCTGAGTATAAACGCGTTTTTCGATGCGCTCATCAATACCATGGACGCCATTTGCCTCATCTTCTGGGGTTGGCCTAAACGGACAAATACGCAGAATGGAATCGCAAATTCCCTCATATCGGACAGAATCGGTTCCGCCACACACAAATGACGGGACAAAGGTAACACCTGGATGATAGTGCTCCATAATGGCCTTGAGCTCTTGATATCCAGCTCCAGTTGGAGAATCAATTCTTCCTGCTGGAGTTGAGTGTAAAGCTTCAACCTCAATATAAGGGTTAACTTGGGCTACTACTTGTTTGATGTGTTCAACGGTTTCTTCAACGCTTACACCAGGAAGCAGCCTAATATTGATAGTTGCGCTGACATTACCAGGCATAACGTTAGCCGCACTACTTGAACCCTCAAGCATGTTGAAAGCGTACGTGGTGGTAACAAACGGATAAAGCTCTTTGATCTGAGCTGTAGCAAGAGCAATCTTATCTGCATTGGCATCTACGTCATGTACCAGCGAAGCAAAAGGCTCCTCGGTGATTTCTGGCGCAAGAACCTTGAAGGTTTCTTTAACAATGTCATTAAGCTCAGGTTGAGGTTTAGCCTTAGAGAGAGCGGCAAGAGCGCAGCTCAAATGCTCAAGCGAAGTTCCACCAAACGGATTAGAGGAATGTCCGCCGTGACCAGGCGCGGTAAGCTTAACGTTCAAGAAGCCCTTTTGCGAGATGCAGATGTCGGCCACGGTAGCCTCTGGTGCGCCGTACGCGCTGCCGTCAAAAAACGTAGTGGTACCCTCGTCCAATAGACATGCCGCACGCATTTCTCGCGAGGCCATCACCTCGGCAAGTCTGGTGGCGCCGTGGCTCAAGACCTCCTCGTCTTCACCAAATGCCAGGTAGATAGAGCGCCTTGGCGAGAAACCCTGTGAAAGCAGATACTCAAGTGCCTCAAGCTCGCCCATAAGCATGTCTTTGATATCAAGCGCACCACGTCCCCAAATGTACGTGTCGTCGACATCTCCACCAAAGGGATCGTGCGTCCATGCGTCTTCTGTACCAAGAACAACAGGAACCACATCCTGGTGAGCAATAAGCATCAATGCAGGAAGCTCTTGATTGGATCCTGGAATCTCAATGAAGAGCGAGTGACCAACTACTTCAACGTTAGAGGCTGCGGTCATAACATACGGGAAGCTATCAACAATGTGCTGTTGAAGAGCATCAAACTGAGACCAATCGGTTGTCTCCGCGTCGGTATACACCGTCTTAAACGACAGCGCCTTTGCAAGTCTTTCAGACATTGCCTCTATGTTGAGCTCTGGATATTCATCCTCGTGAGCAAAGTGGTCGTAAATATTCATGGACCTCTACTAATCTCGTAGTTTTAAGTTAATAACGTAATAATAACGGTAATTTTTACGCGTTTCTCTACTCTTGCTGGTAGAATTAACAAAACACTCACTTAGCACACGTATCTTGGGAGCCCTGATGATTAAGCTTGTTCTTTCCGATATGGACCAAACGTTAAAACCCGCTGACACTCCGGCTATTTCAGAAAGAACTCATCAGGCAATTAATAATCTTAAAGCCGCAGGTATTGCGTTTGGACTTTCTACCGGAAGGCCAGTTTATGATGCACTTTCTTATCTAAAGTCTGACGTTTCCCTGACAGACACTGGCGTGTTTTCTAGTGGAAAGATTCTCTACTTTAATGGCAAGCTCATTTTCACCAAACAATTTACCTACGAGATGATGGAGAAGATCTACGAGGTTATTTCTCCAATGGATGATTGTTTGCTTACGTATTATCAAGAAGGTCCACTTGAGCAGCCTTTAGATACGTTATTTACCTCTTGTTGGAAAATAGTTGATACCACTCAAGAGGTAGTAGATCATCTTGCAGCCTCGTTTAACACTTTTGTGCCAGGGCTTGGTCCGCAGTCCGTTCCAAAAGATATCCCTATGTATGCGGGAGGTCTTCTCTTACCCCAAGATGAAAAGCGCGCGCAAGAAATCTATGAGGCTGTTACCAGTGCAGTTCCAGAGGTTGAGTTGGTTTCTCCCTATATTGGTTGGTTTGACATCAATTATCGTGGCTGGAATAAGGCACAGGGATTCGAGAAGCTCATTGAGACTATAGGTCTTACGCCAGAAGAAGTTATTGTGTGCGGCGATTCCGAAAACGATCTGGACCTTCTTAAGATTGCTCATCACTCATGCTGCATGGAAAATGGTACTGACGAGGCTAAGGCTGTCTCGAAGTATCTTTTGCCTAGCGTATATGAGGAAGGCGTAGCTCAGCTCTTAGAGGCGCTTACAGAGGCTCAGGGAGACTTTGATTCTGAGGTTGTCCAGGCTGTCCTGAAGAGAACTTTATAGGATTAAAGCTTGATACAGAGCGTGGCTATATAGTCATTTCCATACTGTGACAATCGATTCCTTTTGTCACTCGACTCATAAAAATCAATCATCGCAAGACCATTTTTCAGTTGGCCTTTAATCTGAGCTTCTAAGGTATGACTAAATTCATATCCATATTCTGGATCTATGGTTATTTTGCCCTGCTCTTCAAGCTCTCTTGAATTAAAAGGAATTGAATACTTTAAAAGTAATTCCTCATCGGGTTGGTCCCATACAACGTCAGCGTCATACATGTACGTCCAAGGATTCATGAATCCTACCATTAGCAGGCCACCCTTTTTCAACACGCGAGCGGCTTCTTTATACATGTTTTCTAGATCTTCTATATATACGTTTGAAACCGGATTAAAAATAATGTCAAAAGTTTCGTCTTCAAAGGGAAACGTTTTTGTCATATCGGCTTGAACGGTGTTGATTTTTAAGCCTTCTCTTTTAGCAACCATCTCATCTTTTTGTAATTGGGATGTAGAAAAATCCATTATGGTTACGTCATAACCTTTTGCAGCAAAAACGGGACCCTGTTGTCCACCACCACAAGCTAAACCTAATATCTTTTTTCCGTTGGCCTTTTCAAACCATTCTTTTGGAACCTTTTTTCCAACCGTCAATGCAACAGAAATTGGATTATTTCTAGCTTCTTCTAATTCTTCATGCGTCAATGGCTGGGTATAGTCATTGTTTACTCTATTCCATCTATCTTTATTAAGTTTTAGATAGTCATTCATCTTATAGTCCCCTCAAAATACCATTGTATTTTGGTGTAAATTGGATGTCTTACCAGTACTTTTTCTTGCTTCTACAAATTATAAATTGTTTTCTCGATTTTTGTTACTCATGCAGTTTTAGCTATTTTTACAGGCCTGAATAGCATGCAACCCAGCACACATAGTCTTATCTCAAAGTAGTTTATCTGAATCAAAAAAGTGGCTGCATTTGACGTGTCATCTGCAGCCACTTATGTGTTACTCACACGTGTTTAATCGCGTGTAGTCGATCGTTTTGAGCTTTTCGGATTTCTCCGCGTCTCTGCGGGTTTCTCCGCACTTCTACTTGATCAGCCCGCTGTTCCTTAGCAGTAGCTCAATATCAGTGCCCTTGACGGCCTTGAGAGCTACCTTTAAGAGCATCTTCTCCTTGAACGAGAGCGGCGCCTTATCAAGCGTTTTCTTATCCAGAGCATAGTAGGTTGCCCTTAGAAGCTCTCTGATGTCGTACTGAGAACCCCAAACCTCTGGTACGCCCCTATCAACATCCATCAACGTGTAGACAGACTCCATACCAGTACGGATTGAGTACTCCGTAGTAAAGATGGTGTCACGAGGAGTCTCGGCAAACTGTCCAATAAAGGCAAAGTTAACGGAACCCTCAGGGACAACCAGAGGCCTGTCCTCAGCCTTTCTTGGCTGGAAGAATGCGTTGATGTAAGGCATGAAGCACGTAGTGGTGTTGCAACGATTCTTTGCCCAGTCGTCAATTTTCTTGGTTGGAACGCCAATGTGATAGAGCCACTCCTGGCACACTTCCTCACCGGTGCAGTTACGCATAGCCTTCTTTACAAAGTTACCAGGTTTGTTGGTGCTCAGTGCATAGACCCAGATAAGTACGGTGTCCTTGTCCTGTGCTCTGAACTGTGGCTGACGGTTAATGGTCCACGAGAGATACCAGTTATCGGTACTATCCTTGACGGTTACAATACCGCCGGTTGTGACCTTACCTTCTCTTGGATCTCTCTTGCAGACGCCAATAATCTTCTTGATAATCTCTTCGTCTTTTGTCTGGATGGTGGCGCTCATCCAGTTGGTTGCCTCAAAGTCACTGCAGAAATTATCGGGATTGCCGTACTCACCATGCTTGGCTTGAGCGGCAATGTTCTTCCACAGATCCCAGGACTCCCCTACGCCATTTCTAACGTTGCTGATGTCAGGAGCAGTATTTTGATCACCATAGCAAGAGGTATCGGTGCAGCAGCCATTGGTGATAAACACTAAATCGTCTTCGGTTAGATCAATGGTTTGCTGTGAGCCGTTCTTCTCGTAAACAATCTGAGTAGCTACCTTTTTACCATTGGTGTCGTTGATGATGACGTTTTTGACATCCATGCCATAGTCAACGCTTACGCCGTGATTCTCAAGATACCTAACCAGCGGCAAAATCATGCTCTCATACTGGTTGTACTTGGTAAAACGCAGCGCAGTAAAGTCAGGAAGACCGTCAATATGGTGACAGAATCTGCAAAGATAGCGCTTCATCTCAAGAGCAGAGGACCATCTTTGGAACGCAAACATGGTCTGCCAATAAAGCCAGAAGTTAGTGTTCCAGAATGAATCAGGAAGCACCTCGCTAATCTTCTTGTCCTCAAGGTCTTTCTCGG
>JABZHP010000090.1 GCA_015258785.1 Atopobium sp.
GTCCAATCATTGCTGCTCAGACGTGCCCAAAAAGCCGGTGTTCAGTTTGCTCTGGGACGAGAAGTAACGTCAGTCAAGCCACAACACAACGGCTTCATCGTTACCTTCAAAGAATGCTTTGCTGGCGAGAAAACCTATGAGGTCCATGCTTCATCGGTAGTTCTAGCTACTGGTGGACTCACAACCACCAAACTTGCTGAAAGTCTTCAGCTACAGACCACCTCACTGCGACCGGGACTTTGTGCACTCACCTGCAAGCCTGAGCCCCCAACAAGCCTTGATGGAAAGCGCGTACGAGCACACGCAGCTCTTGTAAGAGACGGCGCTGTGCTCAAACAGGAATCTGGCGAGCTGCTTTTTAGATCATTCGGACTCTCGGGCATCATGATTTTCAACTTGTCTCGCACAGCTCTGCCTGGTGATGTGCTTGAGATTGACCTTCTCCCCCAGCTTACGGAAGAGGAAGTTGCAGCAGCTGTAGAAGCTCACACCACTGACGGTCTTCTCGACCCACAAATTGCTGCTTACCTGGGTGCTCATGACTCAGTTGAAGCCACTGTTGCCAAGGCTCACAAAATCACTTTTGCCGTTACCGGTACATCCTCCAAAGTTGTTCCACAGGTCTGTATTGGTGGAATTTCCGTTGAGCAAGTGGACACAAACACTCTTGAAGCACATAGCGTTCCTGGTCTGTTTATTGCGGGAGAGGCTCTTGATATTGACGCTCAATGCGGCGGCTTTAACCTCTCATGGGCGTGGAAAAGCGGTATGGTAGCTGGTCTAGCTGCTGCAAAAAAAGCTGGCAAGAATTGCGAATCTTTGAAAGAGGACAACTAACATGCTGGAAGTATCAAACATTAAAGTTCATGTTGCTCCTCTTCGTAAGCATCCTGCTAAAGAATCAAAGGTGGGGTTTGACGCGCTGCTTCGCGCTCTCCGAGTCTCTGCGGATGAGGTTACCTCATATGAGCTGCATAAACGCTCAATTGATGCACGTAAAAGAAACGATATTGTTCTTATTCTCACCTACCACGTAAACCTTAAAGGTGGGCCTGCTGCGGAACAAAAACTCCTTAACAAGATTCAAGGCAAACCTGCGGCAAAGCATATCAAGCTTGCTGAGGCAAATGCTTTTACGCTTCCCAAAGCAAAGCAACCTGCTCCCTCAGAGAATCGTCCCGTTGTTGTAGGAGCAGGATGTGCAGGCTTGTTCTGTGCGCTTACGCTTGCCAAGGCTGGTCTTAATCCCCTGCTTATTGAGCGCGGAGATGATGCAGCACGAAGAACTGCTGCAGTGGAGCATCATAACCAAACGGGTCAGCTAGATCTTGAGAGCAACATCCAGTTTGGCCTTGGTGGTGCTGGTACATTCTCTGACGGCAAGCTCAACACGGGTACCAAAAGTGCTTCTCACCGCTTTATTCTTGAGACTTTTGTAAAAGCAGGTGCACAGAAAAATATTTTGTGGGACGCAAAACCCCACGTAGGAAGCGATGTTCTTCCCACCGTTGTGACCAACATTGTCAAAATGATTGAAGACGCTGGCGGAACTGTTGCGTTTAGGACAAAGCTCACCTCCCTAGAACGAACCTCAGATGGCTCTCTTTCTGTAATTCAAATTGAGAAAACCACTCCAGATGGCTCAACTCAAACTGAAACCATACAGACTCGCACAATGATTCTTGCAACTGGGCACTCAAGTAGAGACACGTATGTCATGCTCAAAGACAAAGGTATTTCTATGGAGAGAAAAACCTTTGCCATGGGTGTGCGAATTGAGCACCTTCAGTCTCAAATCAACAAATCACTCTATGGTCCTGAAGCGACCAATCCTGTACTAGGAGCGGCACCCTACAAGCTTTCTGTTCACCTTCCCTCTGGTAGAAGTGCCTTCTCGTTCTGTATGTGTCCTGGTGGCTATGTTGTTTCTGCAGCTAGCGAGAAGGGCGGCGTAGTCACAAATGGTATGAGCCTGTCTGACCGCGCGGGCAAAAATGCCAACTCCGGCCTGTTAGCTAACGTCTATCCAGAAGATCTACCAGGAGATGACGTGCTTGCTGGCATTGAGCTGCAACGCTCTTGTGAGCAAGCGGCCTTTAAAGCGGGCGGCGGAGCTTATGTTGCCCCTGCTCAGCTTGTAGGCGACTTCTTAAACAAGAAAGCTTCTACTGAACCTCGTTCAATAAAACCAACGTATCCACGTGGTGTTACCTGGACCTCGCTTGAAGACTGTCTTCCACCCTACGTCTTACAAACCTTGCGAGAAGCCCTTCCGATCATGGATAAAAAGCTTCATGGCTTTGCGCATCCCGACGCTGTGCTTACGGGTGTTGAAACACGGTCAAGCTCTCCCGTAAGAATTACCCGCGATGAAACAGGACAGAGCATTAACACACCAGGAATATGGCCTGTAGGTGAAGGCGCTGGCTATGCGGGCGGCATTATGAGTGCTGCTGCAGATGGCATTAGAATGGCTGAGCTTGTAGTAGAGCACTACAACAACGCTTAATGTTTGCCTCTGTAACGCCTACGAGTTGCGTGAGCACTGCCCTTTCTAGCGCCAGTTTTAAGCCTCTTGATAACATCATCTGAGGTAGTGCCTTCAAGCTGACTTCTAATGGCTACAATCTGATCTCTGAGTTCTGCTGCATGTTCATAATCCATTGACGCAGAAGCCTCTGCCATCTCTGCTTCCATACCAGAAAGCATTGCTTCAACCTCTGAGCGCGGAAGATTTTGAAGCTCTTCAGCAAGCAATTCTGCAGGCATCTCAAGAATTGATTCTTGCTGTTCTTCAAGCGAATCTTCGTCATCAGAGGCGGTATAGAACTCTCCGTTTTTGCGCTTACGCTTATCAACGTTTTCTGAAGCTTCAGCAATAAAGCCTGCAATATCCGTAATGGATTTCTTAACGGTCTTAGGTACAATACCGTGCTCTTTGTTAAACGCTTCCTGAATTTCTCGGCGCCTTTTTGTCTCATCTATAGCAATGCGCATAGAATCAGTGATTTTATCGGCATACATTATGACCTGGCCAGAAGCGTTTCTTGCCGCTCTACCCATAGTCTGAATAAGAGACCTTCTGTTTCTTAAGAAGCCCTCTTTATCTGCATCAAGAATTGCTACGAGAGAAACCTCTGGAATATCAAGTCCTTCTCGCAAAAGGTTAATTCCAACCAGTACGTCAATCTTTCCCTGACGCAAATCTCTAATAATTTCTACACGGTCAAGCGTGGCAGTATCCGAATGCATGTAGTTGACTTTAATACCCTCGTCTAACAGGTGATCTGTAAGATCTTCTGCCATTCTTTTAGTAAGCGTGGTAACAAGAACGCGCTCCTTTTTTGCCACACGCTCTTTGACCTCTGAAATAAGATCGTCAATCTGACCTCTTACTGGTCTGACATCAATCTTTGGATCAAGGAGACCGGTTGGACGAATGATCTGCTCAACCTGTTGCTGAGCAACCGTCTCTTCATAGTCTCCAGGAGTTGCGGAAACGTAAATGAACTGCGGGATGCGTCCTTCAAAC
>JABZHP010000091.1 GCA_015258785.1 Atopobium sp.
ACACTAAATAGCTCTGCATCAAGTGAGGCACGAGTACCGTCTAAGAAAATGGTTGCAACCTCATCGGTGGGAGCAATAGGAATGTCTTCATTTTTTAAAGCTAAGTATATTTCTTCATCGTCAAGCTCATCAGTTGTAAATTCTGGTTCATTTTGAGAAAGGATAGTAGTTTCTGTCCCAATAATGAATGCCGCACCAGGTAGAAACTTCAAAGCAAACTGATAGCATGCTTGAGCTGCTTTGAGATGTCTTAGTTGCCATTGGAAAAAGGCCATACGGTAATACCCAAATCCAATACTTTCGGGGTCATGCGCAAGAAGTAATAAATTATTAAGTTCCTGAACTGCAGCTTTAAGATCTGAAGATTCTTCTAGACAATGAGACAAGTGTAGACGTGCACTCATGCTCAGTGGTGCGAGTTCAATAGCTCTTCGCGCATGAATAAGGGCATCTTCATGTTTGTTTAAAAGTGTTTCTGAAATAGAGATAAGAAGATGTGCCTCAAAATATGACATTGGGGCCAAACGAGTATTTTTTTCTGGATTGGCAATAAGGCGATTATAGAGAACGCGGTCAACATAGTTCATAAAGACGCGCCACTGAGTGGTGGTTGTATCTGTGTAGGTGTTATTTCCATCAACGGTGTCCAGCGCTTCACGTAGGAGCAGTTCTGCGTCTTGATAGTTTTTCTCGCTAATAAGACGCTGGGCCTTGGTAACCGCCAAGGAAAGAACGCCTCCGTCAACAAACTCTTCTGAAATAGCCTCAAAGTCATCTTCTGCAAGCGTGCCCTTAATAAAGCGAGAAACCACGCGTTCTCCCGCTGCTCGCACCGTAGGATCGGTAGAGTTTGCGGTATACGACAAGATAGTGCGGACGTTTTCTTCTGTGGAAGAAGAAAGGTTGCGCAAAATTTTGGTGATAATTTCTTCTCGCGCCTGACCTTCATCAATAGAAAGCCCCGACACTTCATCGGTACCTAATGCGTGAGCTGCAACACTATCAAGGCGTTTTTGAGACGATTCAACAAAATCGTATCTGCTTGGTGGACAGAAAATCTCATCATCTAAGGTAAAGAGTGGATGAACTGCATGAAGAATGCCATCTACCTCGTCAATTTGTGCGTTCCAGAGCTGATAGACAGAAAGCGGATTAGTCTCTTCTGTAATGTTTGTATCTTCAAATTGCTTGCGAGTAATGTGGAACGAGAAAAGACAGGCATGCAGCTTGTTTGTATTGCATATGCCAGAGAGCCATACCTCGTTAATCCTCTTCGAACTTCTAAAAGCACTTGCGGTGATGAGCATACCAAGGTGTAAGTTGTAAGCGGTTGCCGCACGGCTGAGGTCATCAAAGGTTGCTTCTTTGATACTTCCATCTTTGTCAAGAAAGCTTCTTGGGAACTGCTCTGGAAGGGCCAGGTGTACCCTAAAGGCGGCAATTCCCTTGTGTACGTTGGTCCTAAACTCAGTGACAAGACGCTGAGATAGACGCAGACTTTCAATGTGTAGAGAGATGGCTTTGCGGACAACCCATTCGCCATCTTCTTGGGTGCTTTGAGTAGTGGCGCAACGAGGGCGTGATTGTTTCATCATGGTAGAAACAATCTTTTGCTCAAAAGCAAGCAAGTCAAGTTCAGATGCCATATTTGCATCAAGAAAGTATCGCTCTGCAAAGAGGGCGGTGTTCAGTGCGCTTTCAATAGTAAGAAGCTGAATCTTCTGCTCATAGGAAAGTGTTTTTTGATGAGCGCGCAGATAAAAGAGGCCATTGGTACGCAGGCGCACCACGCGGCAGGGGATAGTACTATCTTGCACGCCAAGGACGCCGGCGTCTTTTAGTCGCTGGGCTAGATGCAGTTCAAAATCACTTGGCGGGATGGCAACAGAACCACCTTTTCGGTGAGAATCTTTTTCACGCAAAAACGCCGTAGTTACAAAATGTTTAAGCACTTCTAGAGGGGTGGTGGACTCTGTAAGCGTAAGAGAAAGCGCTTCAATATTGAGCTTTGTATGCCAACCAGTCTGATTAATAGAACCAACATGTTGATTATTTTGTACAGCGTCTAGAGACTCATCAGGCAGAACGTCTGTATTGACGAGAGACGGATAGAGTTTTCCAAGCCTGTTTCTTCCAGGTTGCTTAGCTTCTGGATTATTTTCCTGACGAGTCATCATACACCTCCCAAGTTAGGCATACTGATTCATCTATAGTTAACTATATACCTTAGCTGGTGTACGACATTTCAGCTGTCAATAGTTAATTCGGCAGGCGAGAAGAAAATGTCATTGACTGGTTAGTTTTGCGCCATGAACGGTATACTCACATACGTAGATGATTGGATTGACATGGCAATAATGCAAAACGCAACTGATACAAATAAATCGCTGGTAGCTTCTGATGTAGTTTCAGATCTGCAGAAACGTTCGCTTATTATTTTTGATTTTGATGGGACTATGGCAGACACGTTGCCCACCATTGTTTCTACCGCAAAGATGGCAATGACAGACTGCGGTCACACAGACTTTATAGAATCAGACCTTAAAAAGCTTGTAGGACCACCGTTTCCTTATGCGTTTGAGCTGGTCTTTGGTTTAAGTCACCAGGACGCTGTTGCAGTTACTAAGCGTTACCGAGAGCTCTATGTAACTACAGGAAAATGGCCACTCTTTGAGGGTATGAGAGACCTCATTGATGACCTTCATGCCGCCGGTAAAAAGGTTGCGGTAGCAAGCTCAAAAAATCAGCCCATGCTAGAGACGGGCCTTAGGGACAACAACCTTATTGGTGTTCTTGATACCTATGCTGGAAGAATAGATGAGGCAGCAACTGATAAAATCACTGCTATTGCCCACGTTATGCGCCAGCTTGGCTTTAATGCTTCTGAAAGCGTTATGATTGGCGACCGTCGTTTTGATATGGAAGCAGCATTCCCAAATAAGATTCCGTGCATTGGCGTTTTGTATGGAAAAACTACCAATAAACAGGAGCTTATTGATGCGGGAGCGGTTGCAATTGTAGATACGGTAGAAGATCTACATCACGTTCTTCTCGCCTAAGAAGCCTTTACATACGCACAAAAACGCCTTGTCGCTAAGATGTGAACTGCCTCCCATTTCTTAGACACGAGAAATAGAAAGCAGTTCAAAACACACCTATGTCGGATAATCTGTCAAAAAGACGTATACATGACGCTGAAAATACCTCAAACGTGCAGATTATCGTCATTAGATGTGTAAAATGCCCGCATTTGAGCAGATTATCTGACTTAGGTGTGTTCCGTAGATACTAAATTTATCGATAGTTAAATTCCTTATATAAGTCTATTCATTTTCAAGCATATTAGATGAAGCTTATGCATAGAGATGCATAT
>JABZHP010000092.1 GCA_015258785.1 Atopobium sp.
TTGCAAGACCGCCCATCTTGCGGATTTGATTCATCTGATTGAGCAGGTCGTCCATAGTGAAGCCTTCGCGCAACATACGCTCGGCATCTTCAACCTGCTTCTCATCTGCTGCTTGCTGGGCCTTCTCGACAATAGAGATAACGTCGCCCATGCCAAGGATGCGCTTGGCCATACGGTCTGGATGGAAAACCTCAAGTGAATCGGGTTTCTCGCCCATGGAAACAAACTTGATAGGCTTGCCGGTAACCTCACGTACGGAAAGGGCACCACCACCACGAGCGTCGCCATCAAGCTTGGACATAATGACACCGTCAAAGTCTACGCGCTCGGCGAAGGTACTAACAACATTGACAATATCCTGGCCGGTCATGGCGTCGACAACCATAAGAATCTGATCTGGCTTGACGGCACGCTTAATAGCAACGGCCTCTTCCATCATTTCTTCGTCAATTTGAAGACGGCCAGCGGTATCGACAATTACCAGGTCGTTGAGGTGGTCAACAGCTTCCTGGATAGCCTGAGACGCAATAGCAACAGCGTCTTTGCCATCACCACGATAGACTGGCACGCCAATCTCAGAGCCAAGCGTTTCAAGCTGATCTGCTGCTGCGGGACGGTGAACGTCGCAGGCGGCAAGCAGAGGATTCTTTCCCTGGGACTTAAGCAGGTAGGCAAGCTTTGCAGCTGCGGTTGTCTTACCGGAGCCCTGAAGACCAACAAGCATAATGACGTTTGGAATGCGGTTCTGTGCCAGCGTAAGCTTGGACTCGGTTGAACCAAGCAACGCCGTGAGCTCGTCCAGAACAATGCGGACAACGTTCTGAGCTGGAGACAGGGACTCCAGCACGTCAGCGGTCATGCACTGCTCTTTGCAGCGGCCAATAAACTCCTTAACTACCTTGTAGTTAACGTCAGCCTCGAGAAGAGCCATGCGAATTTCTCGCATTGCTGAATTGATATCGTCCTCAGTGAGACGGCCCTTTCCGCGCAGAGCGGAAAATGTATTTTGCAGTCTATCTTGCAGGCTGTTAAACATTACTGAACTCCCTCACCAACAAGTGCTTCACAGAATGAACGAGCATCAAACGTCTGAAGATCATCAATTGACTCGCCCACACCAATACGATAAATAGGCAGGTTAAGCTGGTTAGAAATTGCCAGAGCAATTCCTCCCTTTGCGGTGCCATCAAGCTTTGTAACAATAAGACCGTCCAAAGACAGTGCGTCATTGAACTCTTTTGCCTGGTTAAGACCATTTTGACCGGTGGTTGCATCAATAACCAAGACAACACTTACGGGAATATCTCCTGCGCGCTTTCTGGTAACCGAGACAACCTTAGCAAGCTCACGCATAAGATCCGATGAAGTGTGCAAACGTCCAGCAGTATCAATAAGCACCAGTTCAGTGCCTTGTTTTTCTGCCGTTTCAACAACCTCAAAACAAACGCTTGCAGGATCAGCGCCACGCTCTTTGGTTACTACCTCTATACCAGAGCGCTCTCCCCATACCTGTAGCTGCTCAATTGCAGCTGCGCGGAAGGTGTCAGCACCGCCAATTAGGGTCTTGACGCCACTGGCATGTGCACGACCAGCAATCTTACCAACAGTGGTAGTTTTACCAGCACCGTTAATGCCTACAAACAAGACAATAGAGGGCGTATCTGTAAAAGGATCTCTTTCTGCAACAGGAAACTCTGCCGTAAGGCGCTCTACAAGGGCGCGGCGGAGCTGATCGGAGCGCATAAGGTTTTCTCGCGCTGCACGCTCACGCAGGTCATCGGTAACGCGCATTGCCACCTCAGCGCCCATGTCTCCCATAACCAGTGTGTCCTCGAGGTCATCCCAAAAGTCTTCGGTGACCTCTCCGCCCATATAAAAGATTTCGCTTAAGGTCTCACGAGAACGTTCAAGACCGCGGCGAAGATTGTCCATAAAGCCCATTAGATATCAACTACCTTTCCGGTTGTCTTATCAAGTCTCTGAGAGACAACGTGGCTGACACCATCTGCCTGCATAGATACACCGTACAGAACATCAGCCTGCTCCATGGTGCGCCTTTGGTGAGAAATGACAATCAGCTGAGTAGTCTCTTTGAGCTGCTCAATAGCATCAAGCAACTTGGAGAGGTTGGCGTCGTCGAGCGCAGCCTCAACCTCATCAAAAACGTAGAACGGAACAGTGCGCGTCCTATACACAGCAAAGAGCAATGCCAAGGCGGTGAGGCTCTTCTCGCCACCTGACATGAGCATCATCTTGGTAATGCGCTTACCGCGCGGCTGAGCCACAATCTCAATGCCTGTCTCGGAGAGATGGTCTGGGTCAGTAAGCTCAATGTGAGCATGACCTCCAGGGAACAGCATCGAGAAAATCTCGGAGAAGTTCTGGTTGACGCGGTCAAAGACAACAAGGAAGCGGCTACGCATCTTGCGGTCAATCGCCGAGATGATTTTCTTTAGCGAAGTTCGTGCAGCCTCTAAGTCAGCTACCTGCTCGTTAATGTAATCAGCGCGCTCTTTGAGGCGCTCGTACTCATCCATGGCAACGGCATTGACAGGACCCAGTGCCTCAAGCTGACTCTTGAGCGACGCAGCAAGGCGTTCTGCCTGCTCTCTATCTTCTGGCTCAGGAAGCGTCAATGCCTCGTCCAATGAGGCGCCTGTGGCAAGAATGGCCTCAATGGCGTTTTGAACCTGAACCTCAAGCTTGCCAATCTCAACGCTAATCTGGTTAGCGGCGTCTTTCTCTTTTTCTACCGCAAGCGCAGCTTCAGAAGCAGCGTCTTTTGCCTCAGAGATGGTCTCTCGCAGCGTCTCGGAGTCAGCCTCCGCTAGCGACGCGCAATCCTTGAGCCTAGACGCCCACTCAAGCGCCTTCTGGTGCAGAGCGTCGTAGCGCTTGTACAGCGGGTCAACGCGAAGCCTGATTACCTCAAGCGCGTGCGTTGCCTGCTTAGCGGCAGCGAGCTGCTCATCCAGCTGAGACAGACGCCTCTCAAGCTCTGCCTGGCGAGAAGCCATGCTCGTTGCGCGCTCTTTTGCAACAGTAAGGTCCGTCTTTGCATCCGAAAGCTCTCGGTTGGCCCTTCCCTGAGCGCGAATGGCATCCTCATGCTGATCCTGCAGCTCTTTGAGCTCCGAAGCTAACGACTCCATGCGGGCCTTAGCCTCTTCAGCCGCACGCTTGTGCTCATCAATGTGTGCGCGAGCCTCTTGAGCACGCTCTTTTGCCTGCTCTCGAGAAGCGCTGACCTGCTTCAACTCAGCCTGAGAAGACGCAACCTGTCCCTCAAGACGGCCTCGCTC
>JABZHP010000093.1 GCA_015258785.1 Atopobium sp.
GTTTGGTACCTACATTGTTACCGGCTTCAAGGCAGCTGTAATTGCACTTGCATTTGGTCTGGCATACAGCATTGCTACTGGAATTCTTTCTTTCATTCCAGTTATCAATCTGATTCTTATTCCAGTCTTCATTGTTGCAGCATTTGTGTATCCACTGTGCATCAATGTTGTTCAGGTCCGCGCATCAGTTTATGGTCGCATCTCTGCAGGTTTTGCTTTTAAGAACATCTTTGAGATGATCAAGCACGACATGGGCGGTCTGTTCCGTATCTTTGGTATGGGCATTGTACTTGGCATTGTTACCTCTATCATTATGGGAATCATTGGTGGTAGCGCTGCAATTAGTATGTTCGTTAACATTGGTGCTCAGGCTATGGCCATTGCAAGAACTCAGAATATTTCCAGCCAGCAGCAGCTTGGTCTTGTCGTGCTTGCTCTTCTTGCACGCGGCTTCATTCAGATGGGACCAATCTTCCTGGTTATTGGCTATATTGGTCACGTTGTTGGTCTTATCGTTATGCTTCTTATGCAGAACGCAATCGCTCTTTGGATGCGTCAGTTCAACGTTCCTGCATGGGGACAGAGCAATGATCCACTGCCACCATTCATTAACGATCCACGTGATGGCGCAGCCGCTGTATATTCAGCTCCAGCACCAGTTGCTCCAACTGCTCCAGCAGCAACCGCCGCTCCTGCAGCAGCACCTGTTGCTGTTCCTGTTGCAGCACCAGCACCAGTAGCAACCCCAGCTCCAGCAGCTCCTGCAGCACCTGCAGCGCCTGTTGCTCCTGCGGCACCAGTGGCTCCTGCAGAGCCTGTTGCTGCTCCAGCTGAGCCTGTTGCGGCTCCAGTAGCACCTGCTGCACCAGTGGCTCCAGCTGCACCAGCAGCACCAGCAGCACCAGTGGCTCCAGCTGCACCTGTAGCTCCTGCAGCACCTGTAGCTCCTGCTGCACCTGCAGCACCTGTTGCTCCTGCGGCACCTGTAGCTCCTGCTGCACCTGCAGCACCTGTTGCTCCTGCGGCACCAGTCGCACCTGTAGCTCCAGAGGTTCCTGTTGCTCCCGCAGCTCCAGAGCCTGCACCTGCTTCAACTGTTGTTGTTGAGCCAATTATCCCAACAACTCCAGAGGCTCCTGAGGCACCAGCTGCTCCAACAGACGCACCAACTCAGAATCCTGAGGGACCTGCAGCTCAGTAAAGTAGAGCACCTATAAAAGAGACGGCCATCATGCAGATTGTGTGATGGCCGTTTTTCTTTTTCAATACCATGTTTTTAAAATTGAGCGAGTGACCATGCCTTAGAAAGATTCGCGTCAGATAGTTGCAAGATTAGAGGCAAATAAGCAACAAATTGCCAATTTAAGCTTTATATGTGGACTGCATGTGAGAAAGTTTGTGGGCTAGTTTCGTATTTGAGCATTTATGTGGTATGATGCTTGGTCGAACTTTCCTGCTTCGGGTGCACCTTCACTTCCCGAAGCCATTAGCCCAGAGGAGGTGACAATATGAAGGCCTATGAACTGCTGTTTTTTGTTGACCCAGCTTCCACCGAGGAAGTCCGTGCTGGTGTAATGAAGCGTATTGACGTTGCTATCACCACTGACGGCGGAGTAGTCGACAGCGTCGAGGATTGGGGTAAGCGTAAGCTTGCTTTTGAGATCGACGATCTTACCGAGGGTGACTATACCCTCATCAATTTCCATGCAGATCCAACGCAGATTGCAGAGCTCGATCGAGTCCTGCGAATCAATGATGCTGTTAAGCGTCACATGATCGTGCGTCGAGTCGATAAGGACTAAGTCCTTGTAATGGAAAAGTGGAATTATTCCACGATGAGAGGTAGTGAGATTTATGAGTATTAACAGGGTTAACATTTCGGGCAACCTGACCCGTGACCCGGAGCTTCGCTCCACAGCAGGCGGTACCCAGATTCTATCCTTCGGCGTTGCGGTTAACGATCGTCGCAGGAACCAGCAGACCGGTGAGTGGGAAGATGTTCCCAATTTCGTTGACTGCGTAGTATTTGGACAGCGTGCTGAAGCACTTTCCCGCTTCCTCTCCAAGGGTTCGAAGGTTGCTATTGAAGGCAAACTTCGTTTCAGCTCCTGGGAGACGAAGGAAGGACAGCGTCGCAGCAAGCTTGAAGTTGTTGTTGATGAGGTCGAGTTCCTTTCTAGGAATCAGCAGGGTGGAGCCCCTATGTCACAGGGTGCACCATCTTATGCAGCTCCAACTCCACAGGCACCCGCTCCCGTTCCGGCTCCGCCAGACGAGGAGTTCTACGATGCTGATATTCCGTTTTAAACGTCAGACAGCAACACAGACGTTACTGTCATCTGAAAGGTAAAAGACATGGCTCAGCAGAAACAAGATTTCCAGCGCCAGCCGCGTCGCAAGTATTGCCAGTTCTGCAAGGAGGAGACTGAGTTCATCGATTACAAAGATACTCAGCTTCTTCGTAAGTACATGACCGACCGTGGCAAGATTAAGCCTCGTCGCGTCACTGGCACCTGCACGCAGCACCAGCACGACATTGCACTTGCTATCAAGCGCGCACGCGAGATGGCACTTCTGCCCTACACTGTCCCTGTGGTTTCCAGCCGCGGTGGCCGTAGTCGCGGATAACCTATCTGTTCTTCAGGTAGAGTTGGTTAGCAATGGATAGACCGGATTCAAATATTCCTCAGGCACCTGAAGGGTATTCTCGCCCAGAGAGTAGCCCACAGAATTTTGCCGGTCCAAGCAACCAAAACGGGGGCAAGCCGCGTCCGTTTGAAGCTCCAACCTACAAGCAAGGCTTTGTTCTTTGCGTTGTTGGCGGAGTAATTACCGGGCTCCTTTCTTTTATTGGAGCAGCTTTGGTTGCGTATGGCATGGTAATTGCTGTCTATTGCAAAAAAGGGCACGGATGGTTTGGTCCTGCTATTACTTCAGTACTTGTTACGGGTGTAGCAGCTTATTTGCTCTCGGGACCAACGGAGGCGGCTACTTCAGTTACCGCTTGTGCACTTGCTCTTGGAGTTGGCTACGCTTTTGCAACCGAGAAACTCACCGTTGGTGTTGGATCTCTTCTTGTAGGAGCAACGGCTTTAGCGCTTCTGGGATACGACGCGTTCTTTGCCGCAATGGCAGGAACAACTCTTCCCGAGCTTGCTCAGAACGTATTTAATCAATACGCCTCGCAGGTCTCAGGTGCTTCTCCAGAGATCCAAGAAGGTCTTTCAACAGCAAAGGCACTCTTTATGCTCTTTTGGCCAACCAGCTATAC
>JABZHP010000094.1 GCA_015258785.1 Atopobium sp.
GTCAAAGATGACCTCGTCGGTGCCACCCTGAGCCTTGACCATCTGGGCAAGCTTAGCCAGGCCCTCGCCGTTTGCAATCTGCTGACGAGCCAGCCTGCGACAGTCCTCAACACTTCCCTTACCTGCGAGATTAAGCATGTTTGCAGCAAGTTCAACGCAGACGTCGGTCAGATCCTCAGGACCCTCACCCTTAAGCGTGGCCACTGCCTCAATGACCTCAAGAGAGTTGCCGACGTTTTTACCAAGAGGACGGTCCATGCCGGTAATCAGCGCCGCGGTGGTGCGGCCGACGTGCTCGCCAATGGAAACCATGGAATCTGCCAGCTCAATTGCGGAATCGACGTCCTTCATAAAAGCGCCGGAGCCGCACTTAACGTCCAGCAAAATGCAGTCAGAGCCGGAAGCAATTTTCTTGCTCATGATGCTCGATGCAATCAGAGGCACTGAGTCAACGGTTGCGGTAACGTCGCGCAGTGCGTAGAGCTTCTTGTCCGCGGGGACAAGATTGCCCGTCTGACCTGCGACGGCAACGCCAATCTCGGATACCTGCTTGAAGAAGTCAGGCTCGGAAATCTCAATGGAAAGACCTGGGATTGCCTCAAGTTTGTCCAGCGTACCGCCCGTGTGACCCAGACCGCGACCGCTCATCTTGGCAACCTTGACGCCCAGAGACGCAACAAGTGGGGCCACTACCAACGTGGTTTTATCGCCAACGCCGCCGGTAGAGTGCTTGTCCACCTTGATACCAGGGATTGCCGAGAGGTCCATCATGTCGCCGGACTCGGCCATCGCCATGGTCAGGTGAGCTGTCTCGTGCGCGGTCATGCCCTTGTAGAAAATGGCCATCGCAAGTGCGGAGGCCTGATAATCGGGAATATCCCCAGCTACATAGCCCGAGACAAAGTAATCAATCTCGGCGTCGGTGAGCTCACCGCCGTCGCGCTTCTTTTCAATCACGTCGTACATGCGCATAGTTGAACCTCTTTCCGCTTTCGCGTCCGTTGCCGGCGCGCTAACTCTCTAGTAAAAGAGCCGGTAGCGAGAAACTCTACCGGCTCGCAATTTCATGCAACCTACCAGGTTATCTGCACCCGAAAGCGCAGGTTACTTGATGCCGCAGCTTACTGGTTGCCTCCACCGTGCTCGCCGCACCCGCAGCCACAACCGTGGCCGTGGCCGCCCGTGCCGTGCTCACCCGCACCGTGCTCGTGGCCACCGTCGGCACCCTTCACGGCGTCGTCACCCGATGCGCCGGCAGGACTGGACCCACCCAGATCCTCGGGACCAAATCCCATAGGCAAGATGTCCTGGAGCAGATACTCGCGAGGAGCTGCGTCTGCCTTGCCCAGCACAATGCGGAATGTTGCAGGATCGCACCACTCGCGAATGACCTGCCTGCATACACCACAAGGAGTGCACCAAGCTGTTGGAGCTTCTCCCTCAGGACCGCCGACAACCGCAATGGCCACAAAATCTCTGCGACCCTCAAACACCGCGCGGAAAAACGCCGTGCGCTCAGCACAGTTAGAAGGCGTATACGCAGCGTTTTCTAGGTTGGCGCCGCCGTACACCGTGCCGTCGGAGCACAATAGTGCAGCTCCAACAGCATAGTGAGAGTACGGTACATAGGCGTGGTTGCGCGCCTCAATAGCAAGCTGAACCAGCGCCTCGTTAGAAACGTGGCAAGAACCCTCTACCCCGGCCATTATGCACGACTTCCCTTGATGTATGGCACGCCGTCTGCCTTAGGAGCAACAGACTTACCAACAAAGAGGACCAGCGTAATGATGGTGATGAAGTATGGAAGCATTGCAATAATCTGACTTGGGATTGGAGTTGCGCCACCGCCAAGAAGAATTGCCAGTGCCTGAGTAAAGCCAAAGAGTAGGCAAGCTGCATAGGTGTTCAGAGGCTTCCACTTACCAAAGATAACCGCAGCCAGTGCAATAAAGCCCTGACCAGAAATAGCGGTCTGAGTGAACTGAGAAATAATTGCCAGCGTTACAGAAGCGCCACCAAATCCTGCAAGAACACCAGAAACAATAACGCAGAGGTAGCGAGTCTTACGAACGCTAATGCCCAGCGTCTCGGATGCGTGTGGATGCTCGCCAACGGAGCGAATACGCAGGCCCCACTTGGTACGGTAAAGCACAAACCAGACGAGAAGGGCGGTTAAAAGTGCAAGTACCACGGTAATGTCTACGTTCAAGCTGGAATAAGGTGTGTCGTTAAAGGCACCCTCACCAAAGAGCTTTGGGAGCTTGGTGACTGCTGGAGACATTGCAGCGCCATCAAACAAAAGACGGCAGGCAAACAGAGCAATGCCAGGTGCCAGCAGGTTAATTGCAACACCAGAGACAGTCTGGTCAGCGTTAAACGTAATAGATGCCATGGCGTGCAGCAGTGCAATAAGACCGCCTGCAATGCCTGCGCAAAGGAAACCAATCCAAGGGTTTCCAGTGAGGTAGCTGCCTGCAACACCTGCAAAAGCACCAACGCCCATCATGCCCTCAATACCAATGTTGACAACACCGGAGCGCTCGGAGACAACGCCGCCCAGAGCACCAAAAATAAGAGGTGTCGAGTACATGAGGGTAACGGAAACAAGAAGAATCAGGTTAGTGAGCATTGTTTGCCTCCTCCTGAGATGGGTCGGACGCATCACTCACTTGAGCAGCAAGCTTTGCCTCTTCTTCCTTAGCCTTCTGGGCACGCTTGTGATCAAGACGGTCGGCAAGCATTGGAATAACGCCACCCAGAGCCATAAAGAACACGATGGTACCAATAACAATGTTGATAATCTCGGAAGGTGCACCAACCGTCTGCTGAACAGTCTGGCCACCATAAAGAAGACCAGCAAACAGGAAGGATGCAGGAATACATGCCACAGGATTGCAGTTGGCGATAAACGCAACGGACAGACCGTTAAAGCCGTTGTTCTCAAATGCTGCCAGTGTTGCAATACTGTGAGGAGCAATACCGGTGATGGTCAGAGCACCTGCAAGTCCGCAGAGTGCACCAGAAATAGCCATGCAGAGCGTAATGTTTTTCTTAACGTTGATGCCGGTAAACTGTGCAGCGTCGCGGTTAAAACCAACAGCGCGCATCTCATAACCAACCTTGGTGCGCATAAGCAGCCAGCCAATAAAGATAGCTGCGATAATAGCAACAAAAATACCAATGTTTACATCGGTACGCATAATAGCGTCGCCAATAACAGGAATATTGCGAATTGCCTCAGCACCG
>JABZHP010000095.1 GCA_015258785.1 Atopobium sp.
GCTGTAGAACGAGAGATATTTATCATCAATAGAGAATGCAGCCTTTACAACATCTATAACAGCATCGGGGTTTCGTTCGGCGGTTGGTTCAGCCGGGAAGATATCTGAAACTCCACTGTTGAAAAAGCGGTGCATGCGAGCGCTGTGGCGAATATGCTCGTACAGATTTGAAGGTTCGTCACCTACTTTGATACGAACGCCTGGGGTGACACCTTTTTGGTCTGAGAAGCCCGCTTGAGCGTGTAATGTAAAGCGTCCACCAGAAACTTCAGAGTAAAGAGCGTCAAAGTTGTTAACTTGGTTGGCAATCTTGACCATAATTTGATCGGCAAGATCATTTGCCTCATCGTCTTTGCCGTAGGTACGGTTCTTGCCAAGATGTAACAGTTCAGCGACGCACTCACTCATGCCTGCTACGCCAAACATACCGCAGAAACGATCGCGAGAAATGAAGCCTTCTTTTGCAAGGAAGTTTGTCTCAAAGAAGTTAGAATCTTCCACGATAAAGCGAACACGTTCGTTCATGAAGTTCAAAACCTCACCTGTTGCACTTGGTAGCAGATTGTTCATGAAATCATCAACGTTAGCCGCAAGTTTTGCTAAACCGGGGAGAAGAACGCGACTAAGGGTATATGAACCGCCGCCCATAGGAAGGACGTTGTAGCAGCTGACAACAGTGTAATCACCAGGATAGGTTTCTTTATGAATACGGTGGTTAGCAAAAGCGGGGTTGGAACAGACCATGGTGGTCTTGACGGCTAGACGCATAAACTCGTCGGAAGTAATCTCTAGATCATATTTGAGCGTGAAATTTGGTACGGCGTTCATAAGTTCGCGGTCAACTTCAAGAAGGAGCCTACCAGCGCGCGTCTCTTCTGGCCCAATGTTGGCATGACAATAACCGCTTGCAACGGTACGGTCAATATGGTTCAAGAAATGTTTTAGACGAGGCTTAATCTCTGCATCGGTCATGCCCGCCAGGAAGGGGTCAATGATTTTATCCAGTTGACCAACGTAAACGGGACGGCTGGTGACAGACGGAACGTTATCATAAAGAGCAGCTAGTCCCCAAAGTAAATCATCAAGATTTTGTGGTTTGTCGTAGCGTAAAAACTCGCTGCCTTTCTCGGCAAAAAGCTGATAGTTGGGGCAAATGTAACGCGGACGGTACGGTGCGTTACCCTCGCACATGTCGTCAAGGGCATGAGCTGCAAAAAGACGGTCAAACTCAGCGGTTGTCTTGATAGGATGTTCAGAGTTTTCTGCAGCCTGGGCAAGATGGAGCACTTTCTGCTTATAAGAAAGGTTGTTTGCCGTAATAATGTTCATAAACTCGCTCATGTTTGCTCCTCTGAAGACGTATTACTGAATTGAAATCTAATAGGGTAAAAACTATGCCTTGACACTGATAGAATGTGACGAGAAAAACGTGTAGTTTGATGCGCTAACGTAATAGATGACTATCTGCCTCATTCTTTACTTCATCATCGAGATGCTGAAATTGACGTTCTGAAATAACAATTTTTCCGTGTTGTACTGAAACCATACCTTTATCTTTTAGCTCCTGAACTCCTCGAGAAACCGTTTTTGTACTGGTACCAATTTTGTCGGCAAGTTCTTGCCTGGTGAAACGCACAATAAAAGGCCATTCTATGACACCACGATGCAGCTGATTACGTGTAATCTCACTCAATAGGTACATAAGGCGTTTAGTACCACTCCAAGAAAGTAAACTGCGCTCATAACCAGATTGACGTGTAAGATTTTTGATAATCCATCGAGAGCGCGCTAAAAGAGACTCGGGGTCCGATCTAAGCCACATAAGATAGTCTTCACGAGAAATGGAGATAAATTCACAGTTAGATGTAGCAGTAAGAGAACCAAGATAAAAGGGATTCTCGCTCAATGCTTCCATTTCGCCAAAAACTACGGGAGCATGATATTCGTCGATAACATAGGTGCTGCCTGCAGAGTTGTGCGATGTAATGCGAGCCGTTCCTCGACATAAAAAGTATACGTTATCAGCACGATCAAGCATGTGCACTAGTGTTTGACCAGGTTTCAAACAAATTTGTCGACAGTAAGAAAGGCGAGCTGCAGGAACACGCATTGCCCATTTTAAAATTACCTTACGGACATCAGCGTCAAGACTATCAATGTAGGCCAGAACGTTCACGTTTTCCCTCATAACATCGGAGATGGCTTTCAGACTTATTGGATTACATTCCAGAATAGACCGTAAGTGTATATGGCGAGAAATCCGCATAGTTGAAAGCAAATCTGGATGATAAGTTTTGAATAATTGTATCTAGTTTGGTTCATAAAAATAAGGACTTTTGTCCTTATTTTGGTTTCAATTTTAAAAAAATTTTTAATAAAAATCCCTTGTTTCTTGTAATTTAAGAAACAAGGGATTGATTAGATGATATAGGAGTGAAGGTCTTTATTGTGCCTGTAGCGTGTTTTGTAAATACAAAAATTATTTGCGTTTACAAACTTCTGCTGCAACTTTTGCACCAAGTGCAACGTTATTAAAGACTAACTGAATATTGGATTCAAGAGAGTTATTGCCAGTAATTTCCGCAACCTTAGCAAGCAGGAATGGTGTGGAATCTTTACCATGAATGCCTTTTTCTTCAGCTTCAGCAAGTGCCTTCTCGATAGCGGCATCAATGACCTGCTTGTCCATTGCATGTTGCTCAGGAATGGGGTTGGTAACTAATAGACCGCCTTTCTCGCCAATTTTTCTTTGTGTAGTAAAAATCTCAGCAAGCTCAGCAGGGGAGTCTATGCGATAGTCAACATTGAAACCACTTTTGCGCGTGTAAAACGCAGGAAGCTCCTCGGTCTGGTAGCCAAGTACAGGAACGCCTTTAGTTTCCAGGTACTCAAGGGTAAGGCCAAGGTCAAGAATAGACTTTGCACCAGCACAAATGACCATAACAGGTGTTTGTGCAAGCTCCTCAAGGTCAGCAGAGATGTCCATGGTAGTTTCGGCGCCACGATGAACACCACCAATTCCACCAGTCGCAAAGACGTCGATGTCTGCCATGTGGGCAATCATCATGGTAGTAGTGACAGTTGTTGCACCATCCTTCTTCTCAGCGATGA
>JABZHP010000096.1 GCA_015258785.1 Atopobium sp.
AAGTATAAGTTGGTACATTTCCCCAATCCACCAAGTAGCATTTACATTTTATGAGTACTTTGGTTAAATTTCGTGGCGTAAAATTCAACCATTTCACACTTAATCATTAGCATCAGCCTTTCCGGTCCTGATCCAATGTCCCCCATGTATCGCAGCAAAGGTTGCTACAACACATGCGAATGCTCCACTATACGTAGGTCGATTCGTGCAAATGTTAGTGGTAAGAGAAAAAGTATCACGCCGGTAATCTTATTCATCACGCTGTGCACTGCGGGATATTTTTTGTTCACCATGAAACCTAAAATGATATTGATTATCTTGATTATCGTTACAACAACGATCCAGATGTAGATCCAAAGTGGAAATCTGATTTCAGGTAAGAATTTTATCAGGCAGACCACTACAAAGATTGTATCTGCCATCATATCTATTTTTGCTCCAAGCTGACTTGTGGTACGGGTTCTTCTTGCGATGAAACCATCTAGAAAATCCGTTATTCCTGTGAGTACGTATACGCAATAAAAAGATGCAGACAAGGTTGGACATAACAGCAGGATTAGACTCGAGACTATTCTGCTTATAGTGATTGCGTTTGCCATTCTGATTACCTAAGTGATTTCTTGTAGAATACGGTATCTTCTGACCGATTGTTCTCGACGTAGTCCAACTTTTTATAAAATGCATTTGTTCTGATATTAGCCAGAGGGGTATCCAATTTGAACTGCGTCCCAAAACTTGGACAAACTTAATAGAGAGCTAGGTCACCAAGGACTGATTTCAGAACTCCTCCAGGTCAGTCCTTTTAGTTTAACCTGACGCCTTTGTGTATTCCAGTACATAACATATGCGTCCAAATCTGCTTTGAAAGACTCAAAGTTAGGCCACGTTCTTCCTCGGAAGAACTCGTCTTTCATATGGCCAAAGATCTGTTCGGTAGCATCGTTGTCTATGTAGTTACCCTTTCTGGATATGCTCTGGACAACTCCTGCATCCTTCAGTCGCCTATACCATGTGCTGTGTTGATACTGCCAACCCATGTCGCTGTGCAAAATCGGAGTTACGCTTTCAGGTATCTTCGCTAAAAGTTGGTCGAGAAGAGCTATTTACTGAACCATATTTGGGCCCCTCGCTGTGCTCCATGCGACAATCTCTTTGCTTCCAAAGTTATAGACAGGAGCAAAGTATACCTTGCCTCACGACTGTTTGAACTCTGTGACGTCGGTATCCATCTTCTTCCATGGACTATCGGCAGAAAAGTCGCGTCCTATGACGTTTTTAAAGGTCTTACCGACAACACCTTTATAGGAGCTGTAGCGGTGATAGTCTGTCTCTCGTCGTATCCTACAGTAAATGCCCATCTCATGTATGATTTTAAGAACAGTTTTGTCGGCGATTCTCACACCCAGCTCAGCACGCAGACACATGGCTACCTGTCTGCGACCGCAGCCGTTTGTAGTACGCGAGAAGATCTCTGCAACCGCGTAGTGTAGCTCTGGGCGTGTCGGCTTTACTGGGTGCGCCAGTGTGTAGTAGTAGGTAGACCTCGAAAGCCCTGAGCACTCCAGTAGATGGCGCAAGGAGTGCCCCTTGGCCCGCAGAGCGCTTACGGCCTCAGCCTTCGCCCCGGTCAAAGCTCGTCTTTCTCGACCAGGGCTCGCAATTTTTTAAGTAGGCTACCTCGGTCTCGAGCCTGCGGCAGCGCTCCTCAAGTTCCTGTTCGCGGGTGCGTTTCTGAGGCTTGGATTTAGAGCCTTTAGGTCTTCCTTTTGGCTTTGGCTTAAGTGCCTCTGCGCCACCTGTACGATAGAGCCTGCACCAGCGCTTAGTGGTCCCAGCGACATAATCTTAAACTTGGCCATCGCCTCAGACTTTGTCATGCCGCCCTCAATGACAGCTCTTGCTGCAGCAACCTTTTGTTCGTAGGTGTAGAGAGCCTGCTTGCCAGCCATGGTCAGTAGCACCTCGCTTCCAAACGCGTGGTATATATGGTGCCATTCTTTCACAGTTGAGAGTGGAACAGAAAGAGTACTTGCAACCGCACAAAATCCCATACCGGAAGCAAAGAGCTCTACTGCCTTTCTCCTCACCTCTACATCGTGCTTTACCCTACAATCCATACGCATAAAAAGCCTCCCATTTTTCGTGTCCAAGAAATGGGAGGCAGTTCATTCAAGGTGCTGGCTCTTTCAAAAATTTTCATTCTAATTTATGCGTCTGTACCCTCAAACTGACTCTCATACAGCTTGGCGTAGAAACCACCTTGGGCCAAAAGCTCATCGTGAGTACCTCGCTCAAGAATTGAGCCGTCCTTGAGGACAAGAATGCAATCCGCACCTTGAATGGTAGAGAGCCTGTGTGCAACAACCAGGGAAGTTCTGCCGTTCATGATGGTATCAAACGCCTTCCGTACCAGCTGCTCTGTTCGTGTATCAATGCTTGAGGTTGCCTCATCCAGAAGCAGAATAGGTGGATTAGCTAGCATGACACGAGCTATACACAGAAGTTGCTGCTGACCCTGAGATAAAGACCCACCAGACTCTCCTACCATGGTGTCGTAACCCTGAGAAAGCTGCTGGATAAACTCGTGTGCCTGAGCCTTTTGAGCTGCAGCAATAATCTCTTCATCGGTGGCGTCTGGCTTTGCATAGCGGATATTCTCTTTGATGGTTCCCTTAAAGAGCCACGTATCCTGCAGCACCATACCAAACTGCTCTCTCAGCGATGCACGGGTGAGCTTTTGCGTGTTATGACCATCTACATAAATTGCGCTAGAATCAATGCTATAGAACCTGAGTAGCAGGTTAATAAGGGTGGTCTTGCCGCAGCCAGTTGGGCCAACAAGAGCAATTTTCTGGCCAGGCTCTGCCCTGAATGAGATATGCCTGAGCAGCGGGTGCTTGGGATCATAGGAGAACGCCACGTCATCAAACTCAATGGAGCCCTGTGGATTCTGGATGACTTCAGCGTCTACTGGATCAGGCTTGATTTCCTTTGCGTCGAGAAGATCAAAGACTCGACGAGCGCTTGCATAGGCTGTCTGAACCTGTGTAACAA
>JABZHP010000097.1 GCA_015258785.1 Atopobium sp.
GTCTGTATATTAAAAGACCGAGGCATGATTATCGATGACCCTCAAATGGCAGAAACAATATTGTCCACCATCAACTACTACAGACTGAGTGGATATTGGTATCCTTTTATGGACAAAAAACACAGTAAGTTTATTCGAAAAATTTCATTTCAGGATATTCTTGAGTTGTACAACTACGACATGCGTCTCAGGATGTATTTATTCAATCAGTTATCAAAAATTGAAATTGCTTTTAGAACCTTAATTGGTCATGAATTAGGTAAGTGCGATGAGCAAATTTATCTAAAACCAAATTTATTGGGAAACCAAGCTCTAGTTAAAACCTATTACAATCAATGGAAAAAACGCTACGATGACGCTCTTTCCAGATCAACAGAAAAATTTGTTAAACACCATAAAAAACATTATGGTGGCATTCTCCCCATCTGGGCTGCCGTCGAGGTAATGGATTGGGGCATGTTGTCACACCTCTATCAAATGGCTCCTGAAAAAGCTCGAATCGCAATGTCTAAAAAATGTAACCTTACTTCAGCACAATTTGGATCATGGTTGAAAAGCCTAAATGTTGTCAGGAATTTGGCAGCACATCACGCCCGCATGTATAACCGTGTTTATGACATCAAGCCAAAGTTTCCTCAAAATGAGAAATGGAAACCGGTCGAAAAAAACAAAAACCATATCTTCGGTTTTATGATAATGATTGAAATGCTCATATCAGATTTCAATTTAGAGCATGGCGAGACAATGGAATCTATTCTACAAGCTTTTCCACAAAATGAAGCTGTTAGAAGTCGTGTCATGGGGGTACCGTCTGATTGGACATCAATACGGGATGGTATTGTCTCTACTTAATGCCACAGCAGAAAAAGGCAGCCCACCCAGAGCTGCCTTTTACAAGTTCAACGTCCGCAAGGAACTGCGACAACACCTAAATAGCCCTTACCCGCTAGTCTCTAACAAATCCAAACGGGAATTCAGGTTTCACATAATCCAACAAGAAAAGCTCGTCTTCTGGGATACGTCCTACAATATTACGGGTTCCGTCGTCCTCAAAATCTCTTAGAGCAACTTCAACTTCTCCCAGGTAATGAGACAGATTGTCATTCACTACTAATACATCTCCGCGCTTAATATGATGATTTTCGCGCTCGCGAGCAGGAATTGAAGTGGAATACTCAAACATTCTAGGTACTGAAGAACGCAGATAATACTCAGATGCATCGCCACGCGTTACGTGGTTGAACTTATACAAAACGTTCTTCTCGACCTCAGTTGCACCAGAATCAAATTCAACCTTGAACGTTACCTTAGTAGTATCAACAGCGGCTAATGCGGCAAGTTCCTCTTCAGAAGCAAAGCAATTGCCAATCATAATGTCGTCAATAAGGCCAGTTGCCAACAGGTGTCTTGCCTGCAAATCAATCGAACGAGTACGATCATCTTCGCAGGTAGGAAGACCGTCATAAACCGGCCATGGACCAAACGTGTTATTCTGCTGACTCGTCACAAATGCTGCCTGAGTTAAACCCATGCCAAAATAATGCTCGGAGAATTCAATAAAGCGTTTCTCGCTCAAGCCAGAAAATCTCTGTGGATAAAAATTGTGGCAAACGCACATGTTACGACGATATGCGCCACGTTCAATAAGCAGATCAAGCGACAGCATCTGACTGGCGTTGAACTCAACTGCAATACCATAAGGATTTCTTGTCAGAGCAATGTCCTGGCGGTCTCCCAAATGTCCATCAAGGCGAATAATATCTACGCCCATCTTGGCAAAAACAGAAATATCAGTTGCCGTTGCCTCTAAGTGCTGAAATACGCGCGGATTGGTATCCACCGCAACGGTAAATCCATACCCATGAGCGCGGTCCATAAACTCTGAAAACTCAGCGACCGTCTCTTCAGGCGATTTATCCACAGAAAGTAAGCACGTAAAAATGCGCGAGAAACCATAGCTACTTGCTAATGCCATGTAGGCATCATCGGCTTCAGGTGTTGAATGCTCTGGATAAAGAGAAATTCCAAGCCTATGCATCACTTCCTCCAATCAAGCATACAGACTGGTACCTGGCACAACGTCTCAGCGTTGCACCAGGTACAGCTCAAATACAAAAGTTTTACAGCACGACAGAATCAAGGTCGATAGAGTCAAAGTCTTCCAGCTCAGTAGAAGATTCCTCGGAAGCTGCGGCTTCTTCCTTCAGATATTCCTTATCCAACGTCTTGATGAAAGGCAGATAAATAAAGATTCCCAGAATAATCAAGAAGAGCTGTAGGACAGCGCCTTGCCAACCACTCAGCAGGAATCCAGAAACCAGAGGAGGAGTAGTCCAAGGAAGCATGACGCCATTGCACAGAGGTACTAAACCAAGATCCATGATGAAGTACGCAATGATGATGTTGACCACTGGAGTAAGAATAAAGGGGATCAGCATAACTGGGTTAAGAACAATAGGAAGACCAAAGATAATAGGCTCGTTGATACCAAAGATACCAGGAGCAACAGAAATCTTTGCCAGATCCTTAATACGCTTGGAATTGCAGAACAGAAGCATTGCAATCAGCAGAGAGAGCGTAGAACCGCCGCCGCCAAAGGTTGCAAAGAAGGTCTCGAACTCACGGTTAACAATGTTAGGAAGTGCAGCACCAGCAGCAAATGCAGCCTGATTCTCAAGCGAAAGTGCTGTAAGAATTGGCGTGTAAATTGAACCAGTAACGCTGGAACCATGGATACCAATAAACCAGAATCCACTTGCCAAAACATAACTAAATGCCAATGCCCAAACAGTTCCACCAAGTGAAGTTAGAGGAGCCTGAAGAATTGCATAAATGAAGTTAAAGGCATTGCCCCAT
>JABZHP010000098.1 GCA_015258785.1 Atopobium sp.
ACATACAGATGAAGAAGTTTGTATAACCGAATCCTTCAAAATTAAAAATCTTCTTGACATTTAAGTTAACGTTGTTAACATATTACTCGCCGGTGTAAGTTAACAGTGTTAACTTATTGAAAAGAAATATCTGATGACGAAAGCAATATGCGTTATCAACAGCGCCAAAAGGAGTTTTTGTGTCTGACGTAAAGAAAGGATCCCCCGCCCTGCAACTCAGCGCGGTACAAAAGAGCTTTGAAGACCACCATGTGCTTTGTGGTGTAAACCTCAAAGTTATGCCTGGTCAAATACTTGGCCTTCTCGGTAAAAACGGAGCTGGAAAATCAACCTTAATTGAAATACTCTGCGGGCTTAGACAAGCAGATTCCGGATCTATTTCCGTCTGTGGAATGAATCCTGCAAAAGAATCGGTAGGTCATCTTATTGGATACGCTCCGCAAGACCTTGGAATCTACCCTGACCTTACCGTCATGGAAAACCTTACGTACTACGGACAGCTTGAGGGACTTTCTCGCAAGCGCTTATTTGCACGAGCAGAAGAGGTGATGGAGCTGTTAGGCCTTACGAGCGAGAAAACCAAGCGAGCCCGTCATCTATCCGGTGGACAAAAAAGAAGGCTGCACTCGGGTATGGCTATCATGCACGAGCCCAAGGTTATCTTTATGGATGAGCCAACGGTGGGAGCCGATGTTGAAGCACGCAGCCGCATTTTGCGCACCATGCAATCACTTGCCAAAAATGGTGCAGCAATCATTTACACCTCACACTACCTAGCAGAATTTGAAGAACTTGGTGCTGACATTGCAATCATGCATAACGGTCGCATTGCAGCAGAAGGTTCGCTTGAAAAGATTATTGCCAACTACGCACGCAGCTCAATCAGTCTGCAATTCTCACAACCTGTTCCTTCTATTGACGGTTGGCAAAGCAGTGGCGTGAATCTTTTGCGAGAAAACAATGCAAACGATGCAGGAAGCGCCATTGCTGATCTTCTCGCCAATCCTGCTTTAAGAGAAAACACCCTGGAAAACGTACACATATCACAGGCAAGCCTTCAAAGCGCATATTTATCGATTGTTGGAGAGGAGACAAATCATGACAACGCTTAAGAAATTTGCAGCAGTCGTACGACTCAATATTCGCCTCCAACTGATGGACCCAACTCCTACGCTCATTCTGAGCATCTTCCCTCTTGTTATGATTCCTTTTATGGAGCCTGCTTTTAAATCTATGCTGTTAGCCGATGGTTACACCAACGTCACGGGAGTAGAACAAGCAATACCTGGTATGGCTATATTTTTCTCTTTCCTCTCGGTACAAACTATCATTCAATCTTTCTTCCGCGAATATGCCTGGGGTATGTGGCCTCGTCTAGAAGCGTCCTCAACTCCTCAAGGTGTAATTCTTGCAGGAAAAGCGTTTGTCGCTTATCTCATACAAGCTGTTCAAGTTCTTACCGTTCTTGGCCTTGGCGCACTTATTTTTGGATATCGACCAACCGGAAATGTTGGGGCACTTATTCTAGTAATCCTTACATTCTCTGCAGTTCTTGCTGCTTTAGGTATAGCGCTTTCTCTTTGGACACCCACAGAAGACATTGCTTTGTCTCTTTCTAACATCGTAGGTATGCTTGCCGCAGGAATCGGTGGATCCTTCTGTACTGTTTCAAGCTTTCCAGACTGGGCTCAATCCGTGGCAAAATTCTCACCAGCTTACTGGGCTCTTAATGCAGTTCATGCAGTCAGTTTAGATGGCGCTGGTATGACTGACGTATTGCCTCAAATTGGCATGCTTGGGATATTCTTTGTAATTCTTGCAATACTTGTGGTGATACAATTTACGCTTAAGAAAGGTCAACAATCCCGTTAAATAAGGAAGAGGACAGGTGCCTAACAAGTCACTTAAAAGTCAAGCTAAAAGTTCCGCGAATAGCGCTACAAAAAACTTGACTAAAAGTTCATCCAAGAGCCGTACGCTTTCAAAGAAAAAGATTTTCTCGACAGCACTTGCTCTTGTAGACGAAAAAGGCCTGTCCTCTCTTTCTCTTCGAGCACTTGGGCAACGTCTTGGTGTTTCCCAAGCTGCTTTTTATCGACACGTACCAAACAAGTCTGCACTACTTGAAGGCGTCTCTGAAGAGGTGCTGAGGCGTGCTCTGGAAAGTTTTATCTCTGGCATTGAGCGTAATGCAGAAGTTTATGATCAAATGAGTTGGCAAAACTATTTACGTGCTTATGCGGTATCACTACATGACACGCTTCTACAGCATCCAAATGCCATTATGTTAGTGCTTACTCACCCGATTTCTACTCCTGGACAGCTCTCGCTTTTTGCTAAGATGCTCGCGAATCTTTCAAAAACTGGCTTTTCTGCACCTTTAGATATGCTTGGAATTGCAACCGCTGTTACGGTATATACCACGGGTTTTTCTGCTTCGGAAGCTGTACCTCCTGTGGGAAGCACCTCCGAAGAAGATGCTCCTAGTCTCTCTGAAGCAATTGAATCTCTGCCGGCTGATGAGCTTGATTCACTCAGTATGCTCATTGGAGATATAATGGAGGGCAAATGGAACTTCAGCACCCAATTTGAAAGAGGGCTTGACGCCCTTCTCCAAGGGTGGAAATAGCAAGCCTTCTCTGCTTTTATGGAAGTCTAAAATAGAATCTCTGAAGTCACTAGTGGCTTCAACAAAAAAAATACGCATTCTACCAGCTTTGCGAAATGAACCAATGCCGAACGCATCAAATCGTTGCTCGTCGCATCTATAGGAATGAATAGCCCCATTCAACGGTGCTAAGAAATCCTCATTCAAAGTTGCCACAGCAATGACTGGACGAACTATTCCTAAC
>JABZHP010000099.1 GCA_015258785.1 Atopobium sp.
ATTGAGATGCTGAATACAAAAGATAGAGTCGCGCTTACTAACAGGAATAATGCAAACACAGTGATTGTGATTAAGATTAATTTGTCATTATCGTCAGCTGTTTGGGGCTGAGACGCGTGCCCTTGGGCATTTTGATTAGTTACATTTTTATTAAAGACGATAGAGAGTGCAATAAAAGAATTTATAAGCACGAGAACAGCATAGAGATACCAATAGTTGTAAGAGACAAGAAAATAGAGGAAACACCCAGATAATATAGTCCTAAAGGACGAGATTTTACCTGTTCTATAAAATGTATGAAGTCCGGCAAAGCCACCAATAAAAGCTAATAGACCGTAGGTTAATCGGGACGAGTATTTGCTTGAGGTTACTTGTTCAGATGAATCACTGACATCCGTCTCAGCCATAAGAGCCTCCAAAGTATGCCGTAAGTACTCTTATAAATTCATAAAATATTTTATAAGAGTATTATATCACAATATGGAATAAATTTCATAAAGTGTTTTTTGGAGAATGGAATTGTAGTTTTAAATTACCTGGAAAATGAAGAAATCAAGATAATGACTCTCGGGAACACCCCAAAGAATTGGGTGGTCAGGAGCTTGCTGGCGCTCTTCAATTTGCTTGAGCTGTACGTTGGTGTGGTGAGCTGCTTCGGCAATTGCCTGGGCGAGAAGATCTCTGGTCATGAAGTGTGAGCAGGAACAGGTTGCCAGGTAGCCACCTCGAGGAAGCAGCTTCATGGCTGCAGCGTTGATTTCCTTATAGCCACGCATGGCGCTGCGAACCTTGTCGCGTGTCTTGGTAAATGCAGGCGGATCCAAAATGATGAGGTCAAATGGACCTCCTTCTGCCTTGAGCTGACCGCGATCACCAGCTAACTCTGGAAGGTATTCAAGTACGTTTGCACAGGTAAAGTCCATGTTGTCTGCTAAGCCGTTGAGCTCTGCATTTTGGCGTGCAAGGTCAATGGCGGTCTGGCTAACATCTACGCAGCGGACAAATTCTGCTCCTCCTGCTGCAGCGTTAAGGCCAAACGGACCAACGTGACAGAAGCAATCCAGCACACGACGGCCTTGTGCAAGCTGGCGAACTGCGCGGCGGTTGTATTTTTGATCCAAGAAAAAGCCGGTTTTCTGGCTGTTTTCAAGGTCAAGATTGAATTTGAGTCCGTTTTCTGTTGCAAGAACATGAGTTGAAGGCAGAGCAAGAGAGCTGTCTGCAAGCAAGCCATTCTCGTCAGGAGAAGCGCTTGTCCACCAGCCCTTATATTGTGGAAGTCCTTCTTTAAGGCGCGAAGGAGAGTCATTTCTCTCGTAGATGCCATCAATTACCTGGCCATCTGTAGACAAAACCTCAAGAAGCAGCGGATAGATAACGTTGCGCAGACGCTCCATACCAATGGTTCCTACCTGCGCAACAAGTATGTTCTCGTAGCGGTCAACGATTAAGCCAGGAAAGCCATCGGCCTCAGAGAAGATAACACGGCAACAATTGGTGTCGGGCTCAGTCCCTGGTAGAGCTCGGTTTCCCATAGTGGTTTTGCGGTGTTCCCACGCCCAGCTGATCTTACGACTCCAAAACGCTTCGTTGAGCCTATCGTTGGCGTTTCTTGTCACAATTCTGACGCGAATCTTGCTCATTTCTGACAGAAGACCAGTTCCCTGGTAGGTGCCGTTCTCTTCAAAGACATCAACAATGCAACCATTTTGAGCACGCTCGCCGCTTTCTGGAGATGGCTCTACACGGATGACCTCGCCCTCAAAGACCCAAGGATGGCCGCCCGCAAGCGCGCGAGCTGCTTTCTTGGTGACAATAACCTGTGGATAAGGGCGGAGTTGTTTCATAATGTTCCTTCTCGCGAGAAGTGCTTACAAAAGGCTGGGTGCTTGTATGTGCCCAGCGACGATGTTTAAAAGTTACAGAATCAAATTGCAGAGAGCCATAATGGGGAATATTGCCTGCTTGATGGCTGCAGAGCGTTTGTCGGGAGAAGTTACATAGAGAAGAATTGCGGCAAATGCCATTGAGCATACAGCAAAGATAACAAGCACTTTACCTGCTGGATTTCTGGTAGCCATCAAAAAGACGCCTACAAATACCTCAATGGCAAGAAAGAGATTGTAAAATCCCTGGTTAAAAGCTATTTTTTCGGTGCTCTCTGCCTCTTCTTTTGTCATGTTAAAGGCTTTGAGCGTGCCGTCAGAAGTCCAGGCAAATGACTCAAGATAAAAAATAACCACATGAAGAGCTGCTGCTCCAAGAGCAAAAATTACACCAACGCCATTAAAAGGGCCCATTTTGATTCCTTTACTGTATGAGCTGACTGCGTCTGATTATAGATTACGTGTGTCGGCCATATCTGCCGCCAAATCCAAAGCCTTTGCCTCTTGACCTTGAGCCCGAGAACATCGAACGCGTGGTCTTGGCGGTAGAGCGGGAGCCTTGAAGCATAATACGTCCGGCATCGTAAGAAAAGCCAGGTAAATCCCATGTTGGAATAAGCGCTTTTGTGAAATATTCAATTTCTCTAAGCGGCGTGACCTCATCTGGTCCCATAAAAGTGAACGCCTGACCTGCGGCCCCAGCGCGGCCTGTTCGACCAATGCGGTGAACATAATCCTCAGGGTCAAGCGGCACGTCAAAGTTGATAACGGCGTCAATGCCCTGGATATCAATGCCGCGGCTCATAACATCGGTTGCAACAAGAACCTGAATGGCGCCACTACGGAATCGCTCCAGCGCTCTTGCACGAGCCTTTTGCGGACGGTCCGCATGCATAACATCAACCTTTAGACCTGCGGCTTTGAGGTTTTTGTAAATGCTGTCAACGCGCGACTTTGTCC
>JABZHP010000009.1 GCA_015258785.1 Atopobium sp.
ATCTTGAATAGGAACATGTCGATTCTTCAGCAGAACCTACCAAAGCTGCGCTATTTTGTGCGCCAGGCCTAAAAGCCGACGCTAACACGCTGCAGAATCAAATCCCCCGCATATGAACTGCCTCCCATTTCTTATGTCCAAGAAATGGGAGGCAGTCAAATCAAATGGAATACAGAGGCTTTGTTTTAGCGTTTCTGCTGTTTAATTAATTTACAGGTCAAGTTGCATAAGGCGAGCAATACTGACAATGTAAATCTTGAGGGCGCGCTTGAGCCACTCCTCAGAGATTCCCTCGTCAGGACCGTGCTCCATACCAACCCACTCTGGCAGGTCTTTTGCGGCCTTACTGTCATAAGGACCAAAGGCAACTGCGCGCTTAAAGTGACGTGCATAGGTGCCTCCACCAATAACAAACGCCTGCTCATCGCTGCCGGTGTACTCATGGAAGGTATCAAGCAGAGTAGTAATTTCAGGGGAGCTTGGGTCAATGTAGAAAGGTACAGCATCGGAGAGAACCTCAAAGGTGCAGCCGTGATCCTCGCCAAGCTCAGTCATGCGCTTAGTGATAGCTTCGCCCGTGGTGGAAGTAGGATAGCGAGAGTCAACGGTCTGTACGTAGACGTCGCCCTTGGTGCGGATAGTACCAGAGATGCAGGTCAGAGGACCAAACTTGTCGTCTGCACTCTGGATGCCCGTACCAGTACCATCAGTAGTTGAGCAAAGCTGCTGCGAGAAGGTCAAGAAGCCGCGCTCTTCTTCTCCACAGAGGTTATTATCAAGCAGGTAAGTTACAAGCAGACCAATTGCGTTGACAGTTCCTTCTGGCATGGAAGCGTGTCCACCCTTACCTGTTGCGTTAATGCGAGCAAGCTTGGTGCCATCATCTTCAACGCCTGCGTCCTCAACCTTGATGGAATCAGTGTCAGCCAAGGTAGATGCGTCAGCGCGGACGAGTGCGCTTGCAAGACCTGGAATAGCGTTAGGTACGGTACCACCGTCAAGCTCAACGATCTTCTCGCTGTGTGCACCAGCGATTTTTGGAGAGGTGAACTGTGCGTGGTACACGCCCTTCTCGCCGCAGATAAGGGGGAACTCAGCGTCTGGCGTGAAGCAGAATGCTGGCTCTGGATACTTGGAGAGGTAATAAGGGACGTCACCCATGCCGGTCTCCTCGTTGTTACCAACGATGGCACGCAGGGTGTAAGGAAGCTTCTTGCCAGTCTTTTTGACCTGCTCAACAAAGAAGTGAGCTGCCCAGAGCGAGAGTGCCAGAGGGCCCTTATCGTCAAGAACACCACGACCCAGGATGAAGCCCTCACGACGGGTAACATCAAGCGGGTCTACCGTCCAACCCTTGCCCAGAGGGACAATATCGGAGTGAGCGATGGTAGCAAGGTACTTCTCGGACTCACCAGGAAGGTCGCCAAAGCCCAGGTAGCCATCTACATCTGTAGTCTCAAGACCCAGGCGCTCTGCAATCTCAAGACCGCGACGAAGTGCCTCATAAGACTTTGGACCCCAAGGCTTGCCAGGCTCTGCTAGAGACAGATCCTCAACGGACTCTACCTGCACAAGGTAGCGGATATCCTCAATAATCTCTTCCCAGTGCTCGTTAACAAACGCCTCGGCGCTTGCTTTGAGTTCTGCATCAGTCATGAAAAACTCCTCTAATTCAAACGTTTGACCTTGAAACATATGGAGAGCAGCGGTTTTAGCCACATCCCGCGTATGAAATAGACAAGGTCGGGAACAAGGTACTAGTTACACTATACTTAATACCCCTTATCAAAGGAGTTAACTATGACGAAAAAGACTTTTATTGGAAACGCATCATTTCTTGGCGTTTTAACGGTTTTGGGAATTGTTTTGATGGTTCTGAGGCAAACGCTGCCTCAAGACACTTCCACTCCACTGTTCTATTCCTACATTGTTGCGCCAATTATGCTGTATTTTGGCATTGCTGGCCTGGTGGGCCTGCTTATTGCACGCAATACCGGCTTCTCGGTAACTAAGACAGTTGCAGTTGTGCTGCGTACGCTTGCTGCAATCCTTTTTGTGCTGCCATTCTTTTTCTTTCTGATTGTGGTGCTTCCTTGGGTTCTTCTCCGAGGACTTTTTGCAATCCTTATGGTTGTCATGCTCTATGCACCATGGTTCTGGGCACTCTTTGGCCTGCTCTATGGCTTGAGCTGGGCTCAGCAGAAGGTTATTGAGGACGTCACTGCTGATCCATTTGCAGAGGATGCGGCAACTCAGAAAGCTGCTGGCGAGAAGACCGATGTAGCTGATACAGATACAGCTAACGAAGACGCAGTCAACTAACAGGAAAGTCCCGCGCTCCATACAGTCCAACAAGAAAGAAGCAACTCGTGCTTGAACTCAAAGGTATTTCAAAGCGTTATAACACCGGCGGATTCGAACAGACTGCAATGGATTGCATTTCCGTTGCGTTTAGGGATAACGAGTTTGTAGCAATCCTTGGCCCTTCAGGCTCGGGTAAGACTACTATGCTCAATGTTATTGGTGGTCTGGATCGCTTTGACTCAGGAGACTTGCTGGTAGATGGTATTTCTACCAAGAAGTTCAAAGAGCGTGACTGGGATACGTACAGAAACAACCGCATTGGTTTTGTATTCCAGGCCTATAACCTTATTCCTCATCAAAGCGTGGTAAGTAACGTTGAGCTTGCATTGACACTTTCTGGTGTCTCCAAGACAGAACGTCATGAACGTGCGCTTGAAGCCCTTGATAAGGTTGGCCTTAAAGCACACGCAAATAAGCGCCCAAATCAGCTTTCTGGCGGACAGATGCAGCGCGTGGCTATTGCTCGTGCACTGGTAAATGATCCAGAGATTTTGCTGGCAGATGAGCCAACAGGTGCACTTGACTCTTCAACATCCGTACAAGTTATGGATTTGCTCAAAGAGGTGGCCAAGGACCGTTTAGTCATCATGGTTACGCATAATCCTGAGCTGGCTCATCAGTATGCAACGCGTATTGTTGAATTGGCAGATGGCCAGGTAACTGCTGATTCAGATCCATTTGATGTTGCAAGCGTTTCTCGTCGAGAAGCCAAGCCTTCTCGCAAGACCTCTATGTCGCTTCTGACTGCACTGGGTCTCTCGTTTAATAACCTCATGACCAAAAAGGGCCGCACGCTCATGACAGCGTTTGCAGGCTCTATTGGCATTATTGGTATTGCGGCAATTCTGGCGCTGGCAAATGGTGCAAACGAGTACATCAAAAAGGTTGAGGAGGATACGCTTTCAATGTATCCGCTCACCATCTCTGAGCAGTCCGTTAATATTTCTTCCTTTATTTCTGGAAGTGGAAGCAGTTCTGACTCGGCTGATTCTCAAACGCAAGATGCACAAAGCGAGATGACGCAAAATCAGAAAAATGCAGAAGCTGCAAAGCTAGAAAATCAACCTGCTGAAGGCGCTATTCCTACTAACAACAGGCTAGGCATGCAGGCTGAAAGCATTGGTTCTAATGATTTGACCAGCCTGAAGGCATTTCTCGATAACAATGGTGGGGGAATCAACTCCTACGCAAGCGCTATTACGTATGGTTATTCTGTAAGCCCCTTCATCTACCTGCCAGCAGGCGCGGACTCTGGCTCTTCTGACCCTGTTCAGGTGCAGCCAGATGTTACCTTCTCTAAGGTGTCGCCTAAGATTCCGTCATATAGTCCGCTTGCTTCATTTGCAAGTACCACGCTGTTTAGTGAGCTTCCGGGAAATCCTTCCATTTACGAGGACCGCTATACGGTTCGTGCTGGTAGATGGCCGACTGCTTGGAACGAGGCTGTTCTGGTACTGCGTCCAAACGGCACCATGGATGACTTTTTGGAGTACACGCTTGGCCTGCGTGATTACGCTGGCCTGCGCTCTACCGTTGATAAAATTGCAAGTGGAGAATCTGGCACTATCGAAGAGTCTGATAGCACGTACACCTACGACCAGCTAATGTCTCCAACCTTTAAGCTGGTTATGCCTCATCAGCGCTATGTATGGGACGGAAATCTTGGTGTCTGGACAGACAAATCCGATGATCAGTCATACATGAATGACCTCATTGCTAATGCGCCTGACCTGCATATCGTTGGTGTTGTCCAGGCAAAAGATCCAACTACTACAGGAGCGCTCTCAGAAGGCATTTACTACACGCCGCAACTGACTCAGAAAATGATTTCTGATGCGGCAGCTTCTCCCATTGTTCAGGATCAGATGAATCGTCCAGATGTTGACGTTTTCACTGGTAAAACCTTTGAGGACGAGAAGAACGGTCAAACTTCTGAGGGACTTTCTATTGGCTCTCTCATTTCCGTTGATTCGAATACGCTTTCCTCGGCGTTCAACTTTAATCCACAGGCGCTGAACTTATCGTCAATTAATCTGTCTGGCTTGGATATGTCCTCGCTTGACCTCTCTGACGTGCAGTTACCTGCTTTTGATCCGTCACAGCTTAATTTGTCTGATAGCGATGTTCTGTCTTCTGTTACGTCTTCGCTTGATCCAGCTGCGTTGGCTGCGGCTTTCCCAGAGCTCTCTGCAGCAGACATTCAGCAGATCCTTTCTGGCATTACCGTTAATTTCAAACCAGGAGGACAAGCTGCCATTTCTTCACTTATGGGAAATATTGCTCTGGGATGGAACTCTTGGAGCGCTGCTAATCCCGGTAAGACCATGGCAGACTACCTTGCAACAGATCAGGTACGCACGCAGATTGTAACTACGGTTTCTTCTGCGGTTGATACCGATGACCTGCAGCAACAGCTGGTTAGTGCTCTAGCAAATAAGCTGGGAACCAACCCAGACCTTCCAAGTGTTCAGGCTGAGGTTTCTCAGAGGCTTATGAGTGCTTATCAATCACAGATTGCAAGTACACTTTCTACAGCTATTACGCGTGCTATGAGCGTATATGTACAGTCCGCGTTGACAAGCGTGATGACGCAGGTTGCTTCAAGAATGCAAAATCAGATTGCAGGCGCACTCAATACAGCTATGCAGGGCGTTGTGGCAAATATGTCCAATGCAATGCAGGTAGATCAAGCAACGCTGGCAAGTGCCTTCAAACTCAATGCAGATCCATCGCAGTTGGCAGCTATTGCTGCGTCAATGCTGCGCACAGCACCAGCAACGTATGAGTCAAATCTTACCAAGATGGGGTACGCGGACCTTAATAAGCCCACGTCAATCAATATTTATCCGAAAGACTTTGCAAGTAAAGAAAAGATTGTTGAAATTCTTAATACGTACAATGCCGACGCAAAGGCTGCTGGCGAAGAGTCCAAGGTAATTACGTATACCGATATTGTCGGCGCGCTGATGAGCTCTGTTACGCTGATTGTTGATATGATCTCGGCCATGCTAATTGCGTTTGTATCCATCTCGCTTGTTGTTTCGAGCATTATGATTGGCATCATTACGTTCATCTCGGTGCTTGAACGTAAAAAGGAAATTGGTATTTTGCGCTCCATTGGTGCTTCCAGGCGAGATATTGCTAACGTATTCAACGCGGAGACGTTTATCGAAGGCCTCATCTCTGGTGTTATGGGCATTGGCATTACGCAGCTGCTCATTTTGCCCGCAAATGCTGTGGTCAAAGCCATGTTTAACGTGGACAACCTGGTGGTCTTGCCGCTGAATGGTGCGCTCATTTTGATTCTGATCAGCGTTGTCTTGACGCTCCTTGCAGGTCTTATTCCTGCAGGTAGGGCAGCTAAGTCCGATCCAGTTCAGGCACTGAGAAGCGAGTAGCCTACTGCCTAAGCGCGTCATCTGGCGAGAAGGTCGTCGAGCGGTACGTTTTACCTCACAAGAAAAGCCCTGTCATACGCGTGTATGACAGGGCTTTTACGTTTTTATTGCAGCTACCAGGCCTAGTTCTCCTGGCCGTCAAAGAGGTCGACAACCTCAAGACCAAGCTTGGAGGCTTCAATGGCATCCTTTGCGCCAAAGACAACAATCGAGAGGTCATCATAGCTTTGAGGCATAGTGCTTCCCAGTGCCTTGATGTCTTCTACCTGGGCGTGAAGGATTTTCTCGCGAAGTTTACGCAAACGCTCTGGGTCACGGTGGTTGAAGTACTCAATGTCTTGCCTGCGAGCAAGCATGCGAGCGGGAACAGGAGCGTCAACGCCTGCAACAGAGGCAACTACGTAGCCCTCAAACTCGTCAGCGTCTGGAGTCCACTCAGAGAGCCAGCTACCTGCACCAACATAGCGGTCAAGGGTTGCATCAAGCGCAGGGTCTCGGTAGGAGACAAAGCTCTGCAGGCCAGCAATAGAGTTTCTGAACATGACGCCATAAGCTCCGCCCTTAACGCGAACCTCGTTCCACAGGTAATCAAGACCCAGAACCCTGGTTGCAACAAGCCAGTTACCCTGCTGTTCATGAGTTGCGTGAGCAACGTTTGGATAGGAGAGACCAACATAAGAAACGTTTGACGGAATGAGGTAGGCCACGCGCTGCAGCTTGCCTTCAGGAACAACAAGTGTCTGCGTTGCACTGTCTACCTGCGATTCATTGCCCTTCTTGAGGTTAAGATCTCCAGCTACTTGCCAGAATGCCTCGCGGCTCTGAGTGGAGCCGGTAAAGCTGACGGTAACGTTGTCTGCACGGAAAATCTTGCAAGTAAGTGCATCCAGGTCTTTTGCAAGCTGAGGAGCGCGCTCATCCCAGTTGGCAAGCAGGTTCTTTAGGTACTCGTAGAATCCAACGCCTGCCAGCGCATCGTTTACGCGGCTAGCAGCAGAATAGGAGTTCAAAGCCTTATTTTGTGCAGCGGTATGGCCCGCACCTACAAAGTACTGCTCCTGTGCAATACGTCGCTGAATCAAGATGTTCTTGAGGCGACCCAAGTCGTCAAAACACGTGCTGGACCAGACCTCAGAAGGAATGCTTGCAAGCCCCTGGGTTTTCTCGGCAAGGGCGCTTGCAGCAACAATAAAGGCGGGACGTGCCTGGTTAAGGGTGTCTTGGTCGTAGATATCTGTGAAGAACGAGAGGTGACCAAGGTTGCTCTCAATAAGAATATCAAGCTCGGATGCGGTATGTGTAGCCGTATCAAGCTTTCCCAGCGCCTCAGTAAGAATGCCCACAAGTGGCAGCTCTTCAAAGGTAACTGCGCTGGTCAAATCAAAGTAATGGTAGACGTAGTCGATGCCGTGAGTATCCAGCTCGTGCGCAATGCACGATAGGGGAGCTTCAACCTCAAAGCCAGCAGGACGCTCTCTACCTGCACCGATATCACTGAGCGAGAGGGACGGCAGCTTGGCTAAGTCTTCTGGAGCGTCAGGTGTTTCTTGCTCCAGACGCAGTGCCTCTACCTCTACGCGGATCTTCTCGACGTCCTCATCAGTGAGCGTGGAGCGAAGTTGTGCCAGTTCAGCGGCTTCTTCCTGAGCCTCTCCCTCGTCTGTAGGGACAAGCTCAACCTGAGCTGCGTGCTTGCTGTTGCAGATGAGCTCCAGCAGCAACTTCTCAAAGCCCTTTTGAGCTGCAAGTTCTTTGACGTAGGCGATGGCATCCTCGTAGCGGATGTAATCCAGAGGACGTGCGTCGTCATAGAGCCAGCTTGAAAGCGAACGCAGCGTGTACTCAATACCGTTTGAGTACGGCTGATCATTTTCGCGTAGGTTAAACTCTGCAAGTGCAATGGAAGCATTGAGCTTCTTTGGATCAATGCCTTCGGAAGCAATCTTTTTGCAGGTAGTCTCTACCAGCTCACGGAACTTTTGAGCTGCATCTTCTTTAAGGCCTTTGAGCTGCAAGAAGAGCATAGGTTGGGCAAGGTCGTCGGAGAGATAGTAGCTAAAGTCATCGCCAAGCTCCGCGTCAAGAATTACACGCTTGAGCGGGGATTCATTGGAGCCCATGAGGGTGTCAAACAAGATATCTGCTGCCATCATCTTATTGCGCTGGTCAGGCGTTCCAAGCACGTAGCCCAGGCCAACGCTGGAGTTGTCGGCTGTGGTGTTCATGCGGACCTGAGCAGGCTCGGGCAACACGGGTGCCTGCAGGTTAAGCGGATTGGTGGCACCTGCATCGCGTTTCTCGGCAGATGCAAACCTCTGGGCAATAAAGGAGAGCTCACGCTCGCAATCAAGGTCGCCGTAGAGGAAGGTGTAGCTGTTAGAGAGGTCGTAGTGGCGAGCGTGGGTGTCCAGGAAGTTCTCGTAGGTGAGTTCGGGGATTGCACGAGGCTTACCACCGGATTCTTTGCCGTATGCGGTGTCAGGGAAGAGGGCCTCGCTCACAGAATCGTAGAGTACGCGATCAGGGTCAGAGAGGGCGCCCTTCATCTCGTTGAAGACAACGCCGTTGTAGCTCAGATTGCCCTGCTCGTCAGCCTCTAGGTGCCAACCTTCCTGCTCAAAGATGCGCTTGCGCTTATAGATTGCAGGATGCAGAACGGCGTCTAGGTATACGCTCATCAAGTTTTCCAAGTCAGCTACATTTGTGCTGGCCACAGGGTATACCGTCTTGTCGGGGTAGGTCATTGCGTTCAAGAACGTCTGCATAGAGGTCTTGAGCAGGTTAACAAAAGGCTCCTTGACAGGATAGGCATCGGATCCACAGAGAACAGAGTGCTCCAAGATGTGGAAGACGCCGGTGTGGTCTACAGGAGGGGTCTTAAAAGCAATGGCAAACGAGCGATTATCATCGTCGCAGGCAAACCACATAAGGCGAGCACCTGTAGGAACATGCTTAAAGATGTAGACGTAGCCAGAAATCTCGTTAACCCACTCAGCTGAGATTACCTCAAAGCTCTTGTCTTCTGCATGAAGCGTACCAACAGAAAACGCACTGTCCATCTGCGAATACTTGGATGTCATAAGCTGCCAATCTATACGAAACCTTACGTGAGCATCATTGCCGTTTTGGACCATCTTGCCCATCTGAACCGTTTGGAGACTTGAGACTCCGCACAAAGCAGGGTAAGGTGGATTTTTGTTATTGTGATACTACCGCGTCAGAGAAAAAGTGACACTTGTACCCGTATTTTGTAATGAAAGATTTATACCCAGATGAATGGTTTCATTTCTCATGAGAGTGATGTGGAGTCTTCCAAGGCCGCAGATGCTACAGAGGCTTCTGCAGAAGAGGAAGCACTTGGAAGCGATGACGCTGAAATAACCCCTGATAACAAGAAGAAAATCTATCGAGGAATGCTCTTTGTCTTGATTGGTGGAGCTTCCTGGGGCGCATTTGGAACCGCTGCAAAATACCTGCTTGATACCTATCACGTTGATCCGATGTGGTTGATTGATATTCGTGAGCTTTGTGCCTGCTGGTTATTCTTAGGAACTGCTTTTGCGTTTGATAGAAAAAATCTCACAACTGTCATCAGGAAGCCAAAAGAGCTGGCAAAAATATTTGTGGTTAGCTTGTTTGCCATTCTTTTCTCGCAAGTTGCTTATATTTATGCAGTTAATGCTACTAATTCTGGAACTGCAACAATCATGCAGTCGTTGGGCATGCTGGGCGTTTTAGCCTTTGTCTGTGTGGTTGGCAAGCGCTGGCCTCGTCGTCGAGAAATTCTTGGTATTGTTTTGGCGCTTATTGGCACCTATCTCTTGGTAACAGGAGGAAATCCAGGCACGCTTAGCTTGCCAACAGCAGGTATTTTCTGGGGCGTTATGTGCGCGTTTGCTCAGGCAGCTCTTTCGATTTTGCCAAAACCTCTGATGGAAAAGTGGGGAAGCTTTACCGTTAATGGCCTAGCTTTTCTGTTCTCAGGCACGCTGATTGCCGTGTTCTATCAGCCCTGGAACCACATGCCTCAGCTGGACGCCTTTGGTGTTTTGCTGGTAGTTATTGGTGTGCTGGTGGGAACCTTCTTGGCGTACGGTCTCTACCTGCAGGGCGTTAAGGACGCAGGTTCGCTTAGAGCGGTCCTGCTGGGTACTATCGAGCCCGTTATGGCAACCATCACCACCGCACTGGTGCTTGGAACTACCTTTAGCGTTGCCGACCTCATCGGCTTTGCCCTTATCCTAGCGATGGTCGTGCTCACCGCCTAGTCGCACCCGACAACAAATACCCCGCAGGTAAGCTGCGGGGTATTAACGTTCTCTAAAGGTTGTGTGGCCAGAGGCTTAGATGAGTTCCATCTGCGTGAGAACTGCCGAGTACCAGCCGTTTGGATTTGCTGGGTTGTACTTTGCAGCGCCAGAGACAGAAAGCCTTCCGCCGTAACCAGCAGCAAGACCAGCTGTGTGATCCCAGATAGCCTCTTCCCAGCTACCCCAGCTTGAAGAGCCCCAGCCCCATGCGTTGTAGGGGAGGAAGTTATACCTACCCTTTGTACTCTCAACTGCAGAAATAGCAGGCGATAAACGAGGATCAACGCCGTAGGCCCATGCAGCCTCGGCAAAGGTTGAGCCGTAGCCAGCAAGAGGGGAGCCAGCAAGATAGGCATCAATTCGAGCGCCCCAACTGCTTACAAAGTTGGTCTTATCGCTTGACCAATCAACATTTTGAGCTGAAGGAGTTGATGGGGTGGTGACTTCAGTGGTATTACCAGAAGCGTTGGTAAAGGTGGTCTCAGTAGAAGCCTCTTTTAGTGCTTCTTCTGCAGCAGCTGCTTCTGCTGCTGCCTGTTGAGCTTGCTCTGCCTGCAATTGCTCTCTTGTTGCAATTGCTGCATTCATAGCATCCTCAGCAGCCTTCTTCTGCTCCTCTGCTTCTGCCATCTGTGCATTTAGAGATGACTGAGTCTCAGAAAGCTCTTTGCTAAGATCAACCAGATGGTTGATAGCATCTGAATTTTTGTTCTGGATAATTTCAAGATACTGAATAACAGCAATCAAATCATTAAAGTTATCTGCCGATAAAAGCAGATCAATAATTCCCATAGAGCCCTGCTGCATGCGATACATTGCTCTAATGGACTCTGCAGCTTTTAAGCGCTGCTCTGGGAGTTGCTGTTCAATCTCTGCAATACGTGCCTCATTATCTGCAATCTGTTTTTGCAGTTCAGCCACACGCTGATTGGCGGCATCGTAATCAGAATTTGTCTGCTCTACCTTGGCCTGGAGCTCTTCAAGAGTCTCTGCCTGAGCTCTTGAGACGCCAAACAAAAAGGTATTGACAACAAGCACTGCTGCAAGGAGTGCTGTCATAAGGGTAGAGCATGAAGGTAAGCGTCTGTGACGCATATATTTGTTCAAATCGACCTCCGCGATTGGGGGCTTCCGATTAGTGCGCAGTTAGTGCCATCCGCTCATTACTGGCTTCAAGCGCAAGGTCAGATAACACTTGACCTCAAAAATACGCATAATCGCTTCTCTCCGCTCGTGCGAGGGTGTCAATTCTACTTGTTTTTGGCTTCAAATGCCAACTTTGCAGAAAACAAGGCACTTTTAAAGTAGTAAAGTCGTTAGGTAAAACCGTGAACGGTAGGAAAAGAAAGGGCGAACGGACTGCGTACAATAGGTTCGTAATCAGTCCCCAAGGAGGTTTTAGTGGAGTCGGCAATTTTGTGGATTGAAGCGCTTAAATCAGCGTTATTTGGTGTAGTTGAGGGTATTACCGAGTGGCTACCTATATCATCAACAGGCCATATGCTGCTGCTCAATCAGTTTTTACCACTCAACGTCTCTGAAGACTTTTGGAATATGTTCCTAGTAGTTATTCAGCTTGGCGCAATTCTTGCAGTATGCGTGGGATTTTTCCACAAGCTCAATCCCTTCTCGCCAAAGAAATCCAAGGACGAGAAGCGCTCTACCTGGAAACTCTGGGCAAAAGTGGTGGTCAGCTGCGTTCCTGCTGCGGCAATTGGCCTGCCGCTCAACGACTTCATCGAAGAGCATCTTGGAAGCCCTTTTGTTATTGCTGCAACTCTTATTTTCTACGGCATCATCTTCATCCTGCTTGAGCTCCATCGCGAGAAGGTCGCTGCAGCAGTAAAGGTTGAGGTGCCCCGAGGCAAGCACATGAGCCCAGATGCTGCAGCATCCCTTAAGGCCCCCTCTGCCGACAACCTGGCCCGCGTACAAGACATTGATAACCTGGACTGGAAGACCGCGCTTGGAATTGGCGTTTTCCAAGTACTTGCAATTGTTCCAGGTACTTCAAGATCTGGTGCAACCATCCTGGGCGGTTTAGCACTTGGTTGCTCGAGGGCAGTGGCTGCTGAGTTTACGTTCTTCCTGGCTATTCCTACTATGGCCGGCGCTTCTGCGTTGAGACTTGTACGCTACTTTATGAAAGGCAATACCTTTACCATTCCCGAGGCAGTTATTCTGGGTGTAGGTTGCCTGGTAGCCTTTATTGTTTCGCTGGTTATGGTTCGTGCGCTTATGGGTTATGTCCGCAAGCATGATTTCAAGCCTTTTGGTGTGTACCGTATTATTTTGGGTATTGCTGTTATTGCATACTTCCTGCTTGTTAAGTAGTTTTTGACTTACAAGCATTACTACCTATGCATTTACGCGCGGTGAGTTTCTCGCCGCGCTTTTTTATGCGCAAAACATATGGAAAAAGCGTGGAAAACCTATGAAAGATATATGTAATCTCTCTTGGCTCATTTACTAAGAATTGCCTTGTCCTCTATGCTCTTACGGCTGATTTTTGGTCGTAAGAGTAAGTAATTACTTGTAATAGTTTCAGGAGGATTTATGCGCCACATTAAGACGCTTCAGAGAATTGCGTGCACGCTTGCGCTTGCGCTTGTTGCAGTTCTTGCAGTTTCTGCACCAAAACTTGCGTTTGCAGACAGTATTGATACATCTACACCAGGTGTAAAGGTTTCTGTTTTCTCGGCTGACGGTAATGCCGATACATCCAGGGTCCTTACAGACAACCCTCAGCATTCTGGCCACCAGACCCCTGTTCCTGGTCAGTATGGCGAGATTGTCGTTCGCGTTGGTCAGACCATTAGAGACACCGGTGCGTATTCTCACTACACCACTACTCGCCCTGGTTTTGCACCTTTTGGCGTAACTACTACGCTGGTTACCGCCGCTCCTTATCCAGAGCTTCCAGCTACTGATAATGACTTTACCTATGCATTCTATGGAAACAGCAATACTGTTACCAATAATGGTGGTCAGTTCTATTTTCAGTTCACTGGCCGTCAAGTAACCCCTGCTAACCAGCCTGCTACCGTTTTCTTCCTTGTTACTATGCAGGGAGATTCCTCTGATCCAGCTAACGTTGGCGGTAACACCACTCACCTTATGTGGGTTGGCTATCACATCCACGTTATTCCTGCAGAGACCACCCCAACTCCCACACCTACTCCAACGCCATCTGCAGTAAACCAGCTTATTTATGACGCAAATGGCGGCACCATCTACGGCAACGCAACCTATACAGAGTCCAAGACTCCAAATAACCCTCGTACCTACGGCTTTGCTGAGTACAACATCATTGAGGATGTGCCAGTTCGCGATGGTTATAAGTTTGAGTTCTGGAAGCGTTCTTACGTTGATAACCACTTCCGCTACGTTGGTGCTTCTGCTGTTCCTGCAGATGCAAACAACAACCCAGCTGGCGATAAGCGCTATGTTTCTGAGACTACAGTCTTTAACATGAGAAGCCCTTATACCCTGACTGCTGTTTGGAACCAGGAGTATGAGCTCAGCTATGACGCAAACGGCGGTACTGGTGCTCCTGCAGCACAGAACGGTTACTTTGGTATTGATAGCAACACCGCTGATTCGCTCACTGATCCTAAGAACGAGACTGTTTCTGCAACCGTTCCAACTCGTGATGGCTACATCTTCAAGGGTTGGAAGCTTGATGGTACTACCTACCAGGCAGGAGATCAGGTAACCCTTACTACCACCACTCCTAAGGTTGTTCTTGTTGCAGAGTGGGAGCCAGAGCCAGTTGCTCCTGTTACCCCAGAAAACCCTGTAACTCCAGAGAATCCTGGTACTCCAAGCATCTCAGGCAACCCTAGCGGTCCTCTGACACCAAGCTTCCCAGGAGCTCCAAATCCTGCAGCTATCCCGTATTATGGAGGCTCTGTGCTTCCATACACTGGTGATGAGAATCACTCGCTTAGCGCTATTGTTATGGCATGTGTCGCAGGTGGCGTGATTGCACTGGCTGTTGTTGCTCGCGCAAAGAGCCGTCAGACAAACTCCATGAACTAAGGCAAGTGTTTGGGCTAGAAGATCTTCTCGCCATACGTGCACAGAAGTTCAATAGCAGCGTTTATGCAGATAAACCGGTCTTCTTGTGAAGGCCGGTTTTTTATTGTGGAGGCAACAGAAACGAGCGCAATTAATGTCCGGTTATCGGGGTACACTTTTACTCTAAGAATGATTGACACAAGGATGGCGTAATGCAGATTGATCTTGAAGGTTTAAATCCTGCCCAGCACCAGGCAGTTATGACAACTCAAGGACCCTTGCTGGTTCTTGCAGGAGCTGGTTCGGGAAAGACGCGTGTTCTGACGTTTAGAATTGCGCACATGATTGCCGATGAAGGCGTTCGTCCTTGGCAGATTCTGGCCATTACGTTTACAAACAAAGCTGCAGCAGAGATGCGTGAACGTCTTGAGGCGCTGCTGCCTAACAATATTCGTGGTATGTGGGTTTGCACGTTCCACGCTATGTGCGTTCGCCTGCTCAGAGAAGATGGTGAGCGTCTTGGCTATGGCCCCAATTTTGCTATCTACGATGATGACGATTCAAAACGCCTGGTAAAGACTATTCTGTCTGATTTAGATATTGACGTCCGTCAGTTCCCGCTCAACTCCATTCGTTCTAAGATTTCTGCTGCTAAAAACGCCCTTTTGTATCCCGATGATGTAGAGGCACAGGCAGCAAGTCCTATGGATCACGTGGTAGCCCGCGTGTATCGTGCGCTCCAGACTCGTTTGGATAAAGCCAATGCCATGGACTTTGACGATCTTCTGGTTAAGGCGTTTGAGCTGCTCTCTAAGTATCCTGACGTGCTTGCTAAGTACCAGGAGCGTTTCCGCTACATCAACGTTGACGAGTATCAGGATACCAACGGCGTTCAGTACGCAATTACCAAGCTCTTGGCGTCTAAGTATCGCAACCTTATGGTCGTTGGTGATGATGACCAGTCCATTTATTCATGGCGTGGCGCAGACATCAAGAACATTTTGGCGTTTGAGAAAGACTATGAGGAAGCGGTTGTTGTTAAGCTGGAGCAAAACTACCGCTCAACAGGACATATTTTGGCTGCTGCCAACGCTGTTGTTGCGCACAACTCTCACCGCAAGCCAAAGCGCCTCTTCACGGATGAAGGAGATGGCGAGAAAATCCAGGTGTATCAGGCATCTGATGAACGTGATGAGGGCGCATGGATTGGCTCTGAGATAGAAAAGCTGCACGATAAGGGTACATCGTACGACAACATTGCCGTGTTCTATCGAACCAATGCGCAGTCTCGTATCCTTGAAGACATGCTGCTCAGAGCAGGTGTTCCTTACAAGATTGTGGGCGGCACTCGATTCTTTGATCGTGCAGAGATCAGAGACGTTATGGCCTACCTTAAGGTTGTTGTAAACCCTGATGATGATATGGCTGCGCTACGCGTTATCAATACACCTCGCCGCGGTATTGGCGCAACAAGCATTCAGAAAATTCAGACGTATGCACTGTATAACGGTCTGTCGTTTTTCTCGGCATGTGAAGCATGTGTGATGGAGGAGAGTCTTCTTACCGCAAAGGTGAGAAATGCGCTGGTAGAGTTCACGTCTGCTATTGAGCACGGCCGTCATATTGACGGTGAGCTTGATGAGGTAGTTGAGGCAATTATTGACCGCTCAGGTCTTATTCGTGCACTTGAAGCTGAGCATACCATTGAGGCTGACGGACGTATCGAGAACATTCGAGAGTTCTTTGGCGTTGCGGCAGAGTTTGACGAGTCTCACGACGATATTGAAGAAACGCTTGAGAGCTTGCAGCAACTAAGGGAAGCAGGAGCGCTTGACGCACAAGATGCTGCCTCGCTAAGTGCAGCAGGCTTTGATGCTGCTACCGGCACGCTTGCTGGTGTTGCTGTTGAGCCAGATTCTGCACCTCAGGAAGAAGCTCTTCATCCGCAGGTTGCTGCTGAGAAGCTCCCGGCATTTATGGAATGGCTGGCGCTTCGCTCTGACCTTGATAGTTTGGATGGTTCTACCTCTGCGGTAACACTCATGACCATTCACGCTGCAAAGGGTCTGGAGTTCCCAGCAGTATTTGTTGCTGGCATGGAGGAGGGAATCTTCCCTCATGCAAATTACGAGGCAGAAGCAGCTCAGTTAGAAGAAGAGCGCAGGCTTGCCTACGTTGCTATTACGCGTGCACGCAAACGCTTGTATTTGACGTATGCGTCTACGAGAAGAACTTACGGCTCTGTTCAGGCTAATCCCGTATCGCGTTTTGTGGGGGAGATTCCTCAGGAGCACGTTAAAGCTATTGGTGTTGGTTCCGCGGGCTTTTCTGGTGTTGGCTGGGCAAAGCGCGGAGACCGTCATGGTACCTTTGGCTCTGGCCGTGGTTCAGAAGTCTATGGTGGAAACGTTTTTGGTTCTCGTACGCGCTCTACTGGTGGCGCTCCAGCCCCACGTCCAGCTCCTATTCAAAAGGACCCAGCGCGCGCTTCTGCAAGTTTTGCCGTGGGAGATCAGGTGTCTCACAAGACCTTTGGTCCAGGCGTTGTTTTAGCAGTTCAGGGCGATACCATTGAGGTCAAGTTTACACGCACTAATAAGACAAAGAAGCTCATGAAGGGCTTTGCTCCGATAGTCAAAATTGAGGGATAGCCATGGTGTTGATGCATGACGGCTTGATCTTGGGCCTCACTCCACAAGATTTTATTTTTAGGGTAGTAACCTTTGTAGTTGTGTTTTTCATTGCATTCTTGATTGAGCATTTTGCAATAAAGCTCTCAAGAAAGGCTTTGGATTCATCTAAACTGCCGTCGGCATCTATCTTTGTCAACATAATCCGAGGAATCATCTGGGCGTTTGCTATTCTCGCGGTATTGCAGCCTGTTTTTGGCATTCAGCCGACGGCGTTTGTGACTGCTTTGGGAGTTACCTCCATCGCCTTGTCTTTTGGCCTGCAGGACACTATTTCTAACCTGGTAGGTGGTTTAGGCCTTATGCTGGGAGGCGTGGTTAAGCCGGGAGATCAGGTAAGCATTGGAAACATTTCTGGCGAGGTCATTGACATGAACTGGCGTTCCACCATTGTGCGTGACCGTGGCGGCAAAGTGGACATCATCCCTAATTCGGTGCTCAATAAAACCGCACTGGTACATCGTACAAGGTGGGACGTAACCGAGGTTCCTGTAACTATTGTGCTTAAACCATCAGCAGATTTAGAGGCAGTAACGCAAGAAATCATTGAGACAATTCAAGAAACCGTTTCTTCCCAGCTTGATAGAACGTTCCCTATTGAGGTTGAAGCTGCAAGCATTGCTGATGCTGGCATTACCGTTGTTATTCACGCACACATTAAAGATGACGCAAATGATATGAGTGTTCGAGACAAAATTGTACGAGCCCTGGCTGGTTCCAGTTGGCTTGCAGGAGTAGGAGCCTAACATGAAAATTGGAATTATTGGTGCCATGGAGCCCGAGGTTGCGCTGTTAAAAGAGCAGATGACCATTGAGCGCACCTATGAGCAGGCTCGTATGCAGTTTGTTGAAGGTCTTTTGGGAGAAGTCCCTGTAGTTGTTGTTCAGTCAGGAATTGGCAAGGTCAATGCCGCAGCATGCACACAGATTCTGATTGATACATTTGCGGTAACGCATGTGATTAATACTGGTATTGCAGGACTTCTTAGCCCTGAGCTGCAGGTAGGGGATATTGTTATCTCTTCTGATTTAGTTCAGCACGATATGAACGTAGGTCCTCTCAATTTTGCCGCTGGTCAAATTCCAGGCCTTCCGGTTTTTTCGTTTACAGCAGATAAGGATCTTGTTGAGCACGCTCTTACATCGGCTAAAGAAGTAGCTCCTGAACTGCAGGTTATTTCTGGACGTGTTGCTTCAGGAGATCAGTTTGTGAGTTCATCAGAGCTCGCGGATCATATTTACACAACATTTGGTGCTGATTGTTGCGAGATGGAGGGCGCTTCAATTGCTCAGGTTGCTTGGCTTAACCACACACCGTTTGTGGTGATTAGGCTTATGTCCGATAAGCCCGGCACTACTTCAAGCGTTGATTATCTAACGTTTGAGCGCGAGGCTTCTGAGCGTTCTGCTCGTATTACTGCAGCTATTATCAAAAAGCTTGCCTAGTAACCTAAGGAGCCCCTTTGAGGCAACTCTTCTGGGTTACCTGGGTAGCTCTCCTGGGACAACTGGGTAGCTCTCTTGGGCCAGCTTGTATTTTTCATAAGAGGGAAGGCAGGGCGCAAGAAACAACTTGCGCTGATTTAGCTATTCGAATGTTTTTAAACATAATTGAACGATATTTCGATTATCATTGTCCCGTTATGAAAGTGGTTTGAAAGGTACCGAATGATAACCCTCGGACACTTTTTTGAGATGATGGTTGCCAATCCGTTTTTGGCCCTCGTCATTGTCCTTGTTTTTGGATGCATTTTTGTAAATGGTGCAACCGACGCGGCTAATGCTATTGCAGAGGCTGTTGGAACTCGTTCAATTAAAGTTAACCATGCAATTATCATGAGTGTTGTATGCAACTTTGTTGGTTTGGTGGCTATGTGCCTCATTTCAACTGCAGTTGCAGACACAATTCTGGGCATGGTTGACTTTGGTAGCAATAACCATGAGGCTCTTGTTGCTCTTGCCGCAGGCTGTGTTGGTATTGTTACTTGGGCAGTAGGAGCTTGGGCTTTAGGTATTCCAACTTCTGAGTCACACGCCCTTATTGCAGGTCTCACCGGTGCAGCACTTGCTATTCATGGTGATTTTGGTGCAGTTAACTGGGGCGAGTGGAGCAAGGTTTTAATTGGTCTGCTCTTCTCAACCACATTAGGTTTTGCCGCTGGTTGGATTATTGTTAAAGCAATTAACAAGCTTTGCGTTAACGTTGATCGACAGCGCGCTGATGAGATGTTTGGCCATTTGCAGGTTGTTGGCTCAGCATTTGTTGCGGCTATGCATGGTGCACAGGACGGTCAGAAGTTCATGTCCATTGCTATGCTTGCAATTGCACTTTCCGCAGGTCATGGAGCTGCTGGTGCAGATGTGTTCCCGCTCTGGCTGCAGGTACTGTGTGCTGCTCTTATGTCTATCGGCACCGCAATTGGCGGAAGAAAGATTATTAAAAAAGTCGGAATGGAAATGGTAAAGCTTGAGCGTTATCAGGGCTTTGCCGCGTCCTTCTCGGCATCTGCATCTTTGCTGCTTTCCACACTGACCGGTCTTCCTGTTTCAACAACTCACACAAAAATGACCGCCATGATGGGTGCGGGTGCTGCAAAAAATATTCGTTCAGTTAACTGGGGTGTTGCAAAAGAAATGGTAGCAGCATGGGTGTTTACTTTTCCTGGCTGCGGACTTATTGGTTTTCTTTTTGCAAAACTGTTCCTGATGATTTTCTAAGTACGTATAACTGTCTTTTACGAGTTCTATTGAACCACTCAACTTTATTGGAGGATTCATGCTAGGTAAGCCAAAAGAGGATGTCTTCTACACCATGTTCCGCGAGTTTGGCGACAAAATTGTAGAAACCGCTGAAGAGTATGTGGTCATTATGGAAGGCTTTCCCGAGACTGCCGCGCGTATTCCTCAGATGAAGGTTTACGAGCGTGAGTGTGACGAGAAGGTCCAGCACATTATGAAGGAGCTTTACGCTTCCTTTGTCACACCATTTGAGCGTGAGGACATCTCTGACTTGGCGCTTCGTCTTGATGACATCGTTGACGGAATGAATTCTGTTGCTGAGCGCCTTGATCTCTTTAACGTTGACGATACTCGTAAAGAGGCTATGCAGCTTGCTGAGCTTACCCTTCGCGCATGCAAGACAGTCCAGGAGATGCTGAGTGTTCTGAGTGACTACAAGAAAGATCCTACCGTTATGGAGAAGGCCATTGCAGTTGGTCATGTTGAGGACGAGGGAGATCTTATTTATCACAACGCACTCTCTCGCCTGTTCCGTGATGAAATGCCTGGTCGCCACACGGTTGCTTGGCTTCGTATTTTTGACCGCATGGAGACTGTTCTGGATTCCTGTGACGACGCGGCAGGAGTTGTTCGCTCTGTTGTCATGAAGAACGCTTAAGTTCGTTTTCTGCTAACGGTATATACAGACTAAAAACTGCCTTCCGCCGGGAGGCAGTTTTTATATTCTCTTTTTTGTCCGGTATTGGGGTTAAACTGTTTATATAAAAGAAAGTGGAGGTGCCATGAGCGGCTTCAAGCGTTTTTGCTACATACTCTATGTTCTTGCAAGTGCCTTTGTATTTTTAGCCCTTGCTTTAACGTGGTTTGGTCCTTGGACACATCAGGCAACTAATCTCTTGTTTACCAAGCCTTATCTTATTGCTCTTAACGCTTGTGCGGCTATTAGCATCTTTGGTCTTGTTGTGGTGTTGTTTAGAGCTCTCTTTATTAGAAAAACAGTAAAGCTCACGGTGGCCACTGTTGAGGGCGGAACAATCTCCGTCACAAAAGATGCTATTTCTTCTCAGGCAGCTCATATTATTGAAGAAGATGGAACTTGCCTTGCACACCGTGTTAACGTGCAGATTTCTAAGAATAATTCTGTAGCTGTACAGATTGATATTCTCCCTAAAGAGCCCGTTGATGTCACTGCAAAGGGCTCTGAGTTCTACAACGCTCTTCAGTCTGGTCTTGCTATCGTGTGCGGACCTTGTGTTTCTAGCATCAATCTTTCTTTTATCAAGTCAAGTTCCTTCTCTCCAAAAGATGAAGAAAGTGCGTCTTCGCCTCAGTCAAAAGAGGTTGTGCCAGAACCAGAGACTGTAGAAGAGCAATCTTACGAGCAACCTTCTACTCAAGCCGCTGCTCAGCAGACTGGCAAAGACATTCGATTGAGTATTTCAGAGCCAGACGCAAAGGAGGTCACAGACAATGGATAAAAGCTTCTTTCAGAAGATGCAGGAGAAGTGCAAAAAATACGTCGTTGACCATCCGGGTGCCATTATTGGCGGATTTTTAGGCCTCTTGTTTGCAATTTTTTTGTTTACGTTTGGCCTTTTTAAAATGCTAGTTGTTGCATTGTTTGTACTGGTAGGAGTTGCCATCGGTCAGATTTTTGACGGAAAGGCAACCATTTTGGCAAAGATTCGTTCCTTATTTACGGATAGAAACTAGATAGGAGAGAGCTGTGGCAGAAGAGCTTACTAATTCGCAAGAGACCACCTCTGAAGAAATTGTTCCTGCAGAAGAAACAACAGATGTTCCTTCCGATGCAGATCTTGAGGATACAGACTCTCTTACCTTCTCTGGTGGAGTTGTCGAGAAGATCGTCTCGTTGGCTTTGCGTGATGTCCCCAACGTGGTGGGCGCTCGTGGAAACTGGCTTAACAGAGTTCAGGATGTACTTGGTGCATCTGATACGGCTAAAGGTGTCACTGTAGAGGTACTGCCTGACAGCTCGCTAAATGTTACCGTTTCTGTACTTATTAAATACGGTTCTTATGCGCCTCAGATTTTTGAAGATGTTAAGCATACAATTGTCGAGAAAATCACCGGTATGACAGGCCTTGAAGTTTCTGGTGTTAACCTGCGAATTGAAGATGTTTTGACCGAAGAAGAATACGATCGCCTAAAACATCGTCCAGAAGAGCCTGAACAGCTAGACAAAGAAGAGTAAAGTACGCTAAAGTTCTACTGTTTTACGCTTTTATAGTAATTGTTTTATTGTTTTGTCACTACAGGCTCCCTAAGCGCAAGGAGTTTTGCCATGAAAAGGCTTTCACGTTGGAGCATGGCGATTGTTGCTACGTTTGTGCTAGCACTCTCGCTCGTTGGAGGACTTGCAAAGCAAGCACTCGCAGACACCACCCCTGTTACCTCAGAGGCTGAGCTGCTGGCTGCTATTGCTGCTGCTCCAGCAGATGGTTCGCAGACTATCGTTCAGGTAAATGCGGACTTTACCATTACTGCTCCAGTCCAGGTTCCAGCTAATAAGAACATTAGGTTGATGGGTACTGGAACTATCACAAGTGCCATGACCGGCTCTAATTTCTATATGTTCAAGATTGCTTCTGGCGGCGCAGTTACTCTTGATGGCGCCACCATTGATGGCAACAACACTGCATTTGCCGTTGAGAACCGTGGTAGCTTTACCTTGCTTCGTGGCGTTATTAAAAACGGTAAGGCAAAACCTACACCTGGAAATAACGGCGTAGTTCTTACTACTGGCGCTGGTGCAAAATTTGTTATGGCCGGCGGCACCATTCAGGACAGCACGGTTGCTAACGCTCTTGGTGGCGCAGTTACTGTTGCAAATGGTGCAACAGGTGAGCTCCGTGACGGTACCATTCAGAACACTACTCTTACCAATCAGTACTCCGGTAGCGTTTTGGTAAGAAATGCAGATTTCACTATGACTGGCGGAACCATCACTGGGGGCGATGCTTCTTCTACCATTAATTCTTCTGGTGGTCTGATGCTCTATGCTTTGGATCCAAACGGTGAGACAACAACAGCTACCATGAACGGTGGTTATATCACTAACAACAAGGCCAAAGAAGGTGCAGGCGTCTACATTTACGCAGGTAATCCTCAGTTTGGTGATTCTAAGTCAAAGGCAGACTTTACCTTCAACGGTGGCTCTATTACTAATAATGTTGCTTCTGAGTCCGGTGGTGGTATCTACGTAATCTGGAACGGCAACGTTGTTATGAATAACGGCATCATCAAGAACAACACTGCTGGCATTGCTGGCGGTGGCGTTGCTACCTACGACCAGTTTGTTGGTGTTGTTGGTGGTCAGAAGGTTCCTTATTCCAGGGTTGGTGCTCCATGGAATAACTGGCCAAACATTTATCGCGCTGGCTTCACCATGAATGGCGGCTCTATTGACGGAAACAAGGTCACTAGTAATGGCACCAACCAGCTTGGCGATAAGGGTGTTGGTGCTGGTATTTATGTTGCATCTGCTAATGTAACCCTTAATGCTGGTGAAATTATCAATAACACTGCAAATGACCAGGGCGGCGCAGTTTACGTTGCTTCTGTTCCTTATGTTGTCCACATTAATAACGCGCTAATTAAGAACAACACCGCAACTGTTATTGGTGGTGGTGCTTGGTTCTGCCCAACCGGTGTAGCTGAATTCCACTCCAAAAATGGCGTAGCATTCTTCAACAACACCGCAAATGGTGCTGGTGATGAGATTGCAACTGTTCGTGGTGCAGGCGAGTCTGCTGGCGCAACCATTTCTGATTACATGCTTGGTGGTGCCTCTGCACACTGGACCAAGGATGGCGCTGTTACTATCAACCTTCCTTCAATCCTTGGTGAAGCTGATCCAGCTGCTGCACGTCATACTACTGAAGAAGTAAGCAATATCGTTAACAACACCGATATGCTTGCTCTTGAGTCTAATCTTCGTTATAGCTCTATCGCCGCAGCACAGAATAAGGCTCAACTGATTATTTCTGGAAATACCGCACAGCGTGGTGGTGGTATTGGCTCCAACGGTACCGTTATTACTGGTGAAGAGGGTACTCAGGATGTAACCGTTAAGAAGGTTTGGGATACTTCTGCAAACCCAGATGCAGTTATTCCAGAGACGCTTACTGTTTATCTAAAGGCAGATGGATATGTTGTTGACTCCGTTGAGCTTTCTGCAGCAAACAACTGGGAGCATACATTCCACGGTCTTCCTGATAACGTAACTTTGAGCTTTACAGAAGGAACCGTAGTCGGTTGGACTGCTCAGACTCCTGAGGTTAACGGTAACGTTACTACCCTGACCAATAAGGCCGACGCTCCCGTGACTCGTGATGTCCCAGTAACCAAGGTTTGGAACGGTACAAAGAAGGATTCTGTAACCGTTCACCTGCTTGCTGATGGTGTTGACACTGGTCAGACCCTTGTCCTTTCTGAGGCAAACAATTGGACCGGTTCATTTGTTGGTGTAAATCTTTACGCAGCAGATAATCACGTCATTGCTTACACCGTTTCTGAGGATGCTATTGAGGGTTACACTTCTGAGATAACTGGTGATATGGTCAATGGCTTTACCATTACAAATACCGAGACTCCAGTTACCCCAACTCCAACTCCAGAGAAGCCTGGTAAGAAGCGTAAGCACCGCACACCTGATACAGGCGATGCAAGTGTTGTAGCTATGGTTGCTTTTGCAACAGTTGGTGCTGGCTTTGTTGGTGTTGGAGCATATGCTCGTACTCGTAAAGAGCAGTAAGCAACACACATACACTTAGTATGCAGATCCCCCGCTTTTATAAAAAGCGGGGGATCTTTGTCAGAAGGACGATTCCTTGTTTTAACTGGAGATGTTTACGCTCACCGAATTTGCCAACCGTTTAACCAATAAGAGTGTTCTTCTCGCCAGGAGAGATTAGAGAAGAACGACAATACTACTAGGTGGATAGTGAGTATCTGCATGAGTACCTTATTGGAGGTTGTTATGGAGCTCAAAGCTGATAAAAAGGTAATTGTCGAGCGTAATAACAAGGTTGTGTATGACAACGGAGACACAGTCGTTAAGGTGTTCAGCGGAAGCAAACCTTCTGCTGATATTATGAATGAGGCTTTAAACCTTACTCGTGCTGAGCAGGCCGGCATCAACGTTCCATCTCTTGTAGAGATTAGTAAGGTAGGTAATTGCTGGGCTGTTTCAACCAGAAAAGTTGAAGGCAAAACAATAAGACAGCTTATTGAAGAGCATCCAGAAAAAGAGGACGAGTATCTCAATAAGTTTGTCGATATTGAGCTGGCTATTCACGCTCATAAGGCACCACTTCTTACTCGTCAAAAAGACAAGTTCACCCGAATGATTAACAGCATTCCAGACATCCTTGATGAGGCCACAAGGTATGAGCTTCTACTTAAGCTTGATGGCATGAAGCCTCACACTAAGGTTTGCCACGGTGACTTTGTCCCGTCCAACGTTATTCTCGCCGAAGATGGCACTCCTGTAATTCTTGACTGGGCTCATGCAACACAAGGCAATGGCGCTGCAGACTGCGCTACAACTTACCTGCACCTGCTTCTTCATGGTGATGAGGAACTTGCCGAGAAATACATCAATCTTTATTGCACCAAGCAAGGCTGCACTCGTCAGTATGTAAACGAATGGCTTGGCATTATTGCTGCAGCAGAGCTTGCGCGCGGTCGTGTAAAAGAAACAGAGTTCCTACTTAAGTGGGTAAATGTTTTTGATGCAATGTAGTTGGTTACAAGCACTTTAAACTAGCTGGGAAGAGCCTCGTCAGGGGCTCTTCTTTTATTACACTTCTAACTGCTCAATAAAGTAACGTGAGGAGTTAGCTATGTACGATATTGATCCAAAGCAGACCACCGTAAAGTCAGAAAATAAGAAATCAAAGCTTGAGCGCATGAGCGCTGGTGAGTGGTGTGGCGGCTCTGACGAGGAGCAGAGCGCTGCGTTTTGGCGAGCAAAGGATCTTGCCTGGGAGTTTAATCAGACTCGTCCAAGTGATAAAGAAAAGTGCCGTCAGATTTTGACTGAACTTCTCGGTGAGCTAGGAGAGGGAAGCGCTGCAGTTTCTCCTTTTAATGTTGACTATGGCTTCAATATCAAGATTGGCCCACATAGCTTTATCAACCACGGTGCATACTTGATGGATTGTGCGCCTATCACTTTTGGTGCCCATAGTTTTGTGGGCCCTCAGTTTAAGGCGTACACCGTTCAACACCCTCTAGATGCTGAGGAAAGAAATGCTTGGTATGAGCGAGCATTGCCTATCACAGTGGGAGATAACTGCTGGTTTGGCGGAAATGTGACGGTGCTTCCCGGTGTAACTATCGGAGATAACTGTGTAATTGGTGCTAATAGTCTGGTTACTAAAGATATTCCAGACAATTCTCTTGTTGTTGGTTCTCCCGCAAAGGTCGTACGTCAAATTACCGAGGCAGATAAGCTGGGACTCAAAGAGTTTTTGGGCTAGTTCTGTTAGGCTAGGAGCGCGTGGTTTCGGGGCATAGGACTTCAGAGTACTCGGTTTCAGAGCGCACAAAAAATGCGCGATTTAAGAAAACGCTGCTAGATTAGGCCTTTTAGGGAGATTGTTTAACTATTTATTTGATGTTAGAGACATCCGCGCTATAATAAATACACGGGGAGCTGGGAAATGGCCCGGCTGAGAGGCAGCACCTTATGCTGCGACCCATAAACCTGATCTGGGCAATGCCAGCGTAGGGAGCCAATGCCGTCCTTACGCACTATAAGAAGGAGGGCATATGAAAAAACTTTCTCAGTTTGCATTGCAAGCCATATCCCTTACTTCTTTTCTTGTGCTCTGGCAGCTTGTTATTGTTGCGGGAATTATTCCAAATTACCTTGTTCCAACTCCTGTTCAGGTTGTATTTGCGCTGGTTAAGGACTTTCAGCTTCTTATGACACATACAGGGATTACGCTTTTAGAATCCCTTGTAGGTCTGGCTATTGGAGTGCTTATTGGCTTTGTGCTTGCGGTTCTTATGGACTTCTTCAAAACGCTGGATAAATTGCTCTCTCCACTTGTAACTATCTCGCAGACTATCCCCATTGTGACTATCGCGCCGCTTCTGGTGCTCTGGCTAGGATATGGTCTTTTGCCCAAGATTGTTCTTGTGGCCATTTCAACGTTTTTCCCTATTACCGTGGCGCTGAACTCGGCATTTAAAGCAATAGATCCTGATATGGTTGACCTGATGACCACCATGGGAGCTAGTCGTGTGCAGATTTTTTGGCACGTCAAGTTGGCTGCTGCTGCACCACAGTTTTTCTCGGGACTCAAAATGAGCGTGACCTACGCCGTAATTGGCGCAGTAATTGCAGAATGGCTGGGAGGCGACGCTGGACTGGGAGTGTATATGACGCGCGTCAGAAAGGCGTTTGCGTACGACAGGATGTTTGCGGCAATCGTGGTAGTGTCTGCGCTGTCGCTGGTGTTGATGAAGCTCGTGGAACTTGTCCAAAAGCGTGCACTTCCTTGGGATACCTCTCAGGATGCCAAAGAATCTGCACGATAACTTTGACGGAACTCAAAGAAAGAAGTGATTACGCGCATGAACGCATTTAATCGCAAGGGTATAACAAGAAAAGGCTTTCTAACTGCGATGGGTTTCTCGACAGCAGGACTTTGCACAGGTTGCTCGCTTGAGCAGCCGTCGGCTCCATCCAACGCAAACAAGAGTGCTGGGCAGAATTCCAGCGGTACCACAGAGATTACGTTTGCTCTGGACTACACTCCTAACACCAACCACACCGGCATTTATGTGGCTCAGGAGAAGGGCTACTTTGACGAGGTCGGCCTCAAGGTAACTATTCAGCAGCCACCTGCTGACGGCGCCGATGCGCTGATTGGTGCCGGCGGCGCTCAGATGGGCGTTACCTACCAGGACTATATTGCTAACAGCCTCTCGTCTTCTAATCCGCTGCCATATACTGCGGTGGCCGCTATCATTCAGCACAATCTTTCGGGCATTATGAGCCGTGAAGAGGATCACATTGTTCGTCCACGTGACCTTAATGATCGTACCTACGCAACGTGGAATCTCCCTGTTGAACAGGCTACTATCAGGTCTGTTATGGAGTCTGATGGAGGAGATCCTTCAACGCTCAAGATGGTGCCTTACGAGGTAGATGATGAGGTATCTGGCCTAAAAGCAAAGATGTTTGATGCAGTTTGGGTGTATGAGCAGTGGGCTGTTCAAAACGCTCGTGTTCAGAACTTTGCATACAACTACTTTGCGTTTGCAACTATTGATCAGAATTTTGACTATTACACTCCAGTCATTGCAGTAAATGATGGCTTTGCAAAAGAGAATCCAGACGCTGTTAAGGCCTTCTTAAGCGCTACCAGAAAAGGTTATGAGTTCTGCGTCTCTAACCCAGACGAGGCAGCAGAGATTCTGCTCAAAGCTGTTCCAGAACTTGACGCTGACCTGGTTAAAGCTTCTCAGAAGTTCTTGGCAGCCAAATACATTGACGACGCCGAGAAGTGGGGTGTTATTGACTCTGCCCGCTGGCAGCGTTTCTACACCTGGCTCAATAACCAGCAGCTGCTAGAGAATAAGATTGATCCATCCGCAGGATTTACTAGTGAGTACCTTGGATAAGAAACTTACTGACATAACAGAAGGCGCTGCTATGGACGCTTCTGGCGAGAAAAGCCTAGGAGCTGCACCTGCATGCGAGACGCAACAGGACGCGCCAGCACTTGAGGCACGCAACCTCACGCTGGTTTGGGGAAACAGCCAGGTAGTTGCCAAGGACATCTCAATTGAGCTGCAACCTGGTACCATTACCTGCTTGGTTGGTCGCTCGGGCTGCGGCAAGACAACGCTGCTCCATGCGCTTGCAGGACTTTTGCAGCCGCAGGAGGGCAAGGTACTGCTGCATGGCTCTGATGTCACGGGACACCCGGGACACATCGGCTACATGCTCCAGAAGGATTTGCTCATCCCAAGCAAGCGCATCATCGACAACGTAGCGCTTCCGCTTGAGCTGAAGGGCGTCTCGCGCTCTGAGGCACGCGCACGAGCCCAGGAGATGCTGGAACGCGGTGGACTTGAGCGCGTGGCGCAAAGCTGGCCTCACGAGCTCTCAGGCGGCATGAGACAGCGCGTTGCGTTCCTGCGCACGGCACTCATTGGCTCAGACATCATGCTGTTGGACGAGCCCTTCTCGGCACTAGATGCTCTCACACGGCGAGAAATGCGTGCGTGGCTCATGTCTTCCGTGAAGGAGTTTGGCCTCTCCGTACTGGTGATCACGCACGACGTTGATGAGGCGGTTGCCATGGCTTCGCGCATTTATGTAATGGCGGGCAGTCCCGCGCAGGGCGTGGTAACCAAGATTGTGGGCGTTGTTGAGCCGCAGGGCTGCGCTGATACAGTGTCGGAGGCAGGCTCTGGCAAAGACGCTGGTCAAGGTGCTGACCTAGCATCATTTGATTTGAGCGAAGAGTTTTTGGCTGCCAAGCGAGAAGTGCTTTCGTTGCTGGGATAGTTGCCTGGATGCGTTGCTGCGGGTGTGCGGGTTTCTCGCCTCGTGGTCTTTAGCTGCGGGTTTCTCGCCTTGGATTTGATACAGAAAAAGACGTGAGAGCTTGTCTCTCACGTCTTTCTTGTTAGCTTGATTTGCGTGCACGTAAAACCTATTTGTGTAGCTTAATTACTCGCTGAACTCCAGGAATGCACGGTAACCGCGATATGCCTCAAAGATGTCGGCCTTGTTTGCAATCTCCCAAGGTGCGTGCATGGAGAGAACAGGGACGCCGCAGTCGATGACGTGCATGCCGTATTTTGCCAGCATGTATGCGATAGTTCCGCCGCCACCAGCGTCAACGCGGCCAAGCTCAGCGGTCTGGAACTGGACGCCAGCGTTGTCCATAATGCGACGAATCAGTGCAACGTACTCGGCATCGGCATCGTTAGAGCCAACCTTGCCGCCGCTACCAGTGAACTTGTTAAAAGCAAGACCGTGACCCATGATGGCGGAGTTCTTGATTTCAAAGCTGCCCGTAAAGCTAGGGTCATAACCAGCAGAAACATCACTGGAGAGCATGTAGGAGTTAGCCATGCAGCGGCGTAGGGAAAGTGGCGACTCAAAACCAGCAAGTGCCAGGACCTCTGCCATGATGTTCTCAAAGAAGAGGGAGTTCATGCCAGTAGCGCCAACAGAGCCAATCTCTTCCTTGTCGGTCAGGATGGTGACGGAGGTACGCGCAGGAGTGTCGCACTCAAGCTGCGCAATCAGGGAAGGGTAGGAGCAGCTACGGTCGTCGTGACCGTAGCCCAAGATCATGGAGCGGTCAAAGCCCATGTCACGAGCAGGACCTGCAGGAACAATCTCAAGCTCAGCGGAGAGAAGGTCTGCTTCCTCAATGCCATAGAGGTCTTTCAGGATATTGATGACGTTTGCCTTAACAGCTTCCTTTGGCTCGTCGCCCTCTGCATCAGCGGGTTTCTCGCCATTCTGGCCCCAAACAAGTGGACGATTGCCAACAATAAGGTCCAGCATTTCGCCCTCGATGACCTTGGAAGCAGTCTTACCAAGCTGCTCAGCACTCAAGTGGATGAGAAGGTCGGAGATACAGAAAACAGGGTCAGTTGGATCCTCGCCAACACATACGTTTACGACGCTACCGTCTTTAAGTGCAAGAACGCCATGAATTGCCAGAGGAATAGTGACCCACTGGTATTTTTTGACGCCGCCGTAGTAGTGGGTGTCAAGGGTAGCAAGCTCATTGCGTTCCTCGAGAGGATTCTGCTTGACGTCCAGGCGAGGGGAGTCGATGTGAGCACCAAGAATGTTTAGACCCTCTTCTAGGGACTTGGTACCAATCTGAACAAAGATGACGGACTTGCCGCGAATGTCTGCATAGACTTTGTCGCCAGCCTTGAGGGTTTTACCTGCAGCGATGGCGTCAGAAAGCTTAACGTAACCTGCTGCTTCGGCAAGCTTGATAGCGCTTGCGGCGCACTCGCGCTCAGTCTTGTTCTCGGAGATAAACTTTCTGTAGCCCTCGGTAAACGACTGAAGTTTGTCCAGGTCCTCCGAGGTGTACTTTTTCCATGCGTTTGTGGTTTCCATACCCATCCTTTCTGCAGCAAGCTCAGTTGAACTGCTGTTTGTTGTTGCTGTTAGTTGCGCCGACCGTGCTGCGACCGCGACTTAGTTGCCTCCGTTGGAGCTGTTTGAGCCAGAACCACTGGATCCGCTGCCAGAACTATTGCTAGAGCCAGAGTTCTGATTGGAACCAGAATTGCTGTTTGAGCTGCCCGTTCCTGAGTTGTTACTAGAAGAATTACTCTCAGACGAGCTGCTTGAGCTGCTCGAGTCGCTGGTCTTTTCCGAACTAGACGAGCTGTCGGGGCTGGTGGTCTCTGATTTCTTGGAGTCAGTACTCTCCGAAGAGGAATCCTTGGAATCAGTGGACTTGCTTGACTCGTCGGTCTTCTCGCTAGAAGAGCTGGAATCGTCTTTCTTATCCGTCGAATTGCTGGTATTCGTAGTTTTTTCCGTTACAACTGGGGTTGTGCTGACCTTTGGTCCCAAGCCAGATCCGTCGGTGATATAGCTGAGGAACATTGCATAAAGAATGACGGCAGAAATGGTAAAGATAATTGAAATAATAGTCACGATAGTCAGCGCTCTTACGCGCTTGCGAGACAGTGTTGGCGTGCGATTTACCTGCGAAGACTGCCCTGTACCAGAGTCAGCGCTGGGATAATAATCGCGAGAAGGTGCATATTGTGCTCGAGGCATATATTGTGTGCCTTCAAGCGTTGTTTGGCTGCTGTTTGGATATGCCTGCTGGTTATATTCATCGTTGTCGCTAGCGCGGAACTTATGCGTGGAGCGCCTGATAACGTTCTGGTAAATCTGCGAAGCAAGCGCCGAGGCGGCGGCACCAACGGCCACGCCGATAATCGAGCCTGCAATACCAATCTGGTTTGACAGTACAAACGCAGTCACCGCGGCAAGCGATGTTGCCAAAATTTGGGTAATTGAGACGTCCTTAAGAAGGCTGGGCTTCTCGTTTGTTGCCTCATCTGTAGGCTGAGCAGGCGAAGCTAATCGAGTTTTGTCTGCATCAAAGTGCTTATAGCTCACAAGATGCTCCTTTCTTCGAACTGATAGCCTACCTCATTTTTGTGAAGATGTAATGTTTCGTCGCTAAATCGCAACATCAGTTGACGAGAAACCCGTCGGGTTTCTCGCAGTGTTTTGTTAAAAACGACCGTATCAAAGGTGATGAAACAAGGTATCATTTATATGTATCAGTTTTCCGTCAAACGGAGGTTTAGCATGCTTGTAAGCGCAAAAGCCATGCTCCAGAG